>VSNK01000028.1:11918-32313 GCA_009774255.1 Faecalicatena sp.
GAAGCGGGCTACCGTGGCTACGGGGAAGATCCTGTCCGCAGGGAAGCGGGCTACCGGGGCTACGGGGAAGATCCTGTTCACAGAGAAGCGGGCTATCGGGAAAACTATGGGGCTACCGGGCCGGATTATGGGGATCAATTTGGAGAGGATGTGAGACCACCTTACAGGGAGGACTATGGAAAGCAGTCCCAGGGTAATCCGCCTCTCAGCGCGGCAACCATTTTGAAGTTCGGGATGGCTTTTCTGATCCTCGTGTATATTGTGCTGCTTCTGATCTACACCAGCGGAAGCACGAAGCCTTTTGAAGAGGTGGCTTCGGCCGTGGAGGAACAGTTAGACCAGGAAGCTCTTGTCAAACAGGATGCCCGGGCATTGAAGCGGTATTATGGGCTTAACAGCGCGGATTATGAAGGTGTGATGTATTACTCGGCCGAATTCAGCATTTCCGCTCTGGAAGTGCTGCTGGTCGAAGTGAATACGGACCAGCAGGTGCAGGAGGTGCGGGATGCCGTTGAGGAACGGCTGGAAAACAGAAGGAATACCTTCGAAGGCTACGCACCGGAGCAGGCGCAGCTGATCGAGCAGGCCCAGATCCTGGTAAGAGGAAGGTTTATTTTTCTTGCGGTCTCGCCGGATGCAGAAAGCTATGCCGCCGCATTTACAAATAGCCTGTAGACGATCCGTGCATGCTTCGTCCGGCGAACGGTGCCGGATGGGCGGGAAGATGTGCGTATCGGTCCAGGCAGGGAAGAGGATAGTTGAATGCTGTTTAGTAGTATAACTTTTTTGTTTGTATTTCTGCCGGTTACGCTGGCAGTTTATTATCTGGCAGCCCCGCAGATGAGGAATCTGGTGATGCTGGCTGCCAGCTTGTTTTTTTATGCATGGGGAGAGCCGGTCTATATCATTCTGATGATGCTGTCGATCCTCATGAATTATTTCTGCGGGCTTGATATTGACGGAAAGAGGGAGTATCCGCGGTCTGCCAGGCGCAGCCTGATCTTTGCGGTGACGGCGAATCTGCTCGTGCTCGCCTTTTTTAAATATTACGGCCTGATCATGGAGACCTTGAACGCTGTGCTTCCTGTTGAAATTCCCTACAGGGTGCTCTCGCTGCCGATCGGAATTTCTTTTTATACGTTTCAGGCGCTTTCCTATGTCATAGATGTGTACAAGGGAAAGGTCAGGGCGCAGAAAAAGTTTACATATTTTGCATTATATATCTGCATGTTCCCGCAGTTGATCGCGGGGCCGATTGTCAGGTATGTGGATATTGATGAGCAGCTGAAGCAGCGGTCCTTCGGAATTGTAAAATTTGGACGGGGAGTGATGTTCTTTGTCAGAGGGCTGGCGAAAAAGGTGATTCTGGCCAATTCCATCGGTGAGGTCTATACACAGGTGACACAGCTTCCGGTGGGCACGGTCTCCGTGCTGACGGCGTGGATCGGATGTCTTGCGTATGCTTTTCAGATTTATTTTGATTTCAGCGGATATTCGGATATGGCGGTGGGACTGGGAAAGATGTTCGGATTTGAATTCCGCAGGAACTTCCATTATCCCTATGTCTCGAAGAATGTCACGGAGTTCTGGCGGAGATGGCATATTTCCCTGAGCACCTGGTTTCGGGAGTATGTATACATCCCTTTGGGCGGAAACCGCTGCAGCGCGTGGCGGAATATGTTCAACCTCATTCTTGTATGGGCGCTGACCGGAATGTGGCACGGCGCGGAGTGGAATTTCCTCTGCTGGGGACTTTATTATGGACTGCTGCTGATTCTGGAAAAGTATGTGTGGGGCGCTCTGGTGGACCGTATTCCGGGGGTGCTTCAGCAGCTCTACACATTGATTCTGGTGATGATCGGCTGGGTATTTTTCTTTAGTCCGGATCTTTCATCCGCCCAGGATTATATTGGCATGATGTTCGGATTTGGAGCCAGCGCGCCGGCGGACCGGCAGGCGGTTTTCCTCCTGACAACACACTGGCTTTTATTTTTGCTGTGCATATTGGGCTCATCATCGATCGGATGGACCTTGCTGCGCGCGGTCACGGAGTCCTACAAAAAAGGGCGGACCCAGAGGATTATGTCCTGCGCGGTATATCTGGCGGTATTCCTGATATGTGTGGCGTTTCTGGTGACAGAGACTTTTAATCCATTTTTATACTTCCGTTTTTAAGAATCGCGGGAAACGAATCAAAATAGATTACGCAAGAGGAATTATGCCGCTTTGCGACTGCGGCTGGAGCGATACTCACGGTAGATTTCATTGACCGTGAGTATAACATTAGTTTCATACGGTTCGTCAGGGAAACAGAGGGACGGTGAGATCAAGATGCGAAATAAAAGAAGATTAAGAAGAATCGAAGGTACCGTGGGAAAAATGTTCATTTTCTGTATGATCGCTTTTTTTCTGCTGAATCTGATTGTCTCGGATAAGGAAATGTCCGAGGAGGAGAACCGGATGCTGGCGAGGATGCCGAAGCTGACCGCGAGCAGCCTGTTATCAGGGGATTTTATGTCAAAGTATGAGACTTACCTGGCAGATCAGTTCGCGGGCCGGAATTTCTGGAGAAGTATCAAGGTAGGATTGAGCAGCCTTGGGGGAAGCAAGAAGGAGGAGGATATTCTGATCGGGCGGGAAGATTATCTGATGGAGGAGATCGTAACGCCGGATCAGGATGTCTTGATGGAAAATCTGGACGCCATCCGGCAGTTCGCGAATCAGAACCATGACATTCGGATGCATATGCTTCTGGTGCCGAACGCGGCCAATGTGATGAGTGAGCGCCTCCCGGCATTTGCGGCCGTGGCCGATCAGAGCCGGATGCTTGCACAGGTGAAGCGTGAGCTGGGGGAGGATGTGGTATGGCTGGACGCTGCCGCGGCTCTGGGGAGCCATGCGGGGGAGAAGATTTACTATAAGACGGATCATCACTGGACCAGCCTGGGGGCATTTTACACATTCAGCGGGGTGGCGGAACAGATGAACATCAAGGAAGATGTCTCCAGCGGATTTGTCTCTTATCCGGTCACCACCACTTTTAACGGGATGCTGGCGGCAAAAAGCGGCTGCAGGCTGAATGTCAGGGAAGAAATCTATATCTATGTCCCCAGAGACAGGGACAATGATCTGGTGGTGAATTATGTGGATGAACAGCGGAAAACGAGTTCGCTGTATGATTCGTCGAAGCTGAAGACACGGGATCAGTATGCCGTGTTCCTGGGGGAAAATACTTCGGTGGTGGATATTAAGACCGTAGCGGACAGCGGCAGGAGGCTTCTGCTGATCAAGGATTCCTATGCCAACAGCTTTGTCCCCTTTTTGACACCCTATTTCCGGGAGATTGTGCTGGTGGATCCCAGATATTACAGCGGAACGATCGAAGACATCATGGATACCTACCGTATTTCGGATGTGCTGTTCTTGTACAGCGGCAATACCTTTTTTCAGGATAATAATCTCAAAGGCGTGCTGAGCGGGGAGTGAGAAGAAAATGGGAAATCAGATCCAAAATGAATTCAGGACAAAGACCGGACCGATCCGCCTCAATAAATACCTCAGCGAGGCCGGAGTATGCTCCCGCAGGGAGGCAGACAGGCTGATCGCGTCCGGCAGAGTCACGGTGGACGGGCACCCAGGGGAGACCGGGATGAAGGTGTATCCGGGACAGGAGGTATGTGTGGGCAAAAGGGTGGTCTCCAGGCAGGACGAGATGATTGTGCTGGCGGTCAATAAGCCGGCGGGCATCGTATGCACCGAGGACCGCAGGGAGAGGAACAGTATCGTCCGATTTCTGGACTATCCGGTACGCGTTACTTATGTGGGGCGCCTCGATAAGGACTCCCGGGGACTGCTTTTGATGACCAACAACGGAGATATCATCAATAAGATCATGCGGGCCGTGAATCAGCACGAAAAGGAATATAAGGTGACGGTGGACCATCCGCTGACTTCGGAGTTTCTGGAGCGGATGGCGGAAGGAATCCCAATTTTGGATACGGTGACCAGACCTTGCAGGGTGCAAAAGATCGGAAAGTATACCTTCACCATCATCCTGACCCAGGGCCTGAACCGGCAGATACGCAGGATGTGTGAAGCACTTGGGTATCAGGTGAAGGATCTGGTGCGGACGAGAATATTAAACATAGAGCTGGGAACCCTGAAAGAAGGGGAGTACCGCAGAGTGAGTGATGAGGAATTGGATCAGTTGTATGCGCGGATCAAAGATTCTTCCAATGATCCGCCAGGCGGAAGGCACAATCCATGAGGAGCCGGATCCTGGCAAAGGGGACAGCGGCAGAACAAGAACAGGAGCAGGATTTTATGGAAAAGAAGAGACAACGGATGCGGGAGCTGACAGAGCTTCTGAACCGTGCCCGGCGCGTTTATGAACAGGAAGACCGGGAGATTATGAGCAATTACGAATATGATAAATTATATGACGAGCTTTTGGGGCTGGAGCAGGAGCTGGGGACAACGCTTGCCTTCAGCCCTACCGTTCATGTAGGCTATGAGGTGCTCAGCGAGCTGCCGAAGGAGCGGCATGAGCGCCCTATGCTTTCTCTGGATAAGACGAAGGAGGTCGCGCGTCTCCAGGAATTTCTGGCAGACCAGGAGGCGGTCATTTCGTGGAAGCTGGACGGTCTGACGATTGTGCTGACCTATCGGGACGGGAGCCTCGAGAAGGCGGTAACCCGGGGGAACGGGGAAGTGGGAGAGGTGATTACCAACAACGCGAAGGTATTTAAAAATCTTCCTCTTCATATCCCTTATCAAGGGGAGCTGATCCTCCGCGGGGAAGCGGTGATCGGGTATCGGGATTTTGAGCGGATCAATGAGGAGATCAAGGACGTGGACGCGCGCTATAAGAATCCGCGGAATCTGTGCAGCGGCTCGGTCCGTCAGCTGAGCAATGAAGTGACGGCAAAGCGCAATGTCCGCTTTTTTGCCTTCTCCCTGGTGCGGGCGGAGGGCGTGGATTTTGAAAATTCCAGATTCCGTCAGTTGGAATGGCTGGCTTCCCAGGGCTTTGAGGTGGTGGAGCACCACCAGGTGACGGCCGGGAGCTCTCGGAAGAGGTGGAATGGTTCGCCGGGCAGATCGAAAAAAATGATTTCCCGTCTGACGGCCTGGTGCTGGTCTACGATGATATCGCGTACGGGCAGTCATTGGGGGCGACGGCAAAATTTCCCAGAGATTCCTTTGCCTTCAAGTGGGCGGACGAGATCCGGGAGACGACCCTGAAGGAGATCGAATGGAGTCCTTCCCGGACCGGGCTGATCAATCCGGTGGCCATATTCGAGCCGGTGGAATTGGAGGGAACGACGGTGAGCCGTGCCAGCGTCCACAATCTGAGCATCATGGAGGAGCTTCAGCTTGGGATCGGGGATTCCATCCAGGTCTATAAGGCGAATATGATCATCCCCCAGATCGCGGAGAACCTGACCCGGAGCGGAAACTGCGAGATTCCGTCCGTCTGTCCGGTGTGCGGCGGTGCGACCCGCGTTTCCATGGAAAATGATACGAAGACGCTGTACTGTACCAATCCGGAGTGCCAGGCAAAGCAGGTGAAGTCCTTCGCGCTGTTCGTGAGCCGGGACGCCATGAATATCGAAGGGCTGTCCGAGGCGACGCTGGAAAAGTTTATCGTACAGGGATTCATCAAGGATTTTTCCGACATTTTCCATCTGGACCGCTATGAGGAGGAAATTAAAAATCTGGAGGGATTCGGGGAAAAGTCTTATGTAAATCTAAGGGACAGCATTGAAAACGCAAGGGACACGACACTGCCCCGCCTGGTCTACAGTCTGGGAATCGCCAATATCGGGCTGGCGAACGCGAAGGTCATCTGCCGTGCCCTGGGAAATGACCCGGCACGGATCCCGGATGCGACGGAGGAAGAACTGGATGAGATCTCCGGTGTGGGCGGAGTCATCGCGAAGGCTTATGTGGATTATTTCGGACAGGAAAAGCATCGGGAGCTTTACCGCAGGCTCCTGGAGGAAGTGCGGATTCCTGAAGAAGAAGTGAGGGCGGACGCGGCGCTGTTCGCGGGAATGAATTTTGTGATCACCGGAAGTGTGGAGCATTTTTCGAACCGGCGGGAAGTGAAGGAACTGATTGAGAGCAGGGGCGGAAAGGTGACCGGCTCCGTGACATCAAAGACAAATTACCTGATCAACAATGACGTGCAGTCAGCCTCTTCCAAGAATAAAAAGGCGAAGGAGCTGGGAGTGCCGATCCTGTCGGAGGAGGATTTCTTGAAAATGCTGGAGCCTGCAGCGCCCGTGGAAACACAATGATGTCAGTTCCCATACAGTTCGCTGGCTGGCCAGTGAACTGTAACCGAGCAGGGGGAAAAGGTAATAGTTTTACAAAAAGTTTATTTGAATATGTGCGGTGATTCGGCTATAATTTTAGGGAATTGATATTGCGAATGGCAGGCAGCAGAGCTGTCCGCTGTTTTCAATGATATGGAAAAACTGTGGAGGATGAAGGATGTCAGGGAATGATTTTATGATAGTAGATTCCGAGGAACATGAGGATTCTGCTACAACAGAAGAGAAAAAGGATGTGGCGGTTACGGAAAGCAAGGATGAGAAGCAGGAGGACGAGTACGAGAAGGTCTGCTTCATGTGCCACCGCCCGGAGAGCGTTGCCGGGAAGATGATCGAGATGCCGAACCATATTACCATATGCCAGGACTGTATGCAGAGAAGTTTTGACACGATGACCAATGGTTCCCTGGACTTTACAAAGCTGATGGGAAGCATACCGGGTATCCAGTTTTTGAATCTGTCGGATCTGGAAAACGCGATTCCGAAGAAGCAGAAGATCAAAAAGAAAAAAGAGGCCAAGGAGAAGCCGGTGAAAAAGCTGAATATCAATGAGATACCGGTCCCCCATAAGATCAAGGCCCGCCTGGATGAGTATGTGGTGGGGCAGGAATATGCGAAAAAGGCCATGTCGGTCGCGGTCTATAATCATTATAAGCGTGTGGCTTCGAGCAGCGCGGATGATATCGAGATCGAGAAGTCCAACATGCTGATGATCGGGCCTACGGGGAGCGGAAAGACATATCTGGTCAAGACCCTGGCAAAGCTTCTGGATGTGCCTCTCGCGATTACGGACGCGACGTCCCTGACCGAGGCAGGGTATATCGGAGACGACATTGAGAGTGTGGTTTCCAAGCTGCTTGCGGCGGCTGACAATGACGTGGAGCGTGCGGAGCAGGGCATTATTTTCATCGATGAGATCGATAAGATCGCCAAAAAGAGAAATTCAAGCCAACGGGATGTCAGCGGCGAATCCGTGCAGCAGGGAATGTTAAAGCTCCTCGAAGGCAGTGAGGTGGAAGTCCCGGTAGGCGCCAACAGCAAAAATGCTATGGTTCCGCTGACTACGGTGAATACGAAGAATATCCTCTTTATCTGCGGCGGGGCGTTTCCGGATTTGGAGATTATTATCAGGGAGCGGCTTTCCAAAAAGACCTCCATGGGTTTCAACGCGGAATTGAAGGATAAGTACGATAAGGACAAGGAACTGCTGTCCAAGGTAAC
Organism: Faecalicatena sp.; assembly: GCA_009774255.1. Classification (GTDB taxonomy): domain Bacteria; phylum Bacillota; class Clostridia; order Lachnospirales; family Lachnospiraceae; genus Schaedlerella. Next base: position 19,478 of record VSNK01000028.1, read on the forward strand.
GGTAGAGGACCTGCGCAAATTCGGCATGATCCCGGAATTCATCGGCCGTCTTCCGATTATCTTTACCCTGCGGGGGCTGGACAAGGATATGTTTATAAAGATCCTGAAGGAACCGAGGAACGCCATCCTGAAGCAGTATCAAAAGCTGCTGGCACTGGATGAAGTGAGCCTGGATTTTGACGAGGGCGCGCTGGAGGCAATTGCGGAAAAGGCGATGGAAAAGGATACGGGGGCAAGAGCGCTGCGGGCGATCATTGAGGAATTTATGCTGGATATCATGTACGAGATCCCCAAGGATGAGAATATCGGGCAGGTGACGATCACAAGGGAATATATCGAAGGCACCGGAGGCCCTGTGATCCGGCTCAGAACCCAGAGCGTACCGCTGCTGAATTGAACATAATGGCTGTGCCAGGCAGTCCCTTTGGAACTGTTGTACATGAAAGAATGGATACCCGGGGAAAATCGGTTCCCGGGTATCCATTTTACGATATCCAGGGAGATGCGCCAGTGACGCACTTTATCGGATAGTATCCAGGGAAATGCGCTCTAAAAATTGCGCAGCTCATTCAGGGTGTTAAACAAATCTAATAGCCCATATCCCCAGTCGCGGTTCGGGAACGGGATTCCCGGCGGGCGCTGTGCTCCGATCATAAGAATGCCTTTGACTTGGTAGGAATCTACGGAAGGATTCCCCATTTTGATCAGGATCCATTCCAGAAGGAGCGCCACGGCTCCGGCAGTGATCGCAGCGGCCATGCTGGAACCGTCGCGCATGACGAACCGTCCGTTGGGGAGGGCTCCCAGGATATTGATGCCGGGCGCCGCCAGAGTGGGAGTGATGATGTCGGTCCGGCTGAAGCCTCTTCCGGAGCTTAATGCCAGCGCATTGGTATTTCCGTCATAAAAGGCTGTGTTGATCGTGCCGGCTCCGTTGGCGGGATTTGTGACGGTATAGTAAGGATTGGAATTTAAAAAATACACTTCTCCGCCTATAAATTCACTGATTGGAAGCCACATATGGAAATGCCCGTTAAAAATGCGGATAGGCTCGATATTGACCCGCCAGATACCGGGGGCCGGCAGTGTAAAGCGGAAGAAGATCAATTCCGAGCTCTCCAGTTCTGCCGTAATCCGGTAATCAATGGACACCCGGGTCAATTCCAGCAGAAACTGAAAGTCCGTGCGGGCATTGGCACGGAGGGACAGCCGATTCGTACTTTCACCGGAAGGAGAAGTCAGGGAAATAGAAACCACATTCGGGATCGAGGTCCAAAGCTCCATGGTAAATCCGGGAACCCCTTCTCCTACACGTATTTCTGCCGTATGGACCGTATAGATGTCGGGAATTTCGGCATAGTAGTGATGCCGTTTGTCTGCCTCATTTCCGCAGCCGATGACAGGGACCCGGTTGATGGAGGAACCATAGGAGTTCAGGATGACCGGACAGGGTAGGGCGCCGACATGTCCTCCCGCGTTGGTGCCGAGGGCAAAGCAAAATACCAGCGGCAGATTCAGCTTCTGTGCCAGAAGATCCAGATAGTGCAGTGCCAGTATGATGTCGGTTTCCTGATGGCAGGGAGTTTCGTCAGGGATAAAATAGTAATCCCGCAGATATTGCTTCGCCTGCTTCAATTTTACAACGGCGAGGAGGGATTCCGGGGCGGCTCCTAAAAAGTTTTCCGCCGGACTTCCGCTTCCTGCGGCAAGGCTTGCCGTAAAGGTGCCGTGGCCGGCTTCGTCCACGGAAGGTACGATTTCCAGGGGATTGTCGCTGAACAGAGCCTCGTTGATCATTTCTTCGGTATATTCGGAGCCGTAAGCAAACCATTCCGGCGGTGTTCCGTCCTGGATCGTCTGATCCCAGATGGAGACGATTCTTGTGGTTCCGTCCAGGTTCCGAAAAACCGGGTTTTGGTAATCAATTCCGCTGTCCAGAAAGCCGATCAGCACTCCCTTGCCCATCAGATGCAGAGTCGGATAGTTATGAAGCGGCAGAATTCCTGCCTGATTTAAAGAGTCCGTGCTGATGTGCGTATAACATTTCGGCGTGGATCTGTAGTACAGCATTTCCGAGATGAAGGGATCTGCCTGTGCGGCGGGAAGATAGATACAGCGATAATCAAACCCGGCTTCCTGTGTACAGGAGTCCTCAACCTGGACAAGGGAAAGCAGAGCTGAATTATTACTCACAATAAAATCACGGTAATCCTCAGAAAGGATGGATGTTCTGCATATTTCAGGATCAATCATAGATAATGGATATTTTCCTTTTTTATTTTATTATATGACAGAACAGAAAGATTCAGAATAGTAAAAAAATTATTACGAAACTATAAAGTAAAAGAGAAACTAATTGAAGTTGGCTGAGAATAGAGTATAATAAACTTAGCCAAAGTAACTATGAGGACAATAAAGAACTGTCATGAAATAACTTTTCATTTAGATAAGTCAAAATTAAAGTTTATTTCATGACAGATCCTAAATCTTGATAGCTGCATAAAAATTATACACCAATGAAAGGGGCTGTGTTGAGATGAGACATTTATGGGAAGATTTTGGAAAACGGCTGGGAGAGGCTGCTGAGACCGTAACGAACAAGGCAGGAGAAGCGATGGAGATCCAGAAGCTGAAAAGCCAGATCCGCACTTTGGAGAGAGAGAATGACAATGACCTTGCGGAGCTTGGCCTGGCTGTGTATGATCAGTTCAAGTCCGGGACGGAAGTAGGAGAGGAAGCGGCAGGACTGTGCGAGGCGATCCAGAGCAGAGAGGAAAGCATTGCGGAGTGCATGCAGAAGATCTCTGACGTAAAGGGAGATTCCCAGTGTGAAGAGTGCGGCAAGACCGTAGGAAAGGGCATGGCATACTGTCCGTTCTGCGGACACAAGATGCCGGAACCGCCGGAAGAAGAGATTGTGGAGGAAGTAGCGGAAGAGGCTGCGGAGGCCGTAGAAGAGACTGTGGAGACAGTGGAAGAAGCAGCGGAGGCTGCGGCGGATGCTGCCCGGGAAGCGGTGGAAAAGGCAGAAGAGACAGCGGAAGCAGTTGCCGAAGAAGTGAAGGAGGAAGCTGCGGAGGCTGTGGCTGAGGAAGAGAAGACAGAATAAAACAGCGGGTTTTCCTGAGGTTTTTGGCAGGAGGATGAATAGCCATGCCGGATTTGGGGAAGAATATCGGAGTAAGGCATGCGGACTTCATTATTATGAACTTGTTTTTCGGCATGGTATCAGCTGCCATAGACATAGGAACCGTATGGAAATAACTTTTACACCTTGGCTTGTCTATTTCTCCGGCTGCACAGGTCAAAAAGCCTCGACGATGGCCGTAAGGAATCCACCATGCTGCGCATGGTCCCCCTTAGGGCAAGGCCCACTACGTTGCTAAGCGCCAGTGACGCTTGTTCAGCAAGGACCGAAACGGAGTGTAGAACTGCGTTTTTTGACCTGCACATCCGAAGAAATATCCTGCGCAATCTGTAAAAGTTATTTTCCTACGATTCCTTAGGAACAGGGGGAAAAGGTTATGGGAATTTTGGTATTGATCAGTATTACGGCCGCTCTGGCGCTTTTGGACATTGCCATAAAGTCCACCATAGAAGGGTACATGACACGCAAGGAAGAGCGGACGGCCTGCAAGGGAAAATTGATACTGCGCAAGGTCTATAACCGCGGATTCTGTATGGAACTGCTGGAGGACAGGCCGGAAACCGTGAAATATGCTTCCGCGTATGCGGCGGTGCTTCTGACGATCTATCAGCTGTTTACCCTGATGCGGAAAAAGCGCTGCGTAAAGAAGATCGGGCTGTCTCTGATGACAGCGGGCGCATGGAGCAATACGTTTGATCGATGGCTCCGTGGATATGTGATCGATTATGTGGGATTTCAGACAAAATGGAAAGAACTGACGAAGCTGACATTTAATCTCGGCGATTTTTTTATCGGGGCGGGAAGTTTCCTGGTATTGCTGAGCACTCTCTTTCATGACAGGAAGAAATAAAAATAATGGTAATGATTGCCGGAGTTGTGGGTCTTCGGAGTACTGTTTACACATGGTTAAGGTGTGGATGGTAACGCCGGGATGGAAATCCGGCAATTTTTTTAGCTGTGTGGTTGCGATTCAGCAGGTCATTTACATGCAATTTATTGCGCTGCAAATGACCTGCCGAATTGTAGTTACAGGTCACACCTTGACCAGGCGTGACCTGTAACTCAGGCCGCATTTTGAATTGCCTGTGGCAATGGGCGGCCTGAATACCAGCTTTTATTTGCATCCTCCCGGCCAATCAGCGTGGTGATTGGTCTGGATGTGACATGTAACGAATTGTAAGTTACAGGTCACACCTTGACCAGGCGTGCCCTGTAACTCAGGCCGCCATTTAAAATTGCCTTTGGCAATGGGCGGCCTGAATACCAGCTTTTATGTGCATCCTCCCGACCAATCAGCGTGGTGATTGGTCGGGATGTGACATGTAACGAATTGTAAGTTACTATTCACGGTGCCTTGCACCCCGCTGCAAGGCATCCGGCCGATAAAGCTGCGGTTTCAGGCATCCAGCCCCTCGCCGAAGGCGACTTTTCAATGGGCTGGATGCGTTACAGTTTGCGGCCGGTTAGGCCGTGAACTGTAACAATTGTAACTACACAGCTGGAAATTTTTTAGGACAATGCTTGCAAATATATGGTATTTTTGATAAAGTAGTGTTAGAATAATTAAGAAAATATATGATTGGAGGAACTAGAATGGCAAGAGGACGCAAAAAGCAGGTGAACATGACACTGGAGGAACAGCTGGAAGCGGTGAATAATCAGATTACCGCATGTGAGGAACAGATAAAAGAACTGAAGCAGAAGAAAAAAGAGATAGATAAGCAGATCAAGGAAGAAAAAAAGGAAGCACTGTTTAAAGCCGTGGAGGAATCAGGAAAAAGTATAGATGACATTATTTCCGCGCTTTCCGAATAGGAGGAAGAAGGACTACAACAGCTGTGAAAAAGAAAGAACAACGGGCCGCTATGAGAATAACATCCGTCGTGTGCCGAAAAACCGCCGGTGGCAGGTTTTCGGGATGGGTGTGTTCTGTGGCGGCTTGTTGTCAGTGTTCACGGCCTGCCCATACAATTTACGCGGAAGAAAGGGAAAGTACAATGATACAGGATATTGCGCCGCATCATTTTGACAATGCATATCATCCCGTACCGCCGGATGGGGACAGCATTGTACTCTGCTATGAGGGGCGGACCTGCCTTATGAAAAAGACAGAGGAGGAGTTCCTGTTTCCAAGATTAGCGGATCTGGAAAAAGATAACAAGGATATTTACAAGAACTATACATATTTATTTCAGATAGATGAAGAACGATACTATCTTGTCACGGAGGTCAACAGGGAAGGGCTGTCTGATTTCACGATGGAAGACATTTCGGTGTTTCGCCAGGTGGATCCGCAGCACAGGGCATTTGCCGGAATTACGGGGTATCAGCTGTATCAGTGGTATCAGGCGCACCGGTACTGCGGGCGCTGTGGTTACCCTACGAAGCAGGATGTCAGGGAGCGGATGCTGTATTGTGAAAAGTGCCGTTCCATGGAGTATCCAAAGATCTGTCCGGCCGTTATCATAGCAGTGACTGACGGAAACAGGCTTCTTCTTTCCAAGTATGCGGGGCGGGAGTATAAGAAGTATGCCCTTCTTGCGGGCTATACGGAAATCGGAGAGACGATGGAGGAGACCGTGGCCAGGGAGGTTATGGAAGAAGTGGGGCTGAGGGTAAAGAATATCCGTTACTATAAGAGTCAGCCATGGGCTTTCAGCGGGACGATCCTGATGGGGTTCTACTGTGATCTGGACGGTTCCGGTGAGATACGGCTGGATGAAGAGGAACTGGCGCTGGCAGAGTGGTTCGAGCGGGAGGAGATTCCGGTTGAGCCATCCAGGGACAGTCTGACCAATGAGATGATCATGCGGTTCAAGAATGGGAATTAGAAGGAATCTGGCATAGCGGCTATAGATTCATGATATATATGAAGAAAGGAAGAAAACAATGAGAGCAGAATTTGATGAAACATTGATCACAGGAAATGAGATGATTGATTCTCAGCACAAGGAACTGATCGGGAAGATCAACGTGCTGCTTGACAGCTGCGAGGATGGAAATGACAAGCTGACAGCGGTAAAGACACTGGATTATCTGGCAGAGTACACGGATTTTCATTTTTCGGCAGAGGAAAAGCTGCAGGAAGAAATGGAATATCCGGGGATAAAAGAGCACAAAGCGGAGCATGATAAGCTGAGGAAGGTCGTAGATGAACTGCATGAAATGCTTGTGGAAGAGGAAGGGCCGACGCCGGCATTTGTGGAGCAGGTGAACCAGAATGTGATCGACTGGCTGTACCGGCATATCAAGGGATTTGACCGTTCCGTAGCGGAGTACAGATTTATGCGCGGAAACAGTGAGAATCTCTGAAGTACTTCTTCTTTCATACGGATATGTGATACAAAGGAGTGATTTGTAAAGGTACGGATCACTCCTTATATCGTCGGTTACAGTCCGCAGCCGGTTACAGTTCACTCCTGGGCCGTGCACCACGCTGCACGGTCACAGGCCAGTACGTACTGGGGCTGGAATCCGGCCTCTTGCCGTAAGGCAACTTTAAATAGGCCGGATTCGTTACAGTTCGCGGCCGGTTAGGCCGTGAACTGTAACGGTCAGGCCGTGATTTTTTCGTTACTCTGTGCTTTACAAATGCCGGGAAGTATGTTATGGTTACAATGAGTTTAGCACTCGATAATAAAGAGTGCTGACAGAAGGAGAGATAATATGATTACAATACCTATATATGACATGATAATTTTACCGGAAGTGACCTACTATTTTAAGAAGGAAGTACTCAAGGAGTTGGGGGCGCAGGGAGCGGAGAAGGGAGATCAGCTTCTGTTTCTCATGCTGAAGGAGGACAAAAGCAGGAAGAACATGACGATGTCCGATTTCTACCCTATGGGTGTGATCGGAGAACTGGAAACCATTGACGGGGACGGCAATGTCAGTGTAAAGACCGGGGACCGGGTGGAAGTCTCGGATCTGAAGGTGACGGAGGAGGCCATCGAGGCGATGATCGCGCCCAGGGAGATAACAGAAGATATGGAACCGGAGGAGCTGCAGGAGCGTTTCGAGAAAATGCGTACCACGCTGCTTCATTTTATACAGGGATTTCAGTGGGGGATCTGGGCGCGGAGCTATGTCCTTCACTGGAAATCCATGAATGAAATCGTATCTGCGTTGTCCGGCTATCTGAGCCTGACGGATGATGAGAGATACGCGATTCTTGCCTCAGACACGGTATCCGAGCGCACGGAAAGGATCGAAAGGGCGATCTATGAGTTCATTGAGATGGCCAGGGTCAGCGAGGAAGCGGAGACGGCGCAGCAGGAAAAGCATGAAAAGGTGTACCGGGAAGAGGCCATCAAGAAGCAGATCGATTTTCTGCAGAGGCAGTTGGATGAGATGCATCCGGAAAATGTATCTGATATCCGGAAGTTTGAACAGAAGCTGCAGAGTTCCGGGATGAACGAGGACGCAAGGAAGGAAGCTGACAAGGTTCTGAACCGGATGAAGCAGGAGGGAAAGGACAGCCACGAGTACGGGCTGCTCTATGATTATCTGGACTTTGTGACGAGCCTGTCCTGGAAGAAGATGGATGCGGTGGACATTGATCTGGAAGAGTCCGAGGAGATATTGGACCGTGAGCACTACGGGCTGAAAAAGGTAAAGCAGAGGATTGTGCAGCAGATGGCGGTGATGGCGCTGAATCAACAGCAGTCGGGCTCCATATTGCTGTTCGTGGGCGCGCCCGGAACCGGAAAGACCAGTATCGGGCAGAGCATCGCAGAAGCGCTGCACCGAAAGTATGTCCGGGTGAGCCTGGGCGGTGTGCGTGACGAGGCGGAGATCCGGGGACACAGAAGGACTTATGTGGGCGCGATGCCGGGCAGGATCATGGAGGGAATGAAGCGCTGCGGTACTTCGAATCCGGTCATGGTATTGGATGAGGTAGATAAGCTGTCAAGGGACTACAGCGGGGATCCGGCGAGCGCGCTGCTGGAGGTGCTCGATCCCGAGCAGAACAACAATTTTACGGATCATTATATGAATGTGCCCTATGATCTGTCGGATGTCCTGTTCGTATGTACGGCCAATACGACGGATACGATTCCGGAACCGCTGCTGAACCGGATGGAGGTGATCCAGTTCCCGGGATACACGGCTGTGGAAAAGTTCCGGATCGCGAGAAAGCATCTGCTTCCCAAAGCGATGAAGGGAATGGGGATCAAAGCGCAGAACCTGAAAGTGACGGATCAGGCGCTTCAGAAGATCATCAGCGATTATACGAGAGAGTCCGGAGTGCGGGGATTGAAAAAGCAATTGGATCATCTGTGCAGATTTGCCGCGGTGAAGCTGGTCAAGGGTGAGCAGAAGAGCATCACGGTCAGCCCGAAGCGGCTGCAGGAATTTCTAGATCAGAAGCCGATCCGGCATGAGGGAGCCCTGGAGGAAAAGAAGCAGGGAATTGTGACCGGACTGGCATGGACGGCAGCAGGCGGAGAGATCTTGTTCGTGGAGACACTTCTGACCCGGGGAGAGGGAAAAGTGAAGGTGACCGGACAGCTTGGCGATGTGATGAAGGAGTCCGCGCAGATCGCGGTGAGCCTGGTAAAATCCAGATACCCGAAGGAAGCGGAGGTACTCAAGGAAAACGACCTGCATATCCATGTTCCTTCCGGGGCGGTGCCGAAGGATGGCCCCTCGGCGGGAATCACGATGACGACGGCGCTGGCTTCTCTGGTGACCGGCAAGCCGGTAAGCCCGGAGTATGCAATGACAGGAGAGGTGTCCCTGCGGGGAACCGTGATGCCCATCGGCGGCCTGCCGGAGAAGCTGATGGCGGCACAGCGGGCGGGAATTTCCAAAGTATTTATACCGGAAGAGAACATAGACGATCTGGACGACGTGGCGGAGGAAGTACGGGAGAAGCTGGAGATCATGCCTGTGAAAGTGGTGGAGGATGTGCTGGAACGGGTTCTTTGAGAGGAGTATACATGGTAAGATTAAGTACGCTGTGCTATATAGAAAAAGATGATCAATATCTGATGCTTCACAGGACAGTGAAGGAAAATGATATCAATAAGGATAAATGGATCGGCGTGGGCGGGCATTTCGAGGAGGGGGAGAGCCCTGAGGAATGTCTGCTCCGGGAGGTTCGCGAAGAGACGGGCTATACGCTGACGGACTGGCGGTATCGGGGAATCGTGACCTTTCTGTACGGGGAAGATGTGACGGAGTACATGTCCTTGTATACGGCAGAGGGCTTCGAGGGGGAAGCGATTCCCTGTGACGAAGGAGAACTGGCCTGGGTGGAAAAGAAGAAGATACCGGAGCTGGATATCTGGGAGGGGGATAAGATCTTTTTCCGCCTTCTGGATGAAGAACATCCTTTCTTTTCGCTGAAGCTGGTCTATGACGCAGAGGGAGTCCTGCAGTATGCGGCTCTGGACGGGAAGCGTATGGATTTATACTGCGCGCCAGATAAATCTGCCGCACAAGTATAACGTGATGCGCACAGCCGCATGCGGAATTATGCCGCTTCGCGGCTGCGGCTGGCGCGATGCTCACGGCAGATTTCATCGGCTGTGAGTATATATTGAATGCCGAAAAAAGTGTGTTCAGAACATGTGGATCTGAGCACACTTTTTTATTCTATAGGAAATACCCATGCCTCACATTTGAGCCGCCACCATAAATGAAAATTCGTGGGTATTTTCATAGTAAATTTTTCCGTATTTTCATATAGAATAAAAACCCTCCGGGGAGAGCGCTGTACGCGCATAAGGAAAATGGCTGCAGTCACAGCCGCGCTTCGGCGCGAGTGTGCGTCAAGATGCACCACACTTGTTTAAGCAGGTGCGGATTCGGTCAGAAGGTCTTCATAGGCTGCTTTTATGATCAGGACAGCCTGTGCCTCCGTGAAGCGGCTGCTGTCAATGCACAGGTCATAGGAGGTGATATCCAGCCACTTTTCATCGGTAAAGTATTCGTAATAGTTGCGCCGTTCCTTGTCCATCTTCTTTACAAAGACACGTGCGTCCCGTTCCGTGATATCCATCCGTTCCGCCGCGGTCTCCACCCGGAAATCGAAGGGGGCATGGATAAATACGCTCAGGCATTTCTTTTCGAGGATATGGTTGGCGCATCGGCCGATGATCACACAGTCCTCCTTCTGGGAAAGAGAGAGAATGATCTCGCTTTCAGCCTGAAATAGTACGTCGTTCATGGGATAAAAGCGGTACTGGGGCGACATCTGCATGGGCTCGTCCAGAGGATAACGCCATTGGCTGGCACGCTTTTCATCTACTTTCTGCAATTCTTTATAAGGTATGCCCTCCTTTTCGCTGGCAATGCGGATAAGCTCCTTGTCATAGTAATGGATTCCAAGCGCTTCTGCCAGTGCCTTTCCGATCTTTCTTCCATTGCTTCCATACATACGGTTGATGGTGATGATTCGTCTTGTCATAGCATAGGACTCCTTTCATTACAAGTCACACCCTGACCGATCCGCGCCGGCTGATCAGGGGGATGTACCTACAACTCCTAATGACATGCAGCCATGCCTGCATGGGTATCTGGCGGCTGCCTCGAGGTCTTTGACTTGATTATAGCAGAATTTTTGAAAAAATACTACTGGAAGAATATGAATCATATGTATCTTTTGTTACAGGGGTTACAGTTCACTCCGCGCCATTCGCAAAACGCATCTTCGATGCTTTTCCGCCGCTTTGCGGCTAGTTTTGCTTATAAACCGGCGCCTCCTTCGTCAGCCGCTGTCATGATAAGTCCTTGTGCAAGCACAAACTTATCATGACAGCAGCTGACGAGTGAACTGTAACTTACGGGGTATGCCTGGTTAAGCTGCGGCCTGCGATATCTTTTTGGAAAAAGAGATTATAAAATTGGGATTTGGGACGATATTATGTATGACGGATCAGATACGGATATCGTATCAGATTGTGTTTTCTTCGGCGCGGACTCGCGCCGGGACATATACTTTATGCTTTACTTTAGGTTTCGTGATAGAAACGGTGCGGAGTGGTTGCAAAAGGAGTGATCCTTTTACAACATAAAAAAGGTATGTGCCATACCGGAAAGGAGATGACATTATGGCAGTAAGTTCAGTATCCAGTTATAGCCCGATGTATGATTGGGTAAATAAGGCAAATTCTGATACAGAAGCTTTGAAGAGCCGAATCGGTTATGAGGACAGCACTTCCAGCACAAAGAAGACGACTTCCAGCAGTTACAGCAACAGCAGTGCGGCTACGAGTGCATCTTCGTTTTTGCTGAATTATAAGCAGTCGCTTACAGATTTGGAATCTGCATCGAAAAAGCTTCAGCTCAGTGAGAGGAATAATGTATTCGCGAAGTATGAGAGTGCTGTCGCGGCATTATCCAAAGCAGGATCTGAGGATGCGAAAAAAGCAGCGCAGGAAAAGGTGAATAAGGCGCAGGAAGATATCATATCCGCAGTCAAGGACTTTGCGGATAAGTACAATAGTACGATATCCTTCCTTGAGAGCAATTCAAACCGCAGCGCGGGTGCGGCGCGTCAGCTGGAGTCTCTGAAGAGATCTCTTCCGACTGAAAATGCAATGCAGAAAGCTCTTGGGATGAGCACCGACACAACCGGCAAGCTGCAGGTGAGCGATGAGGGCCTGAAGAAAGCTTTGAACAGCGGCTATGATCTTGCGAAAGACGTTCTGGGCGGTCAGTATGGTATCGCGCAGCGTACAGGTTCAAAGGTGACATCGATCCTTGATTCATCTATTGATACCGTAGTAGGTTCCAAGGCTTCCTCAGCTTTGACCTCCAATCAGAATCAATCTTCTGCAGCAGGCCTAGACTATTCAGATTTCTCATCGGACAGCAGTTCTATGTCTGCATATTTTACATCCTTTGCAAGCTTTGCAAAGAGCGGGGCATACAACCTCAGCAACTTTTATGCGGTTGGCATGCTCATGAATACTCTGGCATAAAGGTGTGTGATTTTTATAAGGGCAGCGGCATTATTTGCCGCTGCCCTTTAGAAATTGTATAATATTTCCGGTTCATTTAAAATATCTTCATTCGGCAGGCATACCGCGTTTTTGACTTGAAATTGATACGCTTCCACGATCTCAGGCATAGCTGTGCAAGTTTGCTGTATGCGAACGGCGTTGACTTGAAAGCCACTGGGGCATAGTACGATTACTACAACTGCCAATACTTACACCCATTTTGATTTCAGTAAAAAAGTACAATCTGCTGGAGCGATTATGGGGAATTATCCCGCACAGACCTGGCAAAAGCGGGAGGGATGATTTGAAGGGATGCTCCTTCATGAAAAATAAAAAAAGACTTATCAAATTGCGAAATAAGTCTTTTTACAAGTGCCGCAGACCGGAATCGAACCGGTACGGGTATCACTACCCACGGGATTTTAAGTCCCGGGCGTCTGCCAGTTCCGCCACTGCGGCAAATGGTATGGGGCCTATAGGGCTCGAACCTATGACCCTCTGCTTGTAAGGCAGATGCTCTCCCAGCTGAGCTAAGACCCCATTGTGTCGCTTTTTTGCGACTGCCAGGATAGTATACCTCGAAAGGTCTCAATTGTCAACACTTTTTTGTAATTTTTTTCTTTTGGGTAAAAAAGCCTGTAGACTTTATAGAAGTTTTATAGAATATTAAGCCATTTTGGAAAAAATATCAAGGGAAAAATACCACTTTTGCTGCGGTTTATGATATACTTAAGGGC
>VSNK01000280.1 GCA_009774255.1 Faecalicatena sp.
GCACTGCGGCGTACAAGGTAGATGTCGCTATGCGACCGCCGCAGGCGCGAGTTTCGCAAGCGAAACTCTTTTCTTGTCTGAAAAATCGGACCGGCCATCCGTTGGCAGTACTTGAGATATTATTTATCATTCTTTGTCCGGAGCTTTTCAATATATTCTTTCAATTCTTCCATGCTCTGGATTTTAGTCAGATCATCAATAATTAATTGACGCTCTAATCTTGTAGATAAGTCTTTTATAATTTCTCCTTGTGTAGGCATTGTTCCACCTCCCCTTTTTATATTTCCCTGTCTCCTAACCCGGACAAGCCTGAATCAAAAATTTTGCCAGAATGCGCAAAATTTCGTTTTTAAGCACCTAAAGCGTTCTCACCCGCTTCAAATAAAAAGAAGTGGTTTTGATATGGATATTTTAAAACAGTTTGAAGGAAAAATCAATGGTACTTGGAAACTTGGAAACTTTTGAACGGGTCATATTACTATTCACGGTGCCTTGCACCCTGCTGCAAGTCCCCCTACCAGTAAAGAAGTGCCCTGCCACGAATGGGCCCGACGCCTGAAATCTACCCGGAGGAAGCTCTTGCGGCGGTTCAGACAGCGTCTGCGCTGACAGTCATTACATGCGGTCGCATCACAAGGTATGATAATAAGGACAGATATCCTCATAATGCCCGTCTTTCATCCGGAACCCTTTTGGGATCGTACCAAGCAGGATAAAACCGAGCCGCTCGTAGAGATGCCTTGCGTGGATATTTGACGCTACCACGGCATTGAACTGCAGGATCGTAAACCCAAGCCTTCTCCCCTGGATGAGACAGTCGGAAACCAGTTTTTCACCGATGTGCAGTCCGCGGTATTCCCGGCTGACAGCGTAGCTTGCATTGCAGATATGCCCGCACCGACCGATATTGTTGGGGTGCAGGATATAGAGGCCGCAGACATCTCCGGTATCGGCATTGACAGCAACCGCATTGTATGTCTGCTCTTCAAAAAACGTCTTCCCGGTGCGTGCATTCAAAAGCTCCTCCTGGGGAAACGCAATCCCCTCTTCCACAACCTCGTTCCATATCCGGATCATATCTGGAAGATGTTGTTCCTCATAGACTATTATTTCAATATTCATGTTAATCTCTCCCGCAAAATTTCAACTCTGCATTCATGCCTTTTTTCGGATCTTTTCTGTCATAGGCAATTCCAACCGCAAGGATCCGCCCGGTGCATTTCGGAGCTTCCCCCAGCTTTCCGTCAAAATGCAGTGTGTATTTCCTTTCTTTGATCTGCCGAATTGCTTCACAGGCAGGCTGATCAACTTTCAGCTCGACAATGATTCCATCGTCCTCTTTTCGATAAGGATAAAAAATATAATATTCCTCATGCGGCTGTGCGCATCATGTTATACTAAAGAACTGTCCTTTAGTATAACATGCCGATTGACGCAGGGCAAGCCGAAAGCTGCCGTTTTATCTATAAAAAGACAGAAGAAAACAGGCGGAGGCAAATTTATATATTTTGATTGCGCTCACATAAAACAGTTGTGAAAATGTGCAATATACTTTATAATTATGTGCGTGAACGAATGGAAGGAGCTGCCTGTGGCTACGAGTTATAAATGATTATGGAAATTACTGATTCACAAGGATAAAAGAGAGATTTGAAGAAGATTGCAAATATCAATTGAGAAATAGACAAGTCGAGATACATAAGATATTTCGATAGTGGAAGGACGATGACTTATGGCTTTTAGCAAAGCATTGGGGCATGATGATACCAGCGGCTTCGAGTTTGTTAAACGTACATTGGGGAATAATGTTACTGCAGCAGTGAATTTTGACAGACTACAAAAAGACCCACAAAGGGGATATATAATATTTGAGTTTTTGAAATGTGAAGAAAGCCAGAAAGTAACACCATATACAAGCCATCCAAATCGATACTGGGACAAAAATGCGAGCAAGTTTTTATCTCTGTGGCGGGCCAGGCAAGATTTCAATGCTACGCTTTATCTTGTAAACTATGCCGAGGAAAAAACAAGGTATGAGGATCAGATACTGGTAATAGAAGTTATAGACATGGATGAAAACGGTATAACAAATGAAATCAAAACCAGGTATACCATGGAATCCTTTTCCAAATGGTTTCTTGAATTAAATAATAGCTGCTTAGGCACAAAGGCAGATTTAATTTATGAAGTATATGAAAAAAAGTCGATTGATGATCTGGGAAAAATGAAACTTCGGAAGGGAAAGCACGCAAACGAAAGTATAGAAACCATATACAAAACCGACTTCAGGTATTTAGAATGGCATAGTCGAACCGAGTATGAGTATTCAAAAGCCGTCCTTTGCTATTTGAAAAAGATTTCAGAGATGGAGAACAAATGATAATAAGGAGTTGTAGAAAAATAAATCGGCAGGAGGATTGTGGAAGAAGAACAGCATGGGGAGAACCGTGCCGCTTATGGAAGACAGCTTTTGAAAGAACTGTCCGTATTTCTGACAAAGAATTACGGCAAAGGATATTCCGCAGAGAATGCTGATTGGGGGGGGAGCAGACAGCTCCCCTTACAATTTCATGATAATCAGAACAGATTCCACCAGAATGCCCGTCTTTCATCTGCCTGTTACCGCCAATCCTCCGGCTCGCCTACCCACTCATCCATCTCGGAAATTGTATAGCAGAGATCATCATGAAATCCCCATCCGATGCCTCCGGTATCATCCACTGCCTGCTGCAGCCTCGGCATAAACTCTTTCATCAGCTTTACATCTCCTGTTTTGATAAGAGATTTTACAACCGTCTCATACATCCCGGCCATGCTGTTATAGAAACTTTCGTTGATATCTCCGAGCATATTCGTAAATTCAATCCCGCACTCCACATAATAGAGCTGAAGGTCCAGGACCTTCGCCGGGTTGTCGCAGATTTTCTTAAAAGCAGTGATGTCGGATTTGGCTTTTGATAAATTCAGCGCTCCAAATCCTCTCTTCGTAAAGAACTGAGTCCGAACTTTCTTCTTTGCCTCTGCAAGAGCCTCGTCCAGAATGCCATCATTTCCCAGAATCAGATTGACCAGGCTCGCGGCCTCCTTGGATGACTTGCACAATTTGCAAATGATATCAACCAATTCTTCATTGGGGCGCTTCGAAAGCTCCTTTTTTATCTGCGTTATCGTCAGTTTCTTTCCCATAATATTCTCCCTTCCGAGCAATGTGGGTTTTACCCGTGATCGTACCTTTATGCATCTCTGAACATAGGCGGCTTTTCCTTCGGCCCCGGCATCAGTATTTCCAGCATCATCTTAAGAACCACCATGGATTCCGTTTCACTGTCCGGGTTAAATATAAGCCCCGCTCCGGATGTCTTGTTAAACATGTTGTTCATCATATCGCGAAGGCTCATAATGTTCCACTCCGCCGGTGAGCCATCGTTTCCTATCCGCCACTCATTTCTTGCGTGAGCCTTGCTGGTATAGCAGATGTAAAAACGCGCATTCCTGTCCCCGAGATAAGTCTGATGGGTAAGACCGTTCCATACCGGCGCCGTAGAAACAATCACATCCAGATTCTGCTCGTATCCATCCTTTAAGATCTCCATAAATTCGGCTATATGAGCCGGCGGATTCTCACGCTTCGTAATGAGATCCAACTTCTTCCAAAATGCTCTGTTTGTCATTATTTTGCCTCCCGAGTATATTGTGAATTGTCCATCCTGCTCTTCCATACTCGTGGTGTTTCAGAACAGTACAGATATTTTAACATACCGGTTGACGCGGGGCAAGACGCATGTTACCATTTTGTATAAAAATAGGAAGGGAGAAAATATGATCGGAACACTGCAGAAAGCAGGCGGCGGTCAGGTATTTTTTTCGATGGAAGGTATAATGAAGATATTACAGACGGATTTGAGAATCGGCGGGAAAGGGGCGTGCGGAGTATGTCCAAAGTATTTAATGTAACTGCGGCATGTATGCCAGAGCAAAATTATATGGTAGATATTGACAGGCGGCTGCAGGAGATCAAAGCGTTGGTTGACGCAGGAAGTTACTTCACGATCAACCGGGCAAGGTGGTGATAAGATTTTGATAGAGGCTGTGGTATGAACGGCGGTTAAGGCAATATTGTGAAATAGAAAAGAACCTCCTGACAAGAGGTCCTTTTTTTGTGCGGTATCATTTCAGTTTTGGCCTAAATGACCTCTTTTACATCCACCCATTCCCGGCTCTTTGCTGATTCCAGGATCGCGTCCGAGATCAGCTCAATGGCATATCCGTCCCGGAAGTTGGGGGAGGCTTCGGTGCCGCCCTGCAGGGCACGGAAGAAATCATAGCATTCAATGATTTTTGTCTCGGTATATCCGATGCCCAGCGCCGGAATCGGCCATAATCCGTAGCCATACGGATGGCTGGGGCCTGTGTAGACCGTCCGGAAGCCACGGCGGTCCGAAGCGTCGTCGGCAAAGCAGACCTGAAGCTCATCGCGCCGCTCGTAATTGAAATAAATGGAGCCTTTCGTGCCATGGATTTCGAAGGTGATGTAATTATTGCGCCCCCATGCGTTGCGGGTGGCTTCTATGCTTCCGAAAGCGCCGTTTTTACATTCGATCATAAACATGCACTGGTCGTCCACGTCCACCGCTTTTTTTGGGGTGTCCTGATCCACACGGGCATTGCCCAGGCTGTCGGTCAGGCCGGACTGAAGCGGCCTCTCTTTGACATAAGTCGCTGTCCTGGCGTTGACCCTTTTAAAATCACCCACCAGAAAACGAAGCATGTCTACCACATGGGTTCCGATATCGCCAAGCGCGCCGCTTCCGCAGATGCGCTTCTGAAAGCGCCAGGAAAGCGGGGAATCCGGATCGGCGGACCAATCCTGCAGATAGGTGCCGCGGAAGTCCAGGATCTCGCCGATGGCTCCCTCGTCGATGTATTTTTTCGCAAGCTGTACGGCAGGCGTTTTGCGGTAATTGAAAGCGACCATGGTCTTCACGCCGTTTTCCAGGGCTGTGCGATACATTTCCCCTGCCTGCTCGCAGGTGAGCGCAAGAGGCTTCTCACAGAGAATATGCTTCCCGGCTTTCGCAGCGGCGATGGCTATCTCCGCATGCACATTATTGGGGGTGCAGATGTCCACAACATCGATTTCCGGATCGTTTACGATATCATGCCAGTCAGTGGAGTATGACTCAAAAGCCAGTTTCTCTTTTGCATCTTTTGCAATCTCCTCGTTCATATCTACGATCATTTTTTTTACCGGGATTGCCGGAGCGGGCCAGAAGAACATCGGCATACCTGCATATGCGATGGAGTGCGCCTTGGCCATAAAGCCGGCCCCGATCAGACCAATATTCATCTTCTTTGGGTTCATGTGATTTTTCTCCTTTCAAATAACAAATTGTCTCATATATCGATAAGAAAGCCGGAGCGCGTCCAGCACTTTCTCAGAAGAATCTTCAAAAGCCTTATCTTCAATTTCAATGCAGCTAAATCCATTGTAGCCGATATCCGTCAGGGCAGAGACGTATTTTCCCCAGTCAACATCTCCCAGCCCGGGCAGCTTCGGAGACATATAGTCCAATGGGTATGCCATGGTCCCGAGATCGCGGAGCTTCTCAGAGTACACCTTGATATCCTTGTAATGCACATGGAAAATCTTTTCCCGGAATTCATACAGGGGCCGGATATAGTCCATCTGCTGCCATACAAAATGGGAAGGATCGTAATTCAGGCCGAAATATTCGCTTGGAATCAGGTCGAATACCCTGCGCCAGATGGCGGGAGTGGTCATCAGGTTCTGCCCGCCGGGCCACTGGTCCGGGCCGAAAAGCATGGGGCAGTTTTCGATGGCGATTCTTACCTTATATTTTTCAGCCAGTCGGATGATCGGGGGCCATACTTCTTGGACCACCTTCAGGTTTTCTTCTACGGTGAGTGTCTGGATCCGGCCGATAAACGTGGTGATGGTATCGACATTTAATTTTGGTGCGGCAGCGATCATGGCTTTCAAATGATCTACGGTCCTCCGGCGCTGATCCAGGTCGTCGGTCAGGGTGTTGGGATAATAGGCCAGCGCGGAGATCGCGACATGCTTTTTCTGGCAGTATTGACGGATGGAAGCAATTCTGTCTTCAGTGAGAGCTTCCATATCAATATGCGTGATTCCGGCATAACGCCGGGCTGCCTTTTCTTTCGGCCAGCAGGCTACCTCGACACATTCATAGCCAAGCTCTGCGGCGGTGTCGATGACCTCCTCAAAGGAAGAGGAATCAAGAATGGAACTGATAAATCCAAGCTTCATAAATATGCTCCTTTCTGTCCTGCGGTATGAGATTTTTGTGATTTTGCTCCTTAATATTCTTATCTGGATTTCTCATACACGGGTGTTTTTATATATTCGCATAAAAATTTGCGCAAATATTATTTAAAGTCATTATGGAGTGGAGGGGAGAAAAAGTCAATATGGGATATTGCACAAAAGCAAGGACGAAATATTATGCATTTTACCAAATTGACATTCGATGCAAAACAGAATATGATGAGTAAGAAAGAAAATTTGCGCAAATACAGAAAAATGAATGAAGGAGGAAAAATTGATGAGAGTAGGTTATATGACAAACGGTTTCGGACCCCTTGTAGGAGACGGCGCAGGCGTGACGAGTGTAAAGGATATCCGGTACCTGACAATGGGAAATGACGAAGAGATCCTGAAAAGTATTACGGAAACCGGCTTCAAGAGTATAGAGGTGCTGGAAGGGAACCTTACAAAATATTGTAATGACCTTTCCGTTCTGAAAGACATGCTGCAGAAATATTCTGCGGAAATGATGAGCGTCTGTGTCGGGGCAAACTTTATCTATCAGGACGCGCTGGAGGATGAGATGTTCCATATGGAGACAGTTGCGAAAGCGGCCAGGGAAGTAGGAGTAACCTACATAGGAATCTGCGGAGGCGCAATCCGGGGGAAAGGCATCCAGGAAGAGGATTACGCGCTGCTTGGAAAGGGACTGGACATGGCGGAAAAGGTATTTGCGGAGTACGGACTGAAGGCCAGCTATCATCCTCATCTCGGCTCTATGGCAGAGGCGCCGGAGCAGATTGACAAGCTGTTCTCCAAGACCTCCATCCCGATCTGCCCGGATCTGGCCCATCTGGCAGCAGGCGGCGGTGATCCTCTGGAAATCATTAAGAAATATTACGACAGGATCTCATTTGTACACTTAAAGGATCTGGACGACAATGGAT
>VSNK01000281.1 GCA_009774255.1 Faecalicatena sp.
CAAAGCTGATTGTTCCATCCTTTTCCGCACGTAATAATTCCTCTACTCTTGCCATGTCTGTATCCTCCTAAGTATTTTGAGAAAGTCTTTTGTTGTCCATATTATACAATAAATCATTTATCTTTTCTACTCATTTATTGATTTTGGATAAAATTTAATCTCTTTTTTGGAAATTCCGGCTTCTATCTGGGTACCTGGAACGACTTCACCGCTTAAAATCGCTTCGGCCAGCTTATCTTCCAGTTCTGTCTGCATCGCGCGGCGGAGCGGGCGTGCCCCATATTTTGCATCGGTTCCTTTTTCCACGATATGAGCCTTCGCAGAGTCCCGCAGAGTCAGGGTAATATTCATCTGCTCCTTCAGACGGTTCGTAAAATCTTTTACAAGCAGCGTCACAATCTGCTTCATATGGTTATTGTCCAGAGGGTGAAATACAATGATCTCATCGATACGGTTTAAAAATTCCGGCCGGAAAATCAGCTTCACTTCACTCATAACATTTTGCTTCATGCGCTCATAATCACTTTTTTTGTCTTCCTTCACAGCAAATCCCAGCTTTTTCGGGTCCACAATCGCCTTGGCGCCGGCATTGGAAGTCATGATAATGACCGTATTGCTAAAATCGACTTTTCTTCCCTGAGAGTCGGTAATATGTCCGTCATCCAGCACCTGCAGCAGAATATTGAATACATCCGGGTGAGCCTTCTCCACCTCGTCAAACAGTACCACGGAATAGGGATGGGTACGGACCTGGTCACTAAGCTGTCCGCCGTCTCCGTGCCCCACATATCCCGGAGGCGAACCAATCATTTTAGCCACCGAATGCTTCTCCATGTACTCAGACATGTCTACACGGATCATGGATTCTTCATTTCCGAACAGGGCCTCCGCAAGAGCCTTGGACAGTTCGGTCTTTCCCACACCGGTCGGTCCAAGGAACAGGAAAGAACCAATGGGCCTTCTGGGATCTTTTAACCCCGTACGCCCCCTCTTTACGGCTCTTGCCACCGCGTTGACAGCCTCATCCTGGCCGATGACCCTCCTATGAAGCTCCTTCTCCAGCTTGTTCAGCCGCTGGCTGTCGCTTTCCTCCAGCTTCTGAACCGGAATCTTCGTCCATGCGGATACGACCTCTGCGATATCCGCTTCCTCAACCTCCGGATGCTGAGCCTCATTTTTCTTATCAAAACGCTTCCGCATGGCATCCCTTTTCTTCTCTACGGCCTGCTGCTCCTTGTGGATCAGACGTGCTTCCGTAAAATCTCCTGCCGCAATACTTTCTTCCTTCTGCCGGATCAGTTCTTTCAGAGAATCTTCCAGCTTCGAGAGGTTCTCCGGGATCTTATAGCCCTTGAGGCTTACCCTGGAGCATGCCTCATCCAGCACATCAATGGCCTTATCCGGCAAATTTCGATCCGTAATATAGCGCTCCGACAGATTGACTGCTGCCTCCAGTGCTTCCTTTCCGATGGCGACCCGATGATGGCTCTCGTATTTTTCCTTCAGCCCTTCCAGGATTTCCAGACAATGGGTCTTGGTCGGCTCCTCCACGGAAACCGGCTGGAAACGCCGTTCCAGAGCCGCGTCCTTTTCAATATACTTCCGATATTCCGCCAGAGTGGTCGCGCCGATCATCTGAAGCTGGCCTCTTGCCAGCGCCGGTTTGAGGATATTGGAAGCATCCATGGCACCCTCAGCGCCGCCCGCGCCGATCATGGTATGAAGCTCATCCATAAACAAAATCACGCTTGGATCAGACTCCACCTCGGAAATCAGCGCCTTCATTCTTTCCTCAAATTCCCCACGGTACTTGGAACCTGCGATCAGCCCCGGCAGATCCAGAGTATAGATTCTCTTTCCCCTCATGCTTTCCGGCACGATATCGGAAGCCAGACGCTGCGCCAGGCCTTCCAGGACCGCCGTCTTGCCCACGCCCGGCTCGCCGACCAGGCAGGGGTTATTCTTTGTACGTCTGCTGAGTACCTGCATCAGACGGAAGATCTCCTCCTCTCGGCCGATTACAGGATCCAGCTTCCCTTCTTCCGCATCCGCCGTCATATCCCTGCAGAATTGTTCCACCGTGACGTTCCTGCCGCGCTCCTCCTGCAGCTCATCCTGATAACTCCTGGGATCTACTCCTGAAGCAAACAAAATATCCTGCAGAACCTTCTGTAGATTCACATTCAATGTCGTTAAAATGCGGGCTGCCACACAGTCCGCGTCGTGAATGATGGCCAGCAGAAGATGTTCTGTTCCGATCTTGTCCGAGTGGAAATGTCCTGCCTCGCGCAGACTGTCTTCCAGAATATATTGAAGCCGCGGACTTCTCTGCGGACGCTGGGTGAGTACTCCCTCCCCGTCCGGTACAATCAGCTCATCCATCAGTTTCAGAAGCTTTTCTTCCTCTACACCATGACGTGCCAGAACCTGTCCTGCCACGCCGGTTACTTCCTTGCAAAGTCCCAGAAGAAGATGCTCCGTACCGATATAGGGATGCTTGTGCTCCCTTGCGGCAGCCGCCGCGGAATTGATTGCATTTTGTGCCTGTGTCGTATATTGATTCTGCATAAAGTCCTCCTCGAATAAGTGCTGCGGTCCGCTCCTTCGCATGTACGGCATGACCTTCGCACTAAAAATCTCTTAAAGCCTATATTCCCGAGTAACTGTCAAATATATCATCTACCAGCCCGTGTACCTCTTCTCTGGTAATATTCTTGCACCAGCCCTTTGCCAGTACCAGCTGCAGCTGCTCTCTCATCTCCTCCAGCGCCTTGATCTTGTCAATATCCACACAGATCACCGCACCGCGGCGTTTATCCAGACTGATGAAGCCTTCCTGCTTCAATACGGCATACGCCTTATTGACTGTATGCATATTCACACCGATGGTTTCCGCAAGCTGACGGACGGAAGGCAGAGAGTCCCCCTCCTGAAACATGGAAGTGGCAATTCCCAGGATGATCTGATTCCGAAGCTGAATATATATCGCTTCATCACTGTTAAAATCAATTTCAATCAGCATATTGTCTCCTCTATGGAACTCATGGCTAATTTCCTTCAGTTCCCAATTCTGTTCAAAATAATACGTCCTGATGCGCACCCGCATCGTCATTTGAATTGTTATAGGTATAGTAGCACAAAAATAGAATCTCTGCAAGTGTTACTGTTTTACAGAATTTCGTGAAATTTCCTATAGAACAAGAAAAGTGTGCGTCTCGACGCACACTCGCGCCGAAGCGCGGCTGCGGCAGCAGCCATTTTCCTTTTGCGCGTAGTGCGCATCCCCCGGAGGGTTGTTCTTCTATAGGAAAATTCGGAGAAGTTTCCTATAGAAGAACAAAGAGTTTCGCTTGCGAAACTCGCGCCTGCGGCGGTCGCATTGCGACATCTACCTCATACGCCGCAGTGCGCATCCTCCCGGAGGGTTTTTCTTCTATAGGAAAATTCGGAGAAGTTTCCTATAGAAGAAAAAACTGTGAAGTCTGTTGACTGAATTGTCAAAAGACTTCACAGTTTTTATTTCATTTTATAATGCCCGCAATTTTTCCGTAAATTCACTGCTCAGGCTGATCTTTGCCACATAGAACACATCTCCGGTCATATAGGTTTCCCAGTCGTCGCCAATCTCCACCTGCAGATTTCCGCCCGGCATATGGACAATCACTTTATTGCCGGTAAGCCCCAGCTTATATGCCACGCCGGCTGCTGCACAGGCACCGGTTCCATTCGCCATCGTATAGCCTGCACCGCGCTCAAAAGTCTCTATTGCGATATTGGTATTGTCAATGGCCTTCATGATCTCCGTGTTCACACGCTCCGGAAAATATCTTGCATTTTCCGAAACACTCCCCAGCTTACGCACCAGTTCTTCCGAGATCTCATCCATCGGAATGACGCAGTGAGGATTGCCCACCGATACGCAGGTTGCCGGATAGAACATATTCCCGAACACCATATCTTCATTGATCACTTCTCTTCTCTCACCGATCACCGGAATCTCATCGCTCCAGAAGGACAACTTTCCCATGGAAATGCGCAGCCTGCTCCCGTCCTCATTCAGATAGGCAATCTCTACCATACCGCCGTCTGTCTGCAGATGGTACTTTTTCTTCTGCACATACCCCGCATCCTTCAGATATTTCGCAAAAATGCGGACACCGTTTCCGCTCTTCTCCGCAATACTTCCGTCCGGATTCCAGATCTTGAGCGACATATGCTTCTCTCCCATAAACGGTCCCTCCAGGATTCCGTCAGAACCCAGGCCCATATTGCGGTTGCAGAGCATCTCCACATTTTCCTTATTCAGCTTCAGTTCATTCTTGTTCGGATCAAATACCAGATAATCATTTCCCAGTCCGTGATATCGTTCTACTATGGTTTTCATAGGCACACCTCCGTCTACTGTATACCCAATTTGTACAACAAATGGATTTCCTCTTTTCTCTTTATTATACCGCAGGACCTTCCATGTTTAAAGTATTTTTAATATTTATTTTTTCTTTTCTATATTTAAGGTTACAGTTCACTCCGCGCCATTCGCAAAACGCATCTTCGATGCTTTCCCGCCCTACAGTTCCTAATTTCTATGGGACTGTGAATTGTAACTTTTCAGCGTCTTCACACTGTCCACCGCGATTACGATTGCCAGTACCACCAGCAGGATACTGATTACCAGCCTGATTACGCTCCACATCAGATCCGCCCCTGCCGTCACATTTCCAAAATTCTTCAGAATGGTCTGACACAGAGAGGTGATTGTCACGATCAGCATAAATGCCATCGGAATAAAGAACATCCTGTTATTCTTTCCCATCTTGGCAAGCCAGGTAGCGACTGCCATCAGGCCAAGAGCGGCCAGCAGTTGGTTCGCAGCACCGAACAGCGGCCATACATTCGCGTAGCCTGTCATCCCCAATGCTACTCCAAGCACCACTGTAATTGCCGTAGCAACATAAGGATTGGTCAGAATCTTCTTATAGCCTTCCGCATCTTTCACATCTTCTCCAGGTTCCAACCAAAATTCCTGGAACATATAGCGGGCCAGACGGGTCGCCGTATCCAGGGAGGTCAGGCAGAACGCGGACACTGCCAGCACCAGCATGGAGAAGATCACGCTCTGGGCGCCCTTCAAAAACGGGATTGTCGCGCACATTTCCGAGATTCCTGTGGCAAATACATTGGTCGGAACTACCAGCTCTCCGCCGGAATAACGCTGCCACACATAGCCCACCGCGCAGAGGGAGATCAACGCAAGGGCGCATTCGATCAGCATTCCGCCGTAAGCAATCGGCCGCGCGTCCTTCTCATTGTCCAGCTGCTTCGCCGTGGTTCCCGAGCCAACCAGAGAGTGGAAACCGGAGATCGCTCCGCAGGCAATGGTTATGAACAGTGCCGGAAACATATTTCCCAGGGAAGCGCCCGTAGGCGCAAGGGTATCCGTAAACCCGGTAAACGCCGGAATATCCAGGGAGGCATTTCCGGTGAGTCCTGCACCGATGATGCCGATCACGGCAACGCCCATCATAAAGTATAGCAGGAAAGAACTGAGGTAATCTCTTGGCTGAAGCAGGATCCATACCGGAGTCACCGATGCCACCAGGATATAGATTCCAACAATGACCATCCATACCTTATTGCTCAGATAGAATGGATGGAAATTCAGTCCTGCCACCATACAGATCACGATCGCGGCAACTCCCACTGCCGTGGATACACCCAGCGGCGCATTTCTGCGGTATACCAGGATTCCGAATACGATAGAGATCACAATGAATAAAATAGAGATCATCGCCGTAGACGCATTTGCCGCAGAGGCCGCATAGTCAATGTCACCCGATTCCGTAAAGGTCGCCATAAATGTATTGGCCACGATGGATGCAAATGCCGCAACCACCAGGATCAGGGTCAGGTAGGAAAAGATGATAAAGATCTTTTTCGCCTTGGTCCCCATAGTCTCGGAGATCACTTCACCGATGGACTGTCCTTTATTGCGGATAGACGCAAACAGCGCGCCGAAATCATGCACCGCCCCAAAGAAGATGCCGCCGATCAGCACCCACAGAAGTACCGGCACCCATCCGAACACCGCTGCCTGGATCGGCCCGTTGATCGGGCCCGCGCCTGCGATGGAGGAAAAATGATGCCCCATCAGCACGGGAGCCTTTGCCGGACAATAGTCCATTCCGTCCGTCAGTTCGTGGGACGGAGTCTTTTTCGACGGATCAATCCCCCACTGCTCTGCCAGCCATTTTCCGTATGTAACGTACGCCGCGATCAGGATTGCAATCCCCGCCAGCAAAATAATTACTGCATTCATGATCATCACTCCTATTATTTTTTGAATACCCAAAGGGCATCCCATCATGGCCATTCGGCCGTTTCGCAAGGTATACCCATGAGCATCCCATTATGGCCATTCGGCCGTTTCACAAGGTATACCCAAAGAGTATTTTTATGGACATCCGGCCGCTCATCAGAAAGCCCTCCTGTACCCCTTCACCAGCTGCCTTGCCGCCCGGTTCCCCATAACCTTTCTGTTCTTCATGTCAAATACAAGAAGCCTTGCCTCCGAATATCCACGAATCCCGAAACGGTAGTTTTTAAAGAATCGGAAGGCTTTAATCTGTTTTTTCCATTCTTCCGGAACTGCTTCCTCACAGATAAAGATTCCCGTGATAAAGGTATACATATGGTCTTTTTCCATACAGGCCCTGCCCTGCCGCACGATCTGGGGCTCAATATATTCCTCAATCTTTCGGCGGAATCCGTCCAATATCTCCGGCGCAAAAGAAGGGCAGCATTTAAAAAACGTATGCTCATAGCAGTTGGCGCGCCACAGCTCCGCCTTTTCCACAAGCACATACTTTGCGCTGGTCACGTTGAATGCCGCATACGCGTCATAAATGTCCCCGTCCACGTCAAATAGACGTGTAATATCGAACGCTTCCTCGTAGGAAGCCAGAACCTTTTCCAGAAATTCCTGACCGGTCATATATCCATACTCCTTTTCCACATCATCGTTTTATACTGCGCGTCAGATAAATCTGCCGTGCAGTATAACATGATGCGCACAGCCGCATAAGGAATTATGCCGCCTCGCGGCTGCGGCTGGCGCAATACTCACGGCAGATTTCATCGGCCGTGAGTATAATACGGTAATGCAAAAATCGTATTCCATTGTACACCCTGCAAAATAGTTTTGCAATGATCAATTTATATA
>VSNK01000282.1 GCA_009774255.1 Faecalicatena sp.
TAATTACATGATGAAAGCGTCAAAAGATATTTTGACGCTTATGATACACGGATTTCTCCGCGCTTTGCGCTCCCGAAATCCTAAAACACCTCAAATCTGCTCATTTTTCTACGAAAAATGGCTACTTTTCGGTGTTTTTTGCGTCCCAAAGTCATGCTTTTTCATGCAAGCATGAAACGCATGACCTTTTGATACTTGTATCATTACATATATTGTTTATCTAATTTGGAAAGGAGTTCGGTTTTCTCAATGAAGAAACAAGCTTTGAATCTATCGACCTACACCTCAAAAAACATGCAGTTTTTGAAAAACAGCAACCGCGCCGCCGTGATTCGTGCGCTTGCGTTAAAAAAAGCATCGAACCGGACGGAGCTTGCCGTATATCTGCATCTTACACGGATGGCCATCAGCAATATCGTAAATGAGCTGCGCGAGGAAGACTTTATCCGGGAATCAGAGTCGGAGACTCCCTGTTTTGGTCAGCCTTCTAACGGAAGGCCTCCGAAGCAGTTGACGCTTACGGATTGGTCCATAACCTCTATCTGTGTAAATATCCGCAGATATTCGGTTTCCTGTATGCTCATGGATATCAATGGAAATACGGATTTCCATTCTTCCTCACAGCTTCCGAAAGAAGCGGACAACCAGATTCTTATGGACACGCTTATCGCACAGATCGGGGATATTATCACCAAAGCTTCCGATATTCCGATTATTGGGATTGGGATTGCCTCCATCGGCCCGCTGGATATTTATAAAAAATATTTGCTGAACCCGCCGGATTTCAGGAATATTAGAGATTTGAATATCGGAGAAATTTTGGAAGCGCATTTTCATCTGCCTGTTTACCTGGATAATGATATGAACTGTGCTTCTCTGGCGGAGCTTTTCTTCGGAAACGGCATTTCCCGCCGTGACCTGGTATTTCTCGGGTTTTCCTCCGGGGTAGGAGCCGGAGTCATCATGAACGAAAAAATCCTGCACGGTTTTGGAGGGTTCGCGGGAGAGGTGGGGCATATTTCGATCAATCCCTTCGGGCCTCTGTGCCCCTGCGGCCAGCATGGCTGTATAGAGCTCTATACGATGGGTGATAACATTTTAAAAAATGTAGGTGTCAAAACCTTCGATGAATTGAATCGGATTCTGGATGCGGAGGACCCGCCTCAATTTATCTTAAACTGTATACAGGAATATCTGAATGCGATGTATTCTCTGGTTGTAGCCGTAGCCAACAGCTATGATCCCGATATCCTTATCATGGGAGATATCGATTCCGTGTTCATCAACCGCTTTATACCGGAGTTGGAAGAATACATGAATTCGCATATGCTGAACCACGGATACAAGCACATAAAAATCCTGCCTTCCGCAATCGGGAATACAGCCCCCCTGTATGGTGCCGGCAGTATTGTTTTCCAACGTGTCTTTGACGGTGAGCTTGCCTTGACACCCACCGTATAGGCTGTGAGTATCACTCATGAATCTGTACACATGGATTGATGCTGCCCGGGGCAGCGGAAAGGAGAAAAATGGAGAGGACATATCAAGAAATACGAGAATATATTGGGGATGAAAATCAGTTGATGCCATTTCAGATCGGAAAGCTGACCGGCGGATTCCGGGAAGGGGTTTCTTTTGCGGAGATCAGCAACGGCGGAAACCTTTCGGTAACGGTGTTGCCGGACCGCTGCATGGATATCTATCAAGTTCGATACAAAGGCAAAAATATGAATTACCTTGCGCCATGCGGTATCGTCGCGCCGGAATATTATGACGCTCAGGGATATCGCTGGCTTAGAAGTTTTTTTGTGGGAATGCTTACAACCCTTGGCCTGCAGCACATCGGAAAGCCTTTTGTCAAAGCGGACGGTGAAGAATTGGGGCTGCATGGCAGAATTGATCATACACCGGCCGAACATGTCCGATATACACGCGGAATAGAAGAGGAACGCCCGATGCTGCTCCTGGAGGGGAGGATGAGGGAGGCAAGACTTTTCGGAGAAAATCTTACGTTAAACAGATCGTTAAAATTTAAATATGAAGAGGATTGTATCTGGCTGACAGATACGGTAACAAATCATGGCTTCGGAAACCGGGAATTTATGTATGGATTACACTTGAATTATGGCTATCCGCTTTTGGAGGAAGGGACGAAACTGATCCTTGAGAGTCAAAAGGTGACCCCGCGTGAAGAAAATGCGGCCAGATACGTCGACACATGGCAGCAGGTGGAGAGTCCACAGTACCCTTATCAGGAAAGGTGCTATTTTCACGAATTGGAAGCAGATAAAAATGGAATATCACAGTATACCCTTTTTAATGAAAAACGTAAAATCGGCGTGAATGTCCAATATAAAAAAGAAGATCTGCCCTTCTTCTGCCAATGGAAGATGCTTGGAAAAGGGGAGTATGTAATGGGCCTGGAACCAACGAATGTATTTATGGACGGCCCGAAAATCGGAGAGCCGGGCTGCACGGCGCCGGTGCTGGGGCCGGGAGAAAGCAAGAAGTATACGGTAAAAATCAGCTTTATTGATCAAATATAATGACAGAATGATGCGAAAAAGACCAGAGTAAAAAATCTGGTCTTTTCGTTTAAGAAGCGACCCGGCAATCTAAAAATGTGTTATGATGTAAAGGAATGAGTTAAAGAAAATAAGACAAAGGAAATGAATCAAAAGGAAATGAATCAGACAAAAATGAATCAAACAAAAATGAATCAAACAGGAATGAATCAGACAGGGGCTTCGTTTTTCAGGCAGTTTTTTTCGTTGTATATCGCTCTGGTGCTGCAGAATGTGGTGACATTGAGCGTCAATCTGACAGACAATGTGATGTTGGGGGCGTACAGTGAAACCTCTCTTGCAGGAGTGGCGGCGGCAACCCCGAGCGTGTTCGTGTACCAGATGCGGCTGGCAGCTTTCGGGTAGGGGATGGTCATCCTTGGGAGCCAGTACTGGGGAAAACAGCAGACAAAGCCCATGAAAAAAATTGCGGCCATGATGATGCAGCACGGGCTGGTGGTCATGGCGATGCTGTTTGTGTTGATCAGTCTATTCCCGGAGCGGGCGATCGGACTTTTTACCACGGATGGCCCTATCATTGTGGAAGGGGCAGGATATCTGCGGCTGATCCGGTTTACCTATCTGTTCTTTGCGGTGACCCAGCTTTTGTTGGCCGTACTGCGGAGTATGCAGATTGTGAAAATCGCGCTGTACCTGTCGGCCATGACATTTTTTGTGAATTGCGGAATGAATTATGTGCTGATCTTCGGAAGATTCGGCATGCCCAAGATGGGGGCGGAAGGAGCGGCAGTAGGGACGCTGACCGCCCGGATCCTGGAAACTGTGGTGCTGATTCTGTACATAGCAAAAACAGAAAAAAGCCTGTGCCTGCGGGTGCGGGATTTCTTTCGGTTTGACCGGCTGCTCTGGAGGGACTACATAAAGGTGACGCTGCCGATCCTGGTGACAAACGGCCTGTGGGGCGTCAACACGGCGCTGCAGACTGCCATCCTTGGACATATGACCGCAGCGGCGATCGCGGCAAACAGCGCAGCCTCCAATCTGTTCCTCCTGGTAAAATCCACGGCTGTCGGCGCGGCTTCAGCTGCCGGCGTCATGATCGGAAAGGCCATCGGCGGCGGGGACATGGAACAGGTAAAGGAGTATGCCCGGCGCCTGCAGAAGGTATTTCTCGGAATCGGGATCTGCTCCGGAATCGCACTGTTTTTTCTGAGGATTCCGGTGCTTGGCCTGTACGACCTGCGCCCGGAGACCAAAGCCATGGCAAATACATTTCTCATGATCTTAAGCGCGGTGGATGTGGGAATGTCATACCAGATGCCCACCAATACGGGGATCATCCGGGGCGGCGGGGACACCATGTTCGTAGTGAAGATGGATCTGATCAGTATCTGGCTCATCGTGCTGCCGCTGTCGTTTTTTATGGCATTCGTGGTGAAGGCGTCTCCGGCAGTGGTGGTGTGGTGCCTCAATGCGGATCAGTTCTTTAAATGCGTGCCGGCATTTGTGCGGTGCAATTCATGGAAATGGATCCGGAAGCTGACACGGGATGGCCAGTGAACTGTAACGTGGACAGCAACGACGGGTATAAGAATGTAGGCAGGCTGGGCATTGCGTTCTTTCAGAAGAAATGTCTGGTGAAAAAATGTGAAAAGAGGCGGGGGCTCAACGGCGGAAGGGTTGGAGGCTCCCTGGAGCATCCAACCGCACAGCTGGATTTTTTTTAGGCTGTTCGATTTGTAACGCATTCAGCTAATTGGAGAGTCGTCTGGCGGCGGCCAGGCGACTGCAAGAGCAAACAGATACCTTATATATTCCGCCGTCATATCCACGCGCGGCGAATTTTTGATCACGCCCAGGTATACATCCTCCTCAAAGCCTGCCTGCCGGAAAACATTTGTCTCCGACACGTTAAGCCCCATCGGATACTCCTCCGTCACAGCCTGGTATTCCAGAGAATCATCCTGCAGCAGCTCGTCGGCGTTGTCTTCCAGTATGACCGTGCCGGAAACCAGGTACGGCTCCCATTTGGATGCACTCTGCAAATCCGTATCCCGGAGCAGTTCTTCCATATTATAGAGATACCCGTTCTGCGAAAATGCGTCAAATGCTTCCCGGTTCATGAGCACCACATCCAGCTTCTCATCATCGATCGAAGCAATGATCTTTACGCGGGAAGCATAGGCGTACTCGTGATTGGGGGCATCGGGATCATCGGTGAGATTGATTCCCGTATACAGTTCCAGATCCGTTTTGGAAATATCGGCGCCCAGGAAATCCAGGAAACCGCCGTTCAGTCCATCGGTGAGCTGTTCCCCTGCGGATACATTTACAAGGGCGGTATAAAGCAAAATCTCCTTTTTGGAAAAATGGCCGTATACCGTATAGCCGACGATGTATAGACAGATCAGGCAGACTGCGATGGGAAACTTATAATAATCCCAGACATACTGCACCTTCTGTTTCCCGCTGAGGGAAGCCCATTTCTCATTCGAACTTTTTTTATAATGAATGCTTTTTCTTTCCTGTGATCCCATGCAGATCCCCTCTCAAATTTTGTAATAGACTGCCGGAAATATCTCCTGCCCTTTCCGTCCGCTTTCATAGCCTACAATTCCCCTCAATCTGCAGCCGTCCCATGTTCCTCCGTCTTTTCCTCGCAGAGCAGCAGGATATTGGACAGGAGATACGAGCAAAGCAGCGCGCACAGGCCCTCCCCGAAAATGACAGCCGGAGTAAAAATGCGAACTATAACCAGCAGCATCGCGAAGTAGATGACAGCCATCACCGCGGTACAGAACAGAAACCGGATCCCGATAAACAGCGCGTTTTTGAACATGGCGCCCACCGTATTGTCAAATCTGGCCAGAAGAGGAAAGATATACATCAGGACAACTGCATAGGCGGCCGCGGCTACAAAGAATATTGCTGTGCAGAGTGTCCAGAACGCATTTTCAAACCGCATATGATACAGGACATATCCGTCGATGCCCAGCACGATCCCCGCTCCCAGCAGAATCAGCCAGATGACGGTGCCCTGCCGGAAATTTTCCCGGAAGGAGCGGAAAAAAGCCTGCGTGAGGTTTCCTTCCTCGTTTTTTGCAATTTTCAATGAAACATAGAAAAGCGCGGTGGTGGAGGCCCCGATCGTTACAATGGGAATACAGCAGATGAACCACAAAATGTTCAGATAAACGCTGTATACGAGCTTGTTGATAAACTGCAGGACCGGTCCGTCCAGATTCAATAAATTCCTCATGATATTCCTCCTTATGATATTGCATTTGTATTCCTCACAGTGCAGCGCTCCGCCCTCTCCCCCGCGGTTCGGCGGCTTGCCTTTCAATGCAGCGCCCCTTCACATGTGGTTCGGCGGCTTCTTAAATAATGTAGCGCGCCCCCTCACCTGTAGTTCTCCTCACCCCTCCGTGGAGTCGCGGTAGATGAGGCTGGTTTCTGTGTACAGGGTGCGGTAGTTCAAAGACGGCTCATTGATGCGCGACATCAGCAGATTCACGGCGGCGAACCCCATGATCTGGCTGTGTATGTGGATCGTAGTGAGCGCAGGCGTGACGATCTTCGATTCCGGGGAATCGTCAAATCCGCACAGATATACATCCTCCGGAACCGAATACCCCAGCCTTTTCAACACTTGCATGGCATCCAGGGCAATAGAATCATTGGAACACACGAAAACCTCCGGAAAGTGCTCCAGCTTCTGCATGCTTTCGGTGAGGTACTCCTGATAATCCTCCGATCCGGGATTACGGATTCCCTTTTTATTCCCTGTGATGCAGTATTCGTCCGGGCAGGGGAGGCCCAGAAGCAGCATGGAATTCCGGTAAGCCATATACCGCTCAAAGAAAGAACGGCAGTGCAGGTATTCCCCGATGAATCCGATCCTGGTCTTTCCGCGCCGTGCCATTTCCTGTATAAATAAGTAGATACCGGTCTGGTTGTCCATACAGAGCAGGTCCGCCTCCAGCGGTTCCCGGAAGCAGACTGCCGGCGAATCTACAAATAAGACCGGCAGGCCCAGGCCGCAGAGCATCTTGTCGTATTCATAGTGAAACATTTCGATACAGACGATCCCGGCGGTCCGGTCCATGGAAAAAGAAGCGGGCAGCTTCATGGCATCCAACTCTTCCGCCATGATCCGGTGCATCGTCAGACTGTATCCCAGCCCGGAGAGCTCCTTCTGGAATTTGTCCAGCATGACGGATGCAAAATGGGAGCCGTCTATAAAATTTGCAATAAATAACGCGATCTCGGTGTTCTTCTTTGCGGCCGGGAGGGATAGTAAGGAGTTCCCCGTATTTACATTTGTCACAGTTACATAGGAAAACTGCTTGTATCCCATCTCCATAGCTTTTTTTAATACCTTCTCGCGGGTGGAATCGGCCAGGACGCCGGTATTGTTGATCGCCTTTGATACGGTATTGCGGGAAATGCCAAGTTCATCCGCAATGTCCTGGATTGTAACTCTAGTACTCATACATGCCTCCTTCTTTCATGATTCCGGCATAGGAACTGGGGTCCGCGGATCTGTTTGCCGTAAGTCTTTCTAAAAATATTATAATGCACAAAAG
>VSNK01000283.1 GCA_009774255.1 Faecalicatena sp.
GGGTTGCTGATTCACCAGGTCATTTGCATTGCAATAAATTGCATGCAAATGACCTGGTGAATCGCAACCGCACAGCTAGAAATTATTTTGTCTCTCACTATTAAAAGCTGCCGCTTCATTGGCAGTTTTTATATAAGCAAATACATACATTCATATGTATTAAAGGAGGATAAAAAATGCAAACTGAATTTGTAGTGCAAACAAAAAATCTTT
The DNA here is from genome assembly GCA_009774255.1 of Faecalicatena sp. GTDB lineage: Bacteria > Bacillota > Clostridia > Lachnospirales > Lachnospiraceae > Schaedlerella. The sequence continues at coordinate 214 of VSNK01000283.1, forward strand.
GTAAGGCATTTGCCGGAAAGGAGGTTATTCATGACTGTACCATGTCTGTTGAGAGGGGAACAATCTATGGATTTTTGGGGAAAAACGGAGCCGGCGGCGCACTTATGCTTGGGCTGCTGTATCTATTAGCCGCAATTCCCAGATTAGACCCGTCGGAAACAGACCTTGAAATGTTTATGTCGTATCGCAGTTTAATTGGTTTAACAAATATTATGCTCATGGTAATCTTCACAATCCTTTCAGCCGTAATGTCCTCAAAATTCATTATTGAGGAATATGCCGGAAAAAGAGCAATCCTCTTGTTTTCATACCCAGTTTCGCGGCAGAAGGTATTAAGCGCGAAGATGTGCATGGTGTTCTTATATACAGTAATTGCTATGTGTCTATGTGGAACGGTAATATTCGGTATCTTTTTTGGAACTGAAAGCCTGTTTCATATTTGTTCAGACACACTGACTTTGCCTACAATTTTATATTGCAGTTTATCTCTTATCTCTTACTCATTACTTGCGGGCGTATGGGGAATTATTGCTTTGTGGATTGGCTTTAGCAAGCAGTCTGTAGCTGTAACAATCGTTGCAGCCGTCATTATATCTATTGTCATGTGCCAGATTATGGCTATGACTTTGAATGATCTTGTTGGTGCTGCTTTGTTTCTTGTAATCGGCTCCGTAGCAGCAGTAAGCGCATGGGCTAATTTGAAAAGAATCATTGCAAATATAGAGGTGTAATATGGGATTTGAGAAAGTATTTAGCAAGAACTTTACGCTTCTTATTTTAGGGCAGGTTAGCTCCCTGTTTGGGAATTATATTATAAAATTTGCATTATCAATGTATGTACTTGATACAACGGGTTCTGCAACGATATTTGCAAGTATTCTGTCTATTGCTACCATACCCACAATTCTGCTTTCCCCTTTAGGCGGTATTCTTGCTGACAGGGCGAACAGAAAAAATATCATGGTGGCTTTAGACACTTTATCGGGTGTGTTTGTGTTGTGTGCTGCTTTATTATTTACCAAACAGGACGGCATTGTGCTGACAGGAATTTTGCTTGTATGCTTATCTGTTCTGGGTGCATTTGAGTCTCCCACTGTTCAAGCGTGTGTTCCTCAAATGCAGTCTGGCGATAACATCATCAAGGGTAATGCGGTGGTAAATCAAGTAGCTGCGGTGGCTGCTCTCATTGCCCCGATACTTGGAAGTGTTCTCTATACTGCCTTTGGTCTAAAGCCGGTTCTGTATGCAGGAGTTTTATGCTTTTTTGTTACGGCAGCATTTGAATGTTTTATTAAACTGGAATACATACCAATAGACAACAGTAAAGGGCTTTTATCCATTATCAAGAGTGATTTTCTAACAAGTATGCGATTTATAGGCAAAGAACAATCCTGTATTTTGAAAATGTTGCTTTTAAGCGCATTGGTTAACTTTTTTGTAATGGGAACAGCTATGGTAGGTCTGCCTTATATTGTGCGGAATGTACTGGGCTTAAATGCTGAATATTATGGTTTTGCAGAAAGCGCGTTGGGATTTGTTGCAATCATCGGGAGCATTGCAGCCGGACTATTAACAGAGAAAATGAAACCTGGAAAACTATCAATCGTAGTTGTTGTTCTTGGGGTGTTTCTTTTTCCGGCGGGCATTATTTTTCTTCTTCCAACAACAGCAATTACAAGATACATTGTCAATACTGTTTCGTTTTGTGGTATGCAGATTGCCGCTTACATTTTTTCTATTTTTGCTCTCTCAATGATACAGCAAAGAACCCCTAACCATTTAACGGGAAAAGTGATGGCATATGTCGCTGCTATTTCTATGTGCGCCCAACCTTTAGGGCAAATGGTTTATGGAATATTGTTTGATCAATTTAGCAATGCAGTGTTTCTTGTATTACTCCCAACGGGAATACTTGTCTGTATGATAGGTTTACTTGCCGTAAACTTTTTCAAGAGGTTAGAAAGGAACAGTTATTAAAAGACTTGCAGTTAATCACTAATTTCCCGTCTATCCGGAAGCCCCTCTACACTCCGTTCCGGTCCGTCCTAAACAAGCGTCGCTGGCGCTTAGGACCGAAACGGAGTGTAGACGGGCTGGATGCCCGCCCCATCAAATTTCATAAAAACGCATATCGCCCCAGATCTGCATCAGATGACGGCGGTCAAGTTCTTCCGTGCGCGTATCTCTGTTGTAGATCCTCACGTGGGAATTTGCGCCTTCAAAACGCGGCCAGTCCGGATTCGGCTCCCCGGTTTTGGCAAAACGCACCCAGTCGCCGTGCATCTGGGCAGCCATTTTATCAAACAGTTCGTCCGTCTCTCCATCGTAGATAAAGTGGCTGAACTCATGGTCGCGCACATCGAAAACAGCGGGGATCTCCGCGGCATGGGTGGCCTTCCAGCCGGTTTCCTCACCAGACTTTGTGACCAGCTCGTAGCGGTACATCCACACGTCATCCGAGTACTTTTTTTGTCCCAGAGCCACCTTGATGGCAGGCATCTCAAACGCATAATCGGTAGCAAAACGGATGAAAGGGTCGCCGCCAAGCTGGCGGTGGTCGCCGTGCGCCACGTTGAATTTCCCCTGTCCTGCGGCCTGGTCTGACTGGAAGAGGACGAAATAGTCCTGTGCTGAGGGATGATAAAAGCCAACGACCTCCGGGATCGCGTCAGCGTGGTGGTTCTTCTCCAGCATGCTCGCGATCATGGTCCAGCAATTCGGAAATCCGGTATTCTCCGGATGGACGAACATCGTACCCTCATGCATGTTGGTACCGATGATCAGGCGTATCCCCTCGGCGCTGCCGCCGCGGATGGCATCGATGGGCCGCACCGGCAGCAAATCGTCCTGAACAGGGCCCGGCAGGAACATCCCTGGGTTTTTATATTGATGCTTCTGTGCGACATACTCGGTCGCTCTGGCCAGATGATAGGGATCTTCCGTACGCAGCTTCGGCAGATCCGCTTCCGTCCACCCCATGCCCTCGATAAACAGATCGATGTTTTCGCGGGAAAGCTGGTGTGTCATGACGCAGTTTGGAAGCGCGCTCTGTGCGATTGCCTGCTGGAAGGTTCCCCTGACGCCGGGGCATGCAAGCATATTTACCACCGAAGCCCCGCCTGCGGATTCTCCGCAGATCGTTACGCGGCCGGGATCCCCGCCGAAAGCCGCAATATTTTCATGAATCCAGTTCATCGCCGCAATCTGGTCGGAGAGGCCGCAGTTGGAGTCAAAATCCTCACAGCCGGGATATGTGGTGAAGTCGTAAAAGCCCAGTACATTCAGGCGGTACTGGAAAGACACGAAGACCAGACCGTCGCGTGCGAATGCCTTGCCGTTATAAATACCGTCGCAGGCCGCGCCCGTGTGGTAGCCGCCGCCGTAAATATAGACGAATACCGGCAGCCTGTCCCCCTCAAGTGGCCGCTGGATGTTGATGGTCAGGCAGTCCTCCTCGCCGACATCCTGCCCCTTGTCAAACTGAACGGGTGCCGGGCCGTATTCCCTGGCATCGAATATGCCTTCCCATGGAGTGATCGGGACACAGCGCTTGAAGCGGAGTGGGCCGACAGGCGGCTTGGCATAGGGAATGCCGAGGTATTCGATGAGTCCGTCTCGTTCATGGCCGCGGACTTTGCCACTTTGGGTTTGTACAATATACTCTTCCATGATAGTATCCTCCTGTTATAATTTACTTTGTTCCGTCAGACTTTCGCCGGCTGCTTTTTTTGCCATAATTGCAGGCTTAGAAACTGTATGGAAATAACTTATACATCTTTGACTTGTCTATTTCTCCGATTGCACAGGTCTATATGACGATTCATATTTTATGACAGATTCCTGCTAATATATATCGTTTATCTGCACTTTTTGTCTTTATTCTGCATAAATTTTCCTTTCTTTTTATTAATCTATGTGATATGATACAAGCGTCAAAAGATCATGCTTGCAGGCGCGCAAAGCGCAGAGAAATCCGTATATCATAATTTTAGATGGGAGGAATGTTGAAATGCCGCGTGAACTGTTACATCGCTTTGCCGCTGTTGTCCGGACTGATATTGTATATGAAAATGCAGATGGAGAATTGACTGCTTACTTTGACAATGTGGACGTCAGCCCTCTGATGCGGGATTGCGCTCTGCGTCAAAGTCTTTGCGAGGGAGCTGCAGCGCACGCGTGTCCCTATGCGCTGCGCGATGAGTTCAATGCCTGATGATATTAAAAGAGAAACTTGAACAGGAATATCTGACGGAAGGGGAATACTATGATATTTGTCACCAATTTTCGCCAGAAAATTGATGACCTGCTTGCGTTTCAGCGCAATTCCTATCATATCAATCTCTTCCGTCGTGCTGCAGAAAGAATATTTGTAAAACATACCAAATTCCGAAAGGAGGTCTGCCATATGACAAAACCATTAATCGAACTGCCCAGTGTTGCGCAGAGGAGCTTGACGCATTAGCTGCGGAGCTGGCTGACGAAAAAGCAGAAAATGCCCGTCTGTGGGCATTGCTGGAGCAATATCCTATTCCGGTGGCTGAATAGCCGCCCGAGGGCTGTCAGAAATGACATCGTGCGTCATTATATGAAGAAACAAGGCGTCCCGTTAAAATACAAGAAGCAGCTCATGGAAGTCCTTGCCTCCATCCCGCGGCTGACCCACCTGCAATTTTGCCAGCATCTGGTGTTTTTACACCAATGCCTGAATAGCAAAGAGATCTCGCTTTTGGATATCGTCAGCCAGAGCTCTCCCAGGACATACCAGCAAAATGAGCGGCATCTCAAGTCGATAACGGAAAACATGGAAAACGGGCGCCTGCATAACACCTATTCCTTTGAACTGGAACTGTACCATCATATACAGAACGGCGATGTGAATGCGCTGCAGGATTTTCTTTCTTCCATTCCTTTGGATCTGACGGAAGGGAAATTTGCCCGGACACCTCTGCGCCATGTAAAAAATCTGTTCATCGGCACTGCCACGAAAATCGAAATGCTCGGGGCAATCCCAGGAGGTATGGATGTTGAAAAGGCATACCAGTTGACTGAGCTTTACATCCAGGAATGTGAGAATCTGCAGTCACATGAAGAGATCTTCGCGCTGCTGTATTCCCGGAACGCCCTGAAAAAACTTTTTACAATATATCCTTCTTCTCCTTTTACCATTTTCAGAGTCACGGCAAACAGCGCTGTTGTGGATGCCCCGACCGTAAAAATCGGGATGCTGCACACAATCCAGAGAACATGCAGCAAGATCAGATAGGTGGGGAATATGGCAGCGGCATTGGGGAACATGATGCGGTATTCCCTTGCCAGAAATTCGGTATCCAGTCTCAGGGATGAGGTGAAAAATCTGAAGGATTATCTCTTTATCCAGAACTACAGATATGGGGACAAGCTCACAGTGGCCTTTGAGATCGATGAGGCGCTGTCGGAGATTTTGATCCCGAAGCTTCTGATCCAGCCCGTGCTGGAAAACGCAATATAGGATCGGCTTTTTTTAATATTCTGTGCCACATCGTTTATGGAAACCGGAGCTCTGGTATGGGTACGGATATAATTGACCATTTTGTTAAATGCCTGCCCCAGCCTTCCGATCTCGTCTTCGGAATCAATCCGGCAGTTTACCTCAAAATTTCCCTGGCCGAAATCTTCCATCGAATGAACCAGCGTCTGAATCGAGCTGGTCGTACTTTTTGATATAAATAGGAAAGCAAAAACCGCCAGTAAAATGATAATGGCAGTGATCACGATGACGATATTCCGCAGATTGGAAATATCCCGCATATAATCCGCGCGGGGAAGGGCCAGTAAAATATGCCAGTTGTTCGTGGTCGGCCTGCTGACGTACACACTATAGGGGACTCCTTCCACGGATACATTCTCATAAAATGCCTCTTTCCCGTCAAAGCATTTCATGTAATCCGTATCCAGCGGTTCCCCTGTCTGCGCGCCATCTTTGGAAACGACGATCCGGCCCTCCTCGTTTACCAGAAACATCCTTCCATCCTCCGACAGGTCAATGTCCGCTATGATGTCATACAAGCTTGATTTATTGATCTCCGGCGCCATATAACCCAAAAACTCTACGGAAGGATAGGCGTATAGCTGACCTTCGACTGGGTCACGGAAGCAAGATTTTTCAGATATTCCTTTGCCTTCCCTTCCAGGATCCGGCTGGAATAATAAAATTCCAGACCGGATATGGCGAGCAGTGCAGCCATGACCAGCGGCCATAAGCTATAAAAAAGCTTTTTGGAAAAACTCCTGCTGTTAAACCATTTTTTCATCAGCTTCCCTCCTGAAATTCTGAAAACGGATTGAGCGGGACTTCCCCTGCCTTACGGAATTCGTAGGGCGGCAGGCCGTATTTTTTCTTGAACACCTGCCCGAAGTACCGCTCATCCGCGATCCCGATCCTTCGGCAGATCTCGCCGTTTTTCAGCTTCGTTTCCTTTAAGTACTTTGCGGCATAATACATACGGACCGAGTTCAATATTTCCAGAAACGTATAGCCTGTCTCTTTTTTATATAGTAGCTGAGATACACGGTCGTATAGTGGAACTCCTCTGCCAGCACCGATAGGGTCAGCTCCGTATCATAATGGGCATAAATGTATTGGATGATCTGCCGGATGCTTCCCTTTGTTTATACATATTTTCCCCATCCTGCCGTTCATCCATGATCTTGTACTCCAAAACAGGCGCGTCATCATTCCCTTTGTACAGATACATAGAGTCTGATCAGAGCCTGTTTTTTATATTTATCTGTCCACTTTACCAGAAATGTACCGAAAAATATTTCATAAT
>VSNK01000284.1 GCA_009774255.1 Faecalicatena sp.
TGGTCGGGATTACAATCCGTCCTTGTGCATCCAGTGTGCAGATATCGGAATATTTCATAGATTCACCTTCTTTCTAATGGAAAGGAAGCCGCCATAGGGCCGCTTCCTTTTCCAAAAATGATCGTGCCTGAAATCTAAGCGGCATAGGTGTTTCCCTGCCCCTGACTCTGGTACTGGTTATTCTGTGTATTATTTTGCATATAGTACGGATCTTGGTTTTGGTATTGTCCGTTCTGTGCATAATTCTGGGTTTGATCTTGGTACTGACCGTTCTGGGAATATCCCTGGGCCTGCCCTTGATATTGCCCGTTCTGAGCGTACCCTTGATCCTGCCCCTGATTCTGTGACTGCCGGTCCTGCTGCTGTTTCTCATACGCCTGCTTTCCGTTTGCGATCAGTGACGGCGCCATACAAGCTTCCCAGTTGGTGATATAGGAATCCGTGCGCTTTAGAAGCGAATAGAGATCCATATCCGTCAGCTGGATAAACGCATTTTTCTCCGAGAGAAAACTTCCGGATTTCATGTAGGAACCGCCTTTCTGGTTCTGGACTTTCACGCCTTTCCCGTTTACAATCTGAATCCGCCACGGGCTCTTCATGGGCCGCCCGCTGGAATCATTAGTATGACGCGAAATGGAAAACTGCTGTGCTGTAGAATACCCCTGCGCATCAGGCGCGCCGTAGATCTTGCTCTGGGACCATTCAAATTCCTGGAATCCTGCAGTGATCCGGGTTAGGATAAACTGGATCTGTTCGGGAGCCAGGTTGAACTGGACGATCACATTCTTATCGCCGGTGCCGTTGGAATAGTCTTGGATGGTGATCTTGATCAGGGAATTTGCCTTATGGTCATTCTCCTTATATTCACCTTTGGCATGGAGCTGTGCATAATGTGTCAGCGCAGCGCATTTCAACTGGTCATAGACGGCAATCAGTTTCCGGTCGGTCTGTACTTTGCAGATCTGAGGGGAAATCCTCGTCTGATAATTCTGATTCATGAATCAATGTCCCTTCTTTCCTTGTTGAGATTCCAGTGCTGTATTACCGTTATTGGTAATGGACAGCACTGTTTATCATTCCGCTTACTATTTCAAATACTGTTTTACCAGAAGTGCCATGTTCTTCGGCAGTTCTTCGAGCTTTGTGATATCCAGGAATCCATCCTGATAGATCCGTTTGATGTTCTCCTTGTCTGAGCCGATAGCAGCCGCAAAGAGAATGATTCCCTTTTTTGAATATTCCTTCTTAATCCCGCGCAGATCCGCCTCCGCTTCGGTGCCGCTGTATCCATAATCAGCAGGCTGCCCGTCAGAAATGATGATGAGCAGCTTCTGGTTTTCCGGACGCTTGCTCAGATGTTCTGCCACATAGCGTAAAGCAGCACCGTCTCGGTTGCCGTTTCTGGCGCTCATGTCCATCAGCCGGTAGCGGTCGGAAGTATCTATGGAATCAAATTCTGCATAGGAATATAACGCTACCCCGGCCTCACAGTCCGGCGTGGTATGTCCGTAGATGGTGACCGGTATCTGCAGGCTCTGACAGAAATCGTAGAGTACAATCGCTGTCATCCTTGCATAAGTGATCCGGTCGGAGCTGCTCATGGAGCCGCTTTCATCGATCAGGAGTCCTACCGCCAGCTTTTGCTCTTCCGAAGGGAGCCTTGTCCTTATAAAAAATGTACCGTCCTCATGGTGCAGTGCCCTTGTATCCAGGCGTTTTCCAAATTGCAGGTTTTTTAACTTACCGCCTTCGCTTTCTTCCTTCAGGAGCGGGGCGATGGTTTTCTGCAGTCTCTTGGAAGCCCTAAGAAGAGGCGGTGCAATGGATAGGTAATCTTTAATCAAATAATCCGGCACGCTGCACATCCGGTTTACGGTTACATGGATTCCTGCATGGGCGTTGCCGTAATGGATATCATTGGCTGCTTTCTGCAGTTCCTCCGTCATTTCCTGCTGGTATTGTTCCTCCGCTTTTTCCGTTGCCACACTGTTCAGGATACGGAAAAGGTCGCTGGCGGATTTCTCATAACCGGAACCCAGGTATTGGTGGTTATAAGTGATGCCCGGATTGTTTCCTTCTAAGATTGTGGAAGTCTTTGCAAGCTGGATCCGGTCGCCTTCTTCCGTCACCACATCCTGCACACCGGACATGATATTTTGGCGTGCCTGCGGAGAAAACTGCGGAGGTGGATTGGCGCTTTGTGCTTTCTTTCCGGCTTCCGCCTGCTTTGGCATTGCCCCGTTTTTGCCGGAGGGCAGAGGGGCGCCGCCCTGGATCTGATCGCCCAGAATCTCATTTAACAGGTTTTTCGCATCTTCCTCCGAAGCAGTTTTAAGCCTGTCCCTGGTGTCCTCCACCATTGGTTTGATATACTCCCAGAGAACCCCAAGAATGTGGTTGGAGGCATGGAGCCGGTCTTTCACATCATCCGAGTAGATAGATTCTTCCACATATGGTACGCAGTCTTCCAGATAATCCAGATAGGGACCGGTATAACCATTTAGGTTATTAACTGTACCTGCCCTGCAGTATTGCAGGAGAAGGTTTGCCACAATAGCAAAATTCGAGAATCCATTGTTGATCTGGCTCTGAATGGACGGCATCAGCTCATTCATCCGCAGGCTGTTCAGCTCGATCCCCTGCTTGAAAATGCCGGGGTAGGCGTCACACATGCGGGCTTCGATATAAATATCCTCTAAAATGTTGCTGATATGGGAGGCACACTCAGAAAGTGTCAGGCATACCGCCTTGTCTTTTTCGTGCATGGCTTCCAGCATTTCCTCACAGCTTTCCTGATACTGATCGTCAAAAGACGGTTCTTCCGGATAGAAGGAGCCGTTTTCCATGCTGCGCAGATATAACCCAAGGGTTGTGAAGTCCGTAAATAACAGATGCGCCGTTTCATGTCCGTTCATTCCCACAAGGCTTTCGGAACGCAGCATCCGGGACGGGAAACTCTGGGTGATGGAGTTGCCGGCATTGATATGGATCTTATAATTATCCGTATAAGCAAGACCGGCGCCATCGGAAGCGTCCCACTCCATCAGCGTCTGCAGTCCCTGGCGGTAGCGGCCAGTAGCCGCTTTCGCCATAGAGGACAGGTATTTCTGGTAGGCAGAGGACAGGAACAGTTCTTCATCTGTCAGGGTGAGAGTCTGATCCTTGATCATCTGCTGTAATTTTTTCTGGTTGCTGTTCAAAATTCATTCATCCTTTCTTTTCATTATTTTTAAAACACTTTTTCCGTCAGAAGTTCTTCCATGGTACAGCAAAAATACAGCGCCATACGGTAAGTGATATAGGTTGGCGGAAGGACTTTGCCGGACTCGTAATTCATGATGGCTTTCCTCGGTACGTGCAAAATTTTTGCCAGTGTTTTCTGGGAAAGCCTCCACCGTTTGGATTTCCGGAGATAAGAGAGATTGGCCGCGAAGACCTTGCGCATCTCTTCCTCTGTGATCTGATAATCCCTCATAATACGCCCTCCTTTACGCCGCAAGGATGGAATCCAGACAGCCGTTTTCCACTTCCTGCCTGCTCTCCGCATCTGCCGAAACAGAGGAGAGGATGGTGTAGCGGGCGGCTTCCCGGATATCCCCGCAGACCATGAAGGACTGCACCCAGGAGATCATCTCCCGGACTCCGCAGCATCCGTCTGTGATCAGGTTCTCGCGGCAGTATTCAGATACGGCTTTGACGATCTTTGCCATGGTGGTTACGGTCTTTTTGTCCGTACAGCCAGTAATGCCAAGGACACGCTTGACTAAGGTATCCTCATCCGGCTCATCCAGATCGATCACAAGGTTCATCCTGGAGATGACAGACTGGTTCATCTGTTTACAGCCCGCATAGTCATTGTTGGTAGTTACGACAATTGTAGTATCCGGATGCCGGTGAATGACTTCTCCGTTTGGCAGGAACACGCTGTTACAGCGGTCCAGCAAGGAATTTAAGCCCACCAGCACGCCGGGATTGGCAATGACCGTAGGTTCCTGTAATTCCACAAGATAGCCATAGCGGATTGCTTCTACCAGCGGTGTGTCCACGTATTTAAACTTCTGGTGGGAATCCTGTTTGGCATAGTGGTCATGCATTTCATCAAATATGGTATCCACAAGCTTCTGGTAAACCGTATCCTCATCTACCGTTTCGTCATAGGTGCCGGTCAGCTTCTGGTAAGCGGTCGCCGGGTCCATCATGATGTCCTGGAATGTAGGATATTCACTCTGGAGAGCGGAAAGTTTCCCGTCTACATAGGGCAGGATCTGTCCGAGCAGATCGAAAATCTCGGTATTTGCAGAGCAGGTAATGCACCGGTAAGGGAGATGAAGGCCGGAAGCAATCGCTTTAGCGCCTTCGGTCTTTCCCGTTCCCGCAGGCCCTCTTAATAAGAAGTTCCGCATGGGTGATACAGTAGCCGTTGTTAATTTGGCGTGTTCGCAGATCCGTTTGATCTCTGCCGGTATGATGTACCAGTCGGGGATCTGCGGCACGGTGAGTTCTTCCTGGGGAGTCAGTGTCCGGGATTCGGACAGGATGTATTTGCCTACGAAATCTTTTTTGGAAACGCTTGCCATTACTTTCCGGGTAGATGCACCGGGTTTTACGACCTGGAAGGTTCCAAGGATGACATCTGTGGGAGAATAAGTGCCTTTCTGTACCGTAAATGCTTTCAGCTGTGGAATGGAACCGTTGGTTGGCGTATCATTTTGAATCCCGCCGACTGTCAGGGAGGTTCCATAGCGGATACGCCGGTAAAGGTTATCGCACAGGATTGCTGCGGTCTCTGCCGTTTCGTCCATGTTGGGATAGCCGTTATCCCGGTCTTCCTTCAGCTTCTGGTAATGCTCATTGAACTCGTCATCCGCCATAGCAGTTGGGATGAGAGCAAAGATCAGGGCAGCGCCGCTTTTGTCATCTTCCTTCAGCATATATTTTTCCGGATTGCTTTCCGGATCCGGAGGCATCTGGTAACAGCCCGCCGTAAACTTGCCGTTTGTCCGGTTGTAGACTGCTACGTGGAGTTCTCCGGTCTTGCTCGGATATTCCGCAATCGTAAAATTATTTCCCTGGCTTCCGATTGCACCAAGTTCCTCCGGCGGTTTCCCGCCTGTGGGTGATTCTAGTTCCAGATATGCCAGGATTGCCCGAAGTGTCGCCGCATGGAGCGTGGAACGCTTCTGGGGCTGTATGCAATGCTTGGAATAGACATTTTTAAATACCGGGTCATCGGTATAATCCTCGAACGGTTCCGGCAGCTTTCGCTTAAAGGACCAGTTGGGTAATAGATTTCCATTTGCCATAATCATTCTCTCCCTTCTATGCCCAGGATACTTCCAGGGTGTCATTGGTTTCCGCTGCTTTCAGCTCATCACGGGTAAAGATGTCCATGAGGGCTGCCCAGTATTCTCTGGGCGGGAAATGCTGGAAGGTATCTTTTATTTCCGGGGTATTGTTCGCATAAATAAATATTTCCCCGGCTTCATTGATAAAAAGCTTCTGGTGTCCCCTTGCCTGCAGGTCTCCGATCAGTTCCGTTAGTAATGGCCTCCCAATGAGGGAATACCAAGATTCCGGATCTACATGGACGGGAGGTTCTGCTGGATTTTCAGGATGATCAGTCTTTGTGCCATCTGGATTCTTTTGTCCCGGAAGGGGCGTGAAATCCGTAATAGTCATCATGAAGAGCTTCAGATGCCCGTACCGGTCCAGGGAAACATCCGCAAAGTTATAATCTCCCGTATGGAAAGTCCGGATGCGGATGATATCGCAATTCAGCAGGGACTCTGCCTTAATAGGATGGGTATACTCCCAGGATGCCTCCGGGTAAGCTGCCTTGATCTTATCCGTGACCTGGTAACTGATCTGCCGGATCAGCAGCGTCTCCATGTCAAAGAAAGGGGCTTCCTTCTTTTGTTTCTTACGGTTATGCGTGTGGGTATTTCTTAAGGAAGACAGGACTGGTATGCGCGGCAGCATGGGGATCAGGAGGAAGAGAAAGCTTCCTGTAATCCCGATGATCGCGATGCTGGCAATGACAGTCCGATTCATTTGTTCCGGAGTAAAGAGCAGAGCCAGGAATAAAATCAGGGCGGCTGCTTTTATAATCTTGATACTGTTATGTTCTGTTTTTCTTGTTTTCATTTGGAATTCCTTTCATTGAAATTTGTGTAAAAAAGGAACTGCAGTATCCGGATTGGACACGCAATTCCTTTCTTTTAGTGATTTGCGGAAGCGACTGCTATTGGTAGGTTCCGTAATCGGGTGATTCTGGTTATGCAGTAAAGGGAAGCTGTGAAGCCATGCCTTCCGGGATGTTGGTAAACCCGTCTCCGGCAAAACCGCCCTGCTGTTGGCCATACGGGGTGTTTCTGTCCTGCTGCTGGTACATCTGGTTTCCAGCCGAACCATTCTGTGCAGGGGCATTTGCCTGGTAAGAACCGCCTTGCGGGGCTCCTCCGTTCGCAGGCTGCGGGCTGTTGCCCATGTTGCTGCCTCCATTGGGATAGCTGGTGCCTGCAGCGCCATTCCCGTTATTTGGATAGCTGGCACCTGTATTGCCGTTACCAGCATTGGAATAATTCCCATTCGCATTGCCATTGCCGCCATTTGGATAGCCGCCTCCACCGGAGGGATTGCTGCCGCCCGGATAGTTTCCGTTTCCGGCAGCATTTCCATTGGCAGGATATGCGCCTCCCTGTGCAGAGCCAGCAGGATTCTGATAGCCGCCGTTTTGCGGGCCTGGATTCTGATAACCTCCAGCTCCCGGCGTAGCCGCGCCTCCATTGTACGGCGGTGCGCCTGCCTGGTTTCCTCCTGCATCTCCTTCTGATTTGTTGGAAAGACAGAACTGCCAGTCCCGTACATTGATCTTGGCGCCGGAACCGGCCTGGCCTGCTCTCTGTCCCTGACTGTAAACAAAGGGATGGAGTTCAAGATC
>VSNK01000285.1 GCA_009774255.1 Faecalicatena sp.
ACACAATATATAGTATTGGTCAATTATTATTTTTCAATATACTGCGTTTTCTGCGTGCAACTACAGCCAAATCGGTAGCCTACCCCATAGACATTGCGAATGTAACGCGGATTTCTGGCATCTGTTTCCAGCTTCCCACGGATCCGGTGGATATGCGCCATGATCCCCCTGTGGTCAGGCAGGTATTCGTTATACCAGACCGCCTCATATAATTCCTGATAGGGGACGGCCCTCTCATTCTGCGCCGCAAGGTAATGCACAATGTCAAACTCTATCCGGGTCAGCAGGATTTCCTTCCCCTCAAGGAAAACCTGCCTTTGATCCGGTATGATCTGCAATTCCTCGTAATGCCATATTTCGGGATTGTTTTTGATACGTATCTGGAGACGGATCAGCGCTTCTGCCTCCGCAGCAATCTCCTCTGCCGACTGAGTACTTACCAGATACCCGTCCGCACCGCTTTGGATGGCCTGCACAGTCTCCTTCTTCCTCGTCTCTTCCGTTTTCGCTCCGGATATAAATAGAAGCGGCGCATTGGCTTTCCTGCGCATCTCACGGATCAGCTCATCGCTTTCATCCGTGTAACGCAGCATTTCCACCATACAGAGTACGACACCATGCTCCCAGGGGATCCTGCCGCTTTTATGTTCCCTGATTCTATGATACAAAATATCATGTTGCCCAGCCAGGCAAAAACAAAATTTCTCATACAGTTCGTGACGGTATGAAAGAAATAGTATTTTCTGAGTCACAGCAATATTTTCGTTCCTCATTTTATCTGAGTCCATGTAATTCCTCCTCCAATCTGAGTTTTCATAAAATCAGCCCAGACTTTGGAGGCGCCCTGATCTCTATTTCTGTTTTCCTGATACCACAAGAACAATCTTTGATTATATTTTCTCTTTTGTCTGCCGTATGTAATATCCCATATTTTTTCTTACGTATTGCACCATGTCCGAAGTAACATAGGGAGGACTCCCTGGCAGCATGCACAATATATTATCCATTCACAACCGCAATCTTAAACCCATCCATACGGATATTGGTCTCCATCGCCTCATTAATCTCGTCCAGTGGGAATTTGTGTGATACCAGTTCTCCTACCGGATATCCCTGCTTTGCAGCCTCTTTCAGCATTTCCATAGCCTGCAGCCAGTCCTTCGCCTGGTAAGTCCAGGAGCCGGTCACCTTGATTTCCTTGTTACAGATATCCAGATGAGGATTATAGGTCGTATCCCCATTATTTACAAAGAAGCCCAGCTCGCACATAGATCCGCCCCGGCGTACATAATGCCAAATCGTGGAAGCTGCTTTCGGGGAACCCGTACACTGAAATGCCATCTCTGCCCCTTTTCCTTCTGTCTCTTCTTTTACCCTGGCCTCTGCATCCTCTTTCAGGAAATTGATAGTGACCTTTGCCCCCAGCTTTGCCGCCATGCCCAGACGCTTCTCGTCTCCGTCCACGGCAATGATATTTCTGCAACCCATGGTCCGCACGGTAGTCAACAGCAGAAGTCCGATGGGTCCGCAGCCCTGAACCAGTACATAGGAATCATGCTTGAAGTTGAATATCTCCTTTGCTTTTTCCACCGCATGAACCACCACTGCCGCAGGCTCGATCAGAAGCCGGGAATCCAGGTCTTCCATATCGGAAACATTGAAGATCACTCCGCCTGCATTGATCTTAATGTATTCCCCGAACCAGCCGTTGAAGAAATGCTCCTCCCCCGGAAGAAGGCCTAAGATTTCCCCGCCGTCGCACAGATGGATATGCTCCGGATCTTTTTTACAGGTATCGCAGACACCGCAGGGTTTCAGCCCTGTCACGATCTTGTCTCCCACATGCAGCGGCTTTCCGGAATAATCCGCTGTCACATTCTTTCCGAGCTTTACGATAGTTCCGGTTCCTTCATGGCCTAACTGAATCGGGATATATCCGAACGGATCCCCCTTGTATTCATGGACATCAGTTCCGCAGATGCCGCAGCCTTCCACTTTTACCAATACTTCATCGTCATTGATCTCCGGCACCGGAAGCTCACGCACCTCAATCTTCTTTTCTCGTGTCAGCACTGCTACTTTTGCTATTGCTTTGATCTCACTCATGTTTCCTCCTCCTGTTCTTGTCACTGCCTGTAAAGTCATCCTGCACAATCATTTCATTTTGTCCGCAATCTGCAGATTTGCTACTCTAACGCGAACATCTTCATTGCTGCCTTTACATTTTCCTTCATTGCATCCCTCGCCACCATGGATATAGAAGAGAAAAAGACCGGTTCCTCCGCGCTCAAGCACTTCAGATATTCCGCTGCCGCATTTCCTCCCGACTTGTCCATATAGGTAAAATAATTAATCTTCCGCACGCCTGCCTGGATCGCCTTATAGTAGTCCTCCCGGCTTACCCCGGAGCCGCCGTGCATGACAACCGGAATATCATTTGTCAGGGCACGCACATTTTTTACCACGTCAAAATCCAGCTTCGGCGTGGTCAGATAGATTCCATGGGTCGTCCCAAAGGAGCAGGCCAGCGCGTCAATCCCGCTTGCCTCTACAAATTCCTTTGCCTGCTGCGGATCGGTATAGATCTTGCTGTCATCCCCGTCCGTATCTCCTGACCCGGATTCCCGTTTGCCCATGCTGCCAAGTTCGGCCTCTACGGAAGCCCCGGTCTTTGCGGCCATGGCAACCGCTTTTTTGGTGTTCGCCAGATTCTCCTCATAGGGCAGGGCCGAGCCGTCATACATGATCCCGGTAAATCCAATCTCCAGCGCTTTTTCCAGATATTCCAGCGTCTCGCCGTGATCCAGATGGACGCAGGCCGGCACAGATGCTTTCTTTGCCGCCTCTACCATGATCGGCCCGATCAACTCCAATGAAATCCACGGCTCATGGCACTGTGCGAACTGGATGATTACCGGAAACTTTAACTCTTCCGCTGCCCCAATCACGGCCTGCAGGCTTTCCAGATTCGGTGTGTTAAAAGAACCCACCGCAATCTGTTTTTCTTCTGCAATCTTCATCACCTCGTTTAAAGTTACTAGCATTATGTTTTTCCTCCTCTCTTTGCATGGAACTGTAAGAAAATAGACTCAAGTGCATCCCATCATGGCCATCCGGCCGCTTCACAAGGTATATATTTGGAAAACTATAAATCAATGTACCGTCTGCTCAATAAACAATCTACTACTCTTGTAATTTCTGTCTATTCTCCTGATGTTCCCTGCTATGAGCATATCTAAATAAAAAAGAAAAATATATAGGAAACTGTCCTTTTTTCTTTAAATTTGTCCGCAACACTTCCTCCAAATATTCCTATCGTTCCTTAGGAGTTGTAGAAAAATAACTGACACATCTTGACTTGTCTATTACTCCGGCTGCACAGGTCAAAAAGCCTCGACGTAGCCCACTACGCCTGCGTTTTTTGACCTGCACATCCGAAGCAATATCCTACGCAATCTGTATCAGTTATTTTCCTACAACTCCTTATCTATAAATCATACTGATGTCCACCCTGAAGTATCCTCACATCGCCGCCTTCATCTATAAATTCTCCATCCAGGCCATTCGGCAGTACGATATGATAATTCCATCCTCCATTGCCGTCTGCGACATTCTCTTTCCGGCGATAAACAAATTCCACATTCCCTTTCGGCGTCACCGCCTGCCCTTCCAGATCTGCAAGCCCCTCCGGATGAGGTTCGATCCGGACAGACTTCCAGCCTGGTTCTCTTGCACGGATTCCCGCCATAGCGCATATCATCTCATACATGGGAAGCACACTCCACGCATGGCAGTCACTCCGGGTATTTCCCGGCGTTTCCGGGCAACAGGTGCACCCCAGCGCCGGAAGCTCGATCCAACGCTCCAGCTCAGGTTTTGTATCGCCATAAATGCCTGCCTGTTCGCAGGCACGAAACCATTCATAGGACGTGGAGAAGGAACATTTCAGGACATCTGCCCCTCTTGCCGCATTCCGAAGTACTTTTTTTGCCGTTTCCGTATCCGGCAGCTCGTTCAAAACTGCCCATGCCTGCGCGTGACAGGTATACTGCGCAAAGGAAGGGCCTTCCCGGTACATCCCCCGTTCTTCATCCCAACACCGGGCCTGTATCTCTTGTAAAACAGCTTCTCTTCTTTTTTTGTATTCCTCCGCCATCCCTGTACGCCCTGCTGTCTCATTCAGTTTCGCCGCGCATTCCAACGCACAAGTATACATCAAGTTGATAATTGTTGACGGACCATGCAGCAGCGCAGTGGGCATTCCCCCATTTTCCGCCCAGGCCTCCTGCCAGTCCACGAACTCCCAGTATCCCAGCCTTCCCACCAGGCCATCCTCCCCAATCTTCCGGTCATAATAGTCCAAGATCCGATCCATATCTGGAAAATACTTCCGTACCTCCCGCAATTCCCCCGTCTGCCAGAAATACTCCCATAACATATAGATGTAATGCAGGGAAAATGTAGAAATGATCTGCGGATAGGCAGACGGATATTTCCCATGGATGAGCCCTTCCGGAATCATCGAACAGTGATAATCCTCCAGCGCCTTTCGTGCCAGCCTGGTATCCCCGCTTACCATATAGGTAAACAGCGCCTGCAGACGGGTATCCATGGGAAACTGCATCTGTTCATAATAGGGGCAGTCCATATAGGTCTCCATCATACAATTTTCCAGCGTGCGTACACACATGTTCCACACTTCGTCCACCCAGGGCTCCGATGATCTTACTTGTGAAATGACCTCCAGTGGGTATCCTGTTTTTCGGAATACGGGAGCCTGCATTTCTGCCGCTTCCTCTTTCACTTGAATCTCCAGATACAAAAACCTGAAGGTCCGGTACCAGAACGGCTCATATACCACGGGTTTCCCGCTGAGTATGATGCAGTCCGTGATTCCGCTGATGGTTCCGTTTTCCGCATCATCCCTTCGGATGATCTTTGTTTCATGAACAAATTTCTCAAAATATGTAATGCGGATCTCTGCTCCCTTTCCCCCGCAAAACGTAAATCGTGTGTAACCATTCACGATCCTTCCGGCATCCAGGAGCAGCTTTTTCGTCTCTCCTGCATCCACAAATATCCTGCCTTTTTCTAATATATGTACCGCCGGAATTTCCGTTGTCTCCAATTCTTTTACAAATGTCTCCTCCGTTTCATATAAAAGCGGGATTTCCCTCTCCTTCATGATAAATCTGGGGACAATGCTCATGTACGGTAAAGAAGCAAGCAACCGAAAACAAGAGATAGACCGCCAGCACCACACTATTCCGAGCCAAAGAAGCTAAAGACCAAAAGACAAGCATTGTGGAAAAATCTAAACTTTTGGATTTTTCCACAATGCCGACTACTACGGAATCAGCTATCCCTTATATCCCTCTCTCAGAATGACAAAATAGCATTTCGCACCTAAAATGGAGTAGTTCACACCTTGCGAGTAACAATGACAAAAATAAAACTTGCACAGTGTAGTAGAGGCTGTCGCTATATGTGCCAAAATCGTTTGTATAATGGATAAAAAGAAACATTGACTCAACTACTGTTAGAATTAACTAGAATGCACTTTGATTGAATTAGGGTAAGGCATAATATATACTGAATATAAGCTGATCAGTGAGAACATCACAAATGATTGTTGATTTAAGGAGGAAAACAAAATTGAATATTGGAAAACAAATCAAAACACTACGTATTGCCAAAGGAGTGACACAGGAAGAACTGGCAGAATATTTGGGTGTATCTTTTCAGGCAGTATCAAAATGGGAGAACGAAGCGAGTACGCCAGATATTGCACTGTTGCCAAATATAGCAGTATTTTTCGGCATTACAATTGATGAGCTGTTTCATATCCCCTATGAGACGGAATTTGAGCGCATTGAAAATATGTTCTGGCATGAAAGACGGATTAATTCAGAGACATTCAACCATTGTATCCGATTTTTGGAAAACGTATTGCAGGACGAGCCTAAAAATATTAGGGCTTATCGCTGCCTGGCATATCTCTATAACCACAGGGCAAAAAGCGATCATGAGACGGCAAGCGAATATGCAAAGAAGGTTCTTGAGATAAATCCGAAGGAAAAATCAGGACTGGTAGCTTTTCTGGAGGCGAACAATGGCGTATGCGGCGATGAATGGTATGATAATCATTTCAAAGTTATTGCGTATTTTAAGGAGTTTCTTAAAATAAATCCCGATAATATTTTGGGACTTGATGGCATCATTAAAAATCTACTTGATGATGAACGCTATGATGAGGCAATTCCGTACATCAAACGTTTGCATACAACAGTAAAAAACTATAAGTATGAGATTTATATGGGGGATGTGTTGTTCGGAAAAGGCAGACACGAGGAAGCGGTGAAATATTGGAATGAGGCCGTGACACACTATCCTGAAACATGGCAGGCTTACTATTGCCGGGCAGATCGATATAAAAAGCTGGGGAGATATAAGGAAGCATTCGATGATTATGAGAAATGCTTTGTCATTCAGAAACCGCCTCGAACTACGGACGGACTTCATTCTATGGCGCAGCTCCATGAACTTTTGGGAGACTATGCTGCTGCAATCTGCGATAGAGAACGTCTGATCAAGTGCCTGCAGGATGAATATAACACAGTTTCAGGAGAAGGTATTAACAGCCAGAAAAGGGAGATTGTGCGGCTGAAAGGGTTTTTATCTGAATAATAGTTAATGTTCATCGTCATTAACTTACCCGAAAAAACTCGGGTCTTACGATATGCGGTCAGACAGTTATTCTTATCAATGGGGAGCTTGCCGCCGCCCTGTTATCTCTGCCGGAGAAGAACCGGGAAATCATTTTCCTTTACTTTTTTGGAGATTACACACAACAGGAAATCGGGAAAATGTACGGACGCTGCCGGAGTACGACCGGGTATCAAATCCGCAGGACGTTAAAGC
>VSNK01000286.1 GCA_009774255.1 Faecalicatena sp.
TGAGCAAAAATAGCCGCAAAGCGGCGGAAAAGCATCGAAGATGCGTTTTGCGAATGGCGCGGAGTGAACTGTAACTTTTATTGTTTAGAATGTGGGTGCTGCCTCGTATTTCCGCATTGTTTTTTTGAAAAAATAATGCTAAAATCATCTTATATTTTAAGAAAAGATGACCCGCATAAAATTATGAATTGTGAAACAAGAAGAGTCGAAAAGGAGCATAAACCCATGGGCACTTACGTCAATCCAGGAAATACGGCGTTTCGTGAAGCTATCAATTCCAAAATCTATATAGACAAGACCAAACTGATCGCATACACAAACAGCGTTTTAAATACAAATCAAAAGAATATATGCGTCAGCCGTCCCCGCCGTTTTGGGAAGTCCATGGCAGCGGACATGCTGGCAGCCTACTATAGCCAGGGTTGTGATTCCTCGGAATTATTTAGCGGCACGAAAATAGAAAATGAGAAAAGCTTTCGGCCGCATTTGAATAGGCACAATGTAATCCGCCTTGATATCCAGCGCTTTCTGGAAAAGGAGCAGGATCTCGATACATTTATTGATGAGATTGAAAAAAGGGTTATTTCGGATTTGACCAGAGAATTTTCGGATTTTCAGAATTTCACAGTGGACAGCAGGCTAAAAACAATGCTGGAACAGATATTTGCGGAAACCGAAAAAGGCTTCATTTTCATCATTGATGAATGGGATTGCGTATTTCGAATGGCCAAGGATCATAAAGAAAAGCAGAAAGAATATCTGGATTTTTTCCGTGGACTTTTTAAAGGCGCGGAATACGTGGATCTGGCTTATATGACCGGTATCCTTCCAATTAAAAAATACGGTGAGCACTCCGCAATCAACATGTTTGACGAATACTCCATGATCTCCCCAAAAAATCTGGGGGAATATTTTGGCTTTACGGAAGAAGAGGTGAAGGAGCAGTGCATGCAGCACAATGTAGATTATGCGGAAGTACAAAAATGGTATGACGGGTACCTTCTCGGAGATCTCCATATCTACAATCCCAAAGCCGTGGCTGATGTACTGATGTGGAAGGAATTTCGAAGTTACTGGACCGGAACTGAGACCTATGAGGCACTGAAGATTTATATTGATATGAACTTTGACGGCTTGAAACAAGCGGTTACCATAATGCTGGGAAACGGACGGTGCCGGATCAATACCCGAAAATTCCAGAACGACATGACCACGTTCAGAACAAAGGATGATGTGCTTACCCTTTTGATTCATTTGGGATATTTAACTTATGACAAAAATACGAATGAAGCATTTATCCCAAACCAGGAAGTTACCCAAGAATTCATGAACGCTGTTGATGAGCCCGGCTGGGATGGATTGATACAGTCACTGGATCATTCGGAAGAACTGCTCCAGGCCACATGGAATTGCGACGAGAATGCAGTCGCAAAGGGGATTGCTGCCATTCACAATGAAACGGCCTCCATGCTGAAATATAATGACGAAAACTCACTCACCTGTGTCATCCTGATGGCCTATTACAGCGCGAAAGCGCACTACATGAATCCGATCCTGGAACTGCCGTCCGGAAAAGGCTTTGCGGATGTAGTTTATCTGCCAAGGAGTGGGAAAAGTGTGCCGGCATTGGTGGTGGAACTGAAATGGAATCAGTCCGCGGAGGGCGCGATTGCACAGATCAAGGAAAAAGGATATATGGATTGGGTTAAAGGGTATACCGGAAATCTTTTGTTAATCGGAGTGAATTATTGTAAAGAAACAAAGGAGCATCAGTGCAGGATTGAACGATTTGCCTCATCCCTGTCCTGAGCAGGGATAAAATAAAAACAGGCAGTGATAATATGTATGTAGAAGAAGTAATCCATGCGGTAACAGAACTGTGCAGGGAGTATTCTGCAAAGGAAGCAATCCTGTTCGGTTCCAGGTCGAACATAAAAGTCGGATAATAGTACCCAGAAATTTTCTAGCTCCCCTGTGAGGTTACAAACCAAAATCATTTACATACAGTTTTTTGAGATGTACATATTCTGTCAACAACCGCACAGGTAGGGGAGACTGTCCGAAAACTCAAAATAAGATTTCGAAAGTGGAGGCAGAGCATCAAAGTCCAGTTGTTTTAAAAGAGAAAGTGGGGACAAATATGAATATAGAGGCAGTGCAAGATACAAAAATGGAGAATGACGGACGGTCAGAAACAGTTTTCGGACAGTCTGAGGGGGATGGATTTCTTATGGCTTGCTATCTTTTATTTTGAATCATCATTTGGCGCTAATCCAAGCATTTTAACCTAAGATGATGCCGAAAAGTAGTACCATATTTTCATTGTTCCTACTCCTTGGCATCATCTATCTCAAAGCAACTTCTTGCAAACTTCTCCTCTCAACTTTATACTACTGTAATCTTTAAGTTTTCAACAATACATCTCCACAAACTCAGCTGGTGTCAGAATCTCTGGCCTATCAACATTTACATCACTAAAGTCACTATCTCCCGTCACAAGAATATCCACATCTTCCAATATCGCTGTATAAAGAACCGGGTAATCTTTCACATCTCTGATTTCAAATAATGTTTCGTCCACTAAATCTGGTGTATATACATACTCATAATTCATCTTAGCAAGTAATGCATCTACAACTCCCGCTTTGCTTACAAATTTTCTTCTGACAACATCCTTTAATTCATCTACAATATACGAAGAAAGAACCAACTGATGTTCCATAAAAATGCACTCCATCATCTGGTTCATTTTCTTACTGGAAAACACCAATAACGAAATCAGCACATTTGTATCAACCATTATTCGCAATTATTTCACCGTTCTTTCCTTTCGTAGCTCCTTAACCATCGCAATAACATCTTCTTCTGTCGCCAAGCCAAGCCTCTCTGCCTCCCCTGTAAAAGCAGCCTGAGCCTCTCTCAGTGCTTCCATAGAGGAATTCGCCAAATATATCCGTCCTGCTTCTTCCAAAAAAAGCACCTTACTCCCCTCTTTGATTCCTAACTTTTTTCTAATCTCTATTGGTATTGTAATCTGTCCTTTTGATGTAACCTTTGCAAGTTCCATACAATGTCCTCCTTCCGACGTATTCCTTACTTTCCTTACATTTATTATATCTTTTTTTATCCATATTATCAACTATCTTTTTTGTAAAGAGTATCTTCACTTTCCTCATTTAGTTACTGTTCACAGGCAATGTCATTTAACATTCCTGCCTCAAACCTTTTCACGAGTTCTACTGTCTTTTTGTAACATTTTTCGCTTTCAATTACCTTGCCATCGTTTGTAGAAACATAATTAACTAGTATAAACCGATTTAAATACCTTTCTGTTTCACTGAGGATGCTTTTTCGAGAGTGCATGTGTAAAAACGCAGGCGTAGCGGGCTACGCTGAGGCTTTTACACATGTGCTATCGGGAAAGCAGACCAGTGAAACGTAAGGTTATTTAAATTGGGTTATACTAGTCTATCATTGTGCGCCTCTCCTTTCGGCTTTCCGCCGCCAGATCTCATTGATTCCCACAACAAGAAGGCTGACTGCCAGAAGAAAATAAAAGCTGCTTCCCCTTGCCACATAAAGAGAAGGCATGAGATAGTTTTCGGTAAATACATTTCTGAACACTTTACAGTACATCAGTTCCGTAATCCCCTGCGCCCCGGGAAGAGGGAGCATATCTGCCGCCACGGACACCGACGCCTGCAGAAGCATGACTGTCAGAAAGCTGGTTCCCTGCTGGGCAAAACCGCGGTACACCAGCCCGGTCAGGAAAAACAGGCTGCATCTCTGGAAAAATGTGAACACAAGGATCAACAACATCTTGTATTTCTGTTTTGCCAAAAACCGTACGGCGTCCTGATAGCTGTCAATGAACTGATGAATCTTCTCCGCCCGCTGCTCGGAGGCCTTGAAAATTTTGATCCGTATAAGAATATGTTCCGCCTGAAAGATCAGTTTCTTCATTCCTGCCGGAACGAACATGACTGCCAGCAATACCGCCACCAGAATCACATGCAGCACCAGCCCCAGTATATAGAGTCCAAAATATTCCCGCAGGTATGTTTTCAGCGGATGGAACCAGAACACCAGCATGGCACATCCTATGATCACCAGCACAAATTTATAAAGCAGGGCTACGATCATCAGAACCACGGTGCTGTCGGAAAGAGAATTTCCGTCCTTTTTCATATAGTAGAGCTGCACCGGCTGTCCCCCCGTGGAGGACGGAGTAATGCCGGAATAAAAAAATCCGATAAAGGAATAGGAAATACATTTCAGAGGCCCGCTGCTTCCGGGATTGATGGCCCGCAGGAGATACCAGATCATGCACCCTTCCGCGCATACAAAAAATAATGCAGCCGCAAAAATCATAAGCATGCATGGAAGGGACAGCCTGCGGAGCGCTTCCCCGATCTGATTCCAGTCCTGCCCGCGCAGCACGGTATAAAATGTCAGCGCCATGATTGCGAGAAACAAAATGTAATTCGCCAGATTCTTCCGGATCCTCTGCTTTCTGTCTGTATTCATATGCAGTTCCCGCTTTCTGTCTGTATCCATATGCAGTTCCCGCTTTCTGTCTGTATCTATGTATAATTCTCGTTTCCTGTCAGTATTTATGTACAGTTCCCACTTTCTGTCAATATTCATGTACAGTTCCCGCTTTCTGTCAGTATTCATATGCAGCCTCCGCTTCCGGCAGTCTCCAGGATTCCTCCGGATATACGATATCCTCCAGCGCCCCCTCAAAAAGAACCTGCTTATCCGGATACTCATAAAAATCCTTTGGTGTTACCAGTGAAAAATGTTTTTCCGAAACCTGAATGCCATTTTCGGACAATAGTTTCGCGATATAAGACGAACAGGTATAGTGATTTTTTTGATAAAAAGGCCTGCCGCACAGTATGAAGAACAATCCCAGCACCGCGTAATGATACCGGAACCTGTGCTCCATGGCCTGCTCCAATGTTTCTCGAATCTGCTCTTTCTGCTGCCGTGTACATTCCATTTCGCAGATCATATAATCTGCTGTGGGAAAGGCACGGAGTATTTTCCTTTTATTTTCCCTTTCAAATCCGGCGATCACCGGTATAAATGGATTTCTCCTGCCGAAGCTGTATGCCTCCTCCAGCCGCGCATCCAGTGAGATGACCACGTGGATATATTTCTGTCTTAAAAAATGTCGTATGAGATATGCAAAAATCCCCGGTGTGTCTACCAATGCTATATAAATCCGTGCCAATGTTCTGTCCTCTCGTTGTTCTTCTCTATATTATTTCGTATCTGCAAGGATATTGAAACAGATACCTATATTTCATCTATTCTGAAAGTCCGTTTTTGTTCCTTAGGAGTTGTAGTAAAATAAGTGATACAGATTGCGCAGGATATTTCTTCGGATGTGCAGGTCAAAAAACGCAGGCGTAGTGGGCCTTGCCCTAAGGGGTACCATGCGTAGCATGGTGGATTCCTTACGGCTACGTCGAGGCTTTTTGGCCTGTGCAGCCGGAGAAATAGACAAGCCAAGATGTGTCAGTTATTTTTCTACAACTCCTTACTGGAACTGGTATACTTTTTTTGCGAGCCGGTAACCGCCTATGGTCAGCATTCCTCCCAGTTTTCCCGGCAGGTCAGTGAGGCCGCTGATGGTTCCGAATTTCAGCCGGTAATACAGTCTGCGGTCGCTGGATTTTATATTTCTCCACAGATTTCTTTTCTTTCTGTCGGCTTCCTCCGAACGGATCAGCAGCAGATGGATTGAGGAAATCGCCATCATAATAGATATGTTCCTCCGCATATAGACAGCCAGCTTCGGATACTCCTCCGCCACCTTATCCAGATCCATACACTGTGCCACAAGCTCCGTCACCTTGATCTGCTGATCAATGCGGCGCATCAGCACCTTTTCATTGACAGACTGGTCTTCTCTGCCCAGATAATACTGATACAGCGCAATATCCATGTAATACAGCTTCTTCACATAGGGAAGCGGCTGATAGGCAAACAGATTATCTACATAAAAGGTATGTTCCGGCAGACGCACTCCCGACTGCCGCAGCACTTCCGTACGATAGACCAACGCATGCATAATCAGATACTGAGACGGTAAAAAATGCCCGATATCATTCCAGGTGCATATCCACTCCACCGGAAAGACGTTCCGATAATTCATCTCACGGGAAGTCCCTTCATCCAGATGATTATACACATAATTGCAGATGAAAAGATCCGGTGCCTCTTCGGACGGTTCCTGGGCGCAGTATTCTTTCACTTTTGACAGCAGTCTCTTGTACGCCTGTTCTTCCAGCCAGTCATCGGAATCTACGACTTTAAAGTATTGCCCCTGCGCCAGTTCCAGTCCTTTGTTGACTCCTGCTCCATGTCCGCCGTTCTCCTGGTGGACTGCCTTTACCACGCCGGGATATTTCTTCTCATACGCATCCGCGATCTCTCCGGTGCGGTCTGTGGAACCGTCGTCGATAATCAGGATCTCTACATCCTCCCCGCCCTTTACAAGAGATTGGATACAGCGCTCCATGTAATCCTGTGAATTGTAACAAGGAATTGTAAATGTAATGTACTTCATAATGCCCCTCCTCTGGTATCATAGAATTCGCTTCCGGCCATCCCTCATGACCTTCGGCTTCCGTCGTTTATTTTTTCGATAATATTACGATATCAGGTAATTCTTAATTTTTTCTGTAGATAATTCTAAATAATAAACGAAGATACTTATAAGAATTTGTCATGTATTTCTGTTCTGTAGAAAATTCAGAGAAGTATCCTGATAACTCAAGAACATTCCTGCTAAATTGTAACGACAAACAGTAAATTCTGTAAGCGCCTCAAAAGATGGCGTAGTGCATTTCTCATCCATTCCTGCTATACTGATAGACATCATATAACGAAAGG
>VSNK01000287.1 GCA_009774255.1 Faecalicatena sp.
CTTGACTTGTCTATTTCTCCGGCTGCACAGGTCAAAAAGCCTCGACGTAGCCCACTACGCCTGCGTTTTTTGACCTGTACATCCGAAGAAATATCCTGCGCAATCTTTATCAGTTATTTTTCTACAACTCCTTATCTTTTACCGATGCCCGGACTCCGGTTCTCTACCTTGTCTTTAACCGGAATTTGGACACCAGTTCTCTGAGCATATTCGCCTGTCCGGACAGTTCCTCGCTGGCAGCGGCGCTCTTCTCCGCCGTAGCCTGGTTGGACTGTACCACATCGGAAATCTGATCAATCCCCCGTATAACTTCTTCCGTAGCCTCCGCCTGCTTTGCGGAATAGGTGGCAATCCCTTCGATCAGCTTGTTCACCTCGTCGGACTTCGCCACTACATCCATCATGGACGCTGCCGTATCTTCCGCCGCACTGGTTCCTTCTTCCACGGCTTCCACCGTCTGCTCAATCAGAACCGTCGTATTCTTAACTGCCTCAGAAGATTTCCCGGCAAGGTTGCGCACCTCATCTGCCACTACCGCGAACCCTTTTCCTGCGGTGCCCGCGCGGGCCGCCTCTACGGCAGCGTTCAAGGCCAGGATATTGGTCTGAAATGCAATGTCCTCGATCGTTTTGATAATATTGTGGATCTCCGCAGACTTGCTGCTGATCTTCTGGATCGCCTCGTTCATATGCTTCATCTTGGCATTACTCTCCAGAATACTGTCGCTCACATCTTTGGAAATCTCGCTGGCTCTTTTTGCTCCCTGGGCCGTCTTCTGGATTCCGTCCGATACCTCGCTGATATGAGAAGCGAGCTGCTCTACCGATTCATTCTGCTGTATGGAACCGGAGGAAAGGGTCTGCGCGCCTTCCGAAACATATCCGGCACCCTCCGCCACCTGTCCCGATGCCACATGAATCTGCCCTATGGTATCATTCAGAAATCTGGTGATGCTTTCCAGAGACTCCTTGATTCTGGAAAACTGTCCTACATACTCGTGGGAAAGCGTAATATCCAGATTTCCGCGGGAAATCTCCTGCAGCTTTTCCGAAATTTCGCTGATGTAATCTATGTATTCCCGCAGTCGGGACACTGTTTTCTCAAAATTCGATGCCAGTTCCCCCAGCTCATCGTTGGGGAAATGGCGGATCGTCTGATCCAGTTCTCCATCCGCCATCCTCGAAGCGACTTCATTCAGCTCTGCCACCGGCTTGCCGATGATCTTTCCCACAAGAAAGATCACAAGAATAATCGTAACAATGACCGAAATCGCGGACACGGTTGACATAATACCAGTCAGTACGTTCAGATCTGAAAGTATCTCCGATTTCGGCACATACACGACCGCCGCCCAGTCACTTCCCGGCACTTTTACCGTCTGCACGTATGTATGTTCTTCAAAAAGCGACAGCCCGAAGGTTCCTTTTGTGATCTGTTCCGAAGCGTACGCATACATATCTCCGCTGAATTCACTGAGAAGCCGCCCGGTGATCTCCTTGTCCCGATGGCCGATGATCGTATCCGTGCGGGTATCTACAAGGAACACTCCGCCCGTCTCTTCCAGCTGAATATTCTCCACAATATCGGAAATCGCATCCAGATACACGTCGGCAGCCGCGACGCCGCGGGCTCTGCCTGATTTATCCTTGAGCATTCCGGAAGCGCCTACCACATAGGACTGGCTGTCTTCATCAAAATAAACATCTCCAAAAATCATGCTTTCCGACTGGATTCCATCCTGATACCAGGACTTTTCGAGGGCATTGTAGTCTGCTCCCGGCACAAACGACGCATGATACAGGGAACCGTCTGTCAGTGCCACGTACAAACCCGCCGGATATGCGCTGTTCTGATCTACGGTATGCCTGATGTATTCCTCCATGTCAGAAACATCCATGTCCTCATACTCTATCGTATCCTTCTGCATCTCTAACATGGTCAGTGTCTTATTCATCCACGCGGTAGTCTCCTGGACTACCTTATCGGTAGTCTCCTGGATCAGATTCTCGCTCTTTTTCAGCAATGCGTCAGACACACGGTTGTAAACAATAATCAGGAGGACCGCGACCATGATCATAATCGTCACCGCGATCGCGCCTACCAGCTTTCCCGCAATACGTCCTCTGCGCCGCCGTGCCTTTGCCGCTGGGCTTTTGGGTGTTGTTTTCTTTGCTTTCATACTCTGTTCACTCCTCTATACTTTGCTTCTCGGCCACTGTTCACCAAGATATCCGCCACGGAGTTACTGTTCACACCCTGACCGGGTGCTCACAGTAACGGCATCCAGCCCATTGAGAAGCCCCTGACGGCGGTCCTAAGCGCCTGTGACGCTTGTTTAGGACGGACTGAAACGGAGTATAAACGGACTGGATGCCCGCCCCATCACTGTATTGGCCGGATGCCGTGCAGCAAGTGCACGACACCGTGTGAACAGTAACGCCACGGATACATCTTTTCACTGTGAACGAAATTCCCTGTTGAAATAAGGTCTTTTTTAATTATAACTGATAGGCACGAAAAAAACAATCATAGACTTACATAATCCTACAATTCATTGGCCTTTTAATCATTCGCAATAACCGTGCCGGAAAAATCTTGCGTTCTGCTGCCGGATATGATACATTGAAATCACTTGTTGCATGTCACATCCTAACCTGGATAAACCAGAAAAGCACAATACGAAAATTTTGCCATATTGCGCAAGAAATTGTTCTTAAGTGCCTAAATTTGGGTGCGCACTGTAACAATCATTCGCAAACCATGCGGACATACGACTGAAAAGGAGGAACAGAAGAAATGCTGTTTGTAGCTTATCCCAAATGCTCAACCTGTCAGAAGGCAAGGAAGTGGCTGACGGAGCATAACCTGGAGTTTGAAGACCGCGATATCAAGGAGCAGAATCCCACGGCCGATGAATTGAAAAAGTGGCACATGCAAAGCGGGTTGCCGCTGAAACGGTTCTTCAATACCAGCGGCATGCTCTACAGGGAAATGAATCTAAAAGAAAAACTGCCCGGCATGAGTGAGTCCGAGCAGTTTGACCTGCTTGCGTCCGACGGAATGCTCGTCAAGCGCCCCATCCTGGTCACAGATAAGACCGTATTGACCGGTTTTAAAGAAAAGGAATGGGAATGCCTTTTATAACAGTATCCCGGCCTTTCCCCATGATCTTCTTCATCATGCAAAAGGCCGGGATTCGCTACTTATTCTTTTGATAGATCAACGCAAGCTGCTTCAGCCTGTTCAGCATTTCCTCATCTACGATATCCAGTCCAAAGCTTTTCATCATCTGGCAGAAGACAATGAACTTCCGGTTGGCCCGTTCGGCAGAATCCTTAAATATCATGGGATTCATCCAGATATTCGCCGCAAGAGTGATCAGCTCCGCAAGCTCTTCCGGGTAATCGGTCCGGATCGTACCGTCCTCGATTCCCTGCTCAATGATCGGCAGGATGTAGTTCGGCGCCGCGTCATCCACCGTATCCCGGAACATACTAAACAGCAGCCTTGGATTATTGCCCAGATCCGGAGCCGCCTCGAAGATATCCTCCAGCACCGGCCTGCCGAGCGATTCCCTGAAAATTGTTTTTAGCTTTTCACTGCCGGTCAGATCCGTACGATCCCGGATCTCGGCAAGCATTCGGTTCGATTCCCCTGTCATCCTTTCCGTGACCGCGACCAGAATATCCTCTTTTGATTTAAAATGATGATAGATCGCGCCTTTGCTGAGCCCGCCCAGGTTATTGATAATCTCCTGAATGGAGGTGTGCTCATATCCTTTTTCCAGGAACAGGCGCAGCGAAACATCCAGAATCAGGTTTACCGTTTCCTCCGGGTGTTTATTTCTAGCCATAACGAAATCAACTCCTTACATACTCAACTAAGAATCTGTCCCAAAATAGCCAAAAATAACTTATACCTCTTCACTTGTCTATTTCCCGACAGTTCCTAAAAGTCTCTTGTAATATTTTTCAGCCATTTATAGCTTTTGTAATGCCGGTATACAAAGGGCAGCTTCACAAATTCATCCAGATAGATCAGAAAATATACCCACATCGGCGGGAGCTTCAGGACAAATGCACTGAAAAAGCCGAGAGGCACGGCGAAGAGCCACATATCGATCACATCACAGATAAAGCCCCACCGGGAATCACCGCCGGCACGGAAGATTCCGCAGATCACCGTACTGTTCATAGCCTGACCGAGGACGGAATACATGTTGATAAACAGCATGATACTGAGATATCCCTGTGCAACGGTACTTAAGTCTGCCATATGCATAAACAGAGGGCGCAGAAGGAAAATGAGCACGCCGCCAGCCAGCCCGCTGATCAATGTAATGATACAGAAGCGGGAGGCATCCTCCTTCACGGTCTTAGTCTGCCCGGCGCCGATCGCCTTTCCAAGCAGAATCGCGCCTGCGTTTGCAATTCCGAAACAGACTACGGTACCCAGGTTTTTTGCCACAATGGCCACTGCGTTTGCCGCCACCATATCGCTTCCCAGGTGCCCCATGATCACCGAATACATGGAAAAGCCGACGCCCCAGCTCACTTCATTTCCAAAGGCCGGAAGGGAATATTTCATAAAATCCTGAAACAGCACTTTATGATGCTGCATCAGGAGCGACGGGCGGAAACGGATGGTCTCAAAACGGATGGCATCCACCATGCAGATGAGCAGTTCGATTCCTCTTGCGATCGTCGTCGCCAGCGCAACGCCGAGAATTCCCATCCGCGGCAGGCCGAACAGGCCGAAAATAAATACGGCATTGAGAATAATATTCAACCCCAGGGCGGAACCATTGGTGATGGTTGCGAACACTACCCGCTCGATGGAACGCATGGTGCACAGATAGACCTGGGAGATGCTCATGAAAAGGTAGGAAAACCCTACGATCCGCAGATAAGAGATCCCGGTGTCAATAAGCTCTGCGTCGGATGTAAAAACCAGCATCAAAAGCTTCGGGAAAAAGCATGCCAGTACAAAAAACAAAAACGAAACCAGGATCGACAGCTTCATGCCGATTCCCATAATTTTCTCAATGGTCCGGGTATCCTTCTTTCCCCAATACTGGGCGGCCAGCATCCCGATTCCGGAAGAGATACCGGAATAGACCAGATTTAGAATAAACATGATCTGGCTTGCCAGAGAACCGGCGGAAAGCGCGGTCTGGCTGACCCATCCCAGCATGATCACGTCCGCGGACCCCACCGCCGTGGTGATCAGATTCTGAAATACAATGGGAAGCGCAAGCCGGAACATATCCCGGTAAAAAGTCGATGATTTTGCCGCTTTTGGCATTTTTGCCATTGTAGTCTCCATAGTTCAAACCTCCACAAAGTCGCAGGAATCTACCGTGAAACTCGTATGAATCTCCTGTCGGAATAATATTTGTCAATATAGTATAACTGATTTTTTTATTCCTGTCCTACGAAATAGTTGGAGAAAACTATAGTATTCTGACTTTATCACGCAGCTGCCAATGAACTGCAATGTGATTATGCGAAGCGCCGGATAAATCTGCCGTGAGTATATCTGTCACCGTTTCGAGAAAAAATTTTCATATCGTCTGAGCTGATATTCCAGTACGGACCGAAGTCTCACATGATCTATTTTTTTGATCTCTTCGAAGATTGCTTCCTGATCCAGCCGGATATCCGTTCCCAATACAACTGCCTGCTGTTCAAAGCTCCCGCTGAATGGTTTTGCCGCCGCATGAGAAATCTGTTCCTCCAGGTCTTCATAAGGCGGAAACATTCCATAATTGCTTAAAAAAGCCGCGCCATTGTCAAAAATCGGACATTCCGCATATCCTGAGCTTGTGCGGAGCAAAGCAAGATTGTGGAAATGCCTGTCCGTATTCAGCGTCAGCATATCAAAGCTTAAAACATTGCGCAGATATTTTGTACAGTCTATATCTGCATATCCCTTGATAAAATCAATCACAAAGCGGATCCGTTCTTCCACATCCCGGATCATATATACCTGATTCGTCAAGTCTCCGCCGCAGGCGACCTCATACAACCGCTTAAAGGTAATGATAGACTCCCCTTCCTTTAAAAAGTTCCTGCTTCTGCAGCCAGACCTTCCATTGATCATACAAGACTCATATTCTACATAAAACTCCACATTCGAATGGCTCAGGATCATACCGCATACTTCTTCCGCCAGCCCTTCGTACCCGCTGATATCCTGCTTGTACCAATACCCGTCCTTAAAGTATTTATTTTCCAATCCCAAGCTGGAGCAACCGACATTGTTTCTTCTGTAAGCCTCCTCAATGCGGTAATCAGTCACGTATTTTCACATCCTTCCAGCTGATCTCCTCTCCCGGGAAACGAAGCCACTGGAAATCCTCCCACATGACTCCATGTGTAATTTTTACGATCTCATAAGGATTATATTCTTCCAGCCCCAGCCCTTCCAGATATTCCGGAAGGCACGGCCTGTTCCGGTCCATACAGCGCCCTTCCAGAAAACGGTATATCCGCTCCGGCGTCACTTCTCCGCCATAGAACGGATTTTCCGGACACGTATTTTTATATTTTACGATCCGTACCTGTCTCCTCCTGTCAAAAAGCTCCACATCTGCCATGACATCGTCCTTCCACAGCACGGTAAAACGATAATCACTCAGCACCGGTCCGGGAACCATGATATTTTTCCGTGTTATAATATCCAAATTGCTTCCTGCTGTCATACTTCCACTCCCTTCATACTCGTGCCCATACCGCCGTCCGGCACAGACGACCATGAAAGCTTACTTTCATGCTATGGCTTGCCAGCCCCCTGCTTTCCGGAAGCCCTTTCACACCATAGCTTGCCAGCCCCCTGCTTTCCGGAAGCCCTTTCACACCATAGCTTGCCAGCCCCCTGCTTTCCGGAAGCCCTTTCA
>VSNK01000288.1 GCA_009774255.1 Faecalicatena sp.
AAAATGAAGAACAATTGATGAAGATCTACAGCAGAGATATGCAGGGAGTAGCACGTGATGTGCTGTGGCCGGGCATTATGACTGTGTATCGAGGGAATAGGATGGGATTTTCCTGCATGATGGCGCCGCAGCTTGATTATGAAGATGATCTGCTGCCAGATGACAAACAGCTTCATTATTATATGAAAAATTTAAACAAAGAAAATACGGAAGTGGGACTGTCCGGCCTGAATATATCGGATACGGATCTTAAAAAGAAGCTTGGAGCAGATTACGATTTTATCCAGAGGTCCATTCCGGAGTATCGGTTTGCTTCTTTCTACGCAGGAAGCCTGCCAGAAAAACAAATAGAAGCAGCTTTGAGCGAAAACGCGCTGGCTTCCGTCAGGACAGTCATAGAGGAAGATAGAAATGATAATGAAATCGTAGGATATCTGTCAGAATATGTGACGAAACAAAAAGTACTTTCAGATGGTTTTACCCATACTTACCGGGATGATCTAAGAATCAGATGTGTGGAGACGATGCTTGGCTATACAAATATATTGCTGGATGTAGCAGGTGTAGTATATCCGAAGGACAATGAGGACGGCTGGGAAAAACTGGCGGAGGATCTGAATTGGAACATTCAGAACTACTGGAAGGGATTCCAGGGATTCCAGGGGACGACCGTGTCAGAAAGCGACGAGCATATCCGCAGATTTTTAAAACTGGACTACGGCCATCAAAGAGAAAAAAATAAGATTTTCCTGCATCTGGCCAACACCCAGGAGCCGGTATGGTTTCTATTGAGAACCCATAATGAAACAATTGGCCATATGGAGGGAGGCTCTTTCACGGAAATGGAGGAAGATATCTTTCTGTTGGAATTGGATGAAGCAGAAGCTACGATCACAATGGAGAGTACGGTGCTGCACTATGGGGATTAAGATGGAAAAAGAGTCTCTCATCTGTCAAATATCCTTGCAGGCACGACTGCCTGGTTCATTGCTTCATGAGAATAAATAAGGAAGAAGGCTTGCTATGAAAATCTGTCTGATAGCAGAAGGATGCTATCCATATGTAGTAGGCGGTGTGTCCAGTTGGATCCATCGTCTGATACAGTCTTTCTCCAGCCAGGAATTCATTATTCTGGCAATTGTAGCGAACCGTTCCTGGAGCGGCAAGTTTGTATATGAACTGCCTGAAAATGTGGCGGAGGTGCATGAGCTTTATCTGGAGGATTACGACTGGAGCGTAAAAAGAGGACGAAAAAAAGCACTGAGCAAAAAGGAATACAGGGCTTTCCGCGGTCTTCTTTTGAATCAGCAGGTGGACTGGGAGACTTTGTTCGATCTATTTCAGAAAAAGACACTTTCTGTCAATAATCTTTTGATGTCAGTAGACTTTTTGAATGCGGTTACGGATTGCTACAATCTGAATTACAGCCAGATTGTGTTTTCGGATTTTTTATGGATGATGCGGTCCATCTATCTGCCGATGTTCCATACATTGAAGATGCAGATTCCAAAGGCTGACTTGTATCACTGCACGGCTACCGGTTATGCAGGGATACTCGGGAGTATGGCAAAGCATCTCTACGGAGGGCGGCTTCTGATATCAGAGCATGGAATCTATACAAGAGAACGTGAGGAAGAATTGATAAAGGCAAAGTGGGTGCAGGGAATCTACAAAGACATCTGGATAGAACAGTTCCGCAAAATGTCCAATCTGGCCTATGACAGGGCGGATCTGGTCACAAGCCTGTATGAGCATGCGCGTGAACTGGAACTGGAGCTTGGCTGCCCCCTTGAGAAGACCATGATTACTCCGAATGGGATTTCCGTAGAAAATCTGCAGGATCTTCCTGGAAAATCTGACGAAGAAAAGGGGCGTGTCTATGTAGGAGCCATCCTGCGTATAGCGCCGATCAAGGATATAAAAACTTTAATTCATGCTTTCAGTTTTGCAAGAGAAGCAGAACCCTCTCTAAAGCTTTGGATCATGGGTCCATGGGATGAGGAGAAAGAATATGCGGAGGAATGCTTTGAACTGGTAGATTCCGAGAAGCTTCCCGATATCGAGTTTACTGGCAGGATCAATGTCAGAGAATACCTGGGCAAGATGGATATGACGATACTGACGAGCATCAGCGAGGGACAGCCGCTGACTATCCTGGAAAGCTTCGCGGCGCATAAGCCGGTTATTGCTACGGATGTAGGAAACTGCAGAGGCCTGATCATGGGGGAAAACGACGGGTTCGGTGCGGCAGGAATTGTAACCCATATCATGAATATAGAAGAAATCGCGCGGGCTATGGTAACGCTGGCAAGAAATAAGACTCTGCGCCTTCAAATGGGCGAAAATGGATATCAGAGAGTTCTGGCCAAGTATCAGTATTCTTATATGATTGAGGCATACCGCAATATTTACAAAGATTTTGCGGAAAGCATGGGGTTGAAATGGGAGGACGAGAAAGAATAGACGATGGCAGGAATAGGCGTAAAGTTGAATCATATCTTTCAGAAAAACAGCATTGCGGCAAACCTTGTGGGATTTACGTACAGTACGGCTGTTACGGTAGCTCCTATGTTTGTTGTTATTATGAACGTCCTGCTGATGGGCTGGGTGCTGGGATTTAATACGGTCGGCTATCTGAATCGGGAACTGTTTTCTTGTACCGTACTGTATACGTTTATCTTTTCCTTGATGACAGTTTCGCCATTTAACGCGGTATTGTCTAAATATATGTCAGATGTGATTTACGAAGAGCGTTATGAGGATATTTTACCCTGCTATTACCTGGGGCTGGTCATGAATCTGACGTTAAGCTGTCTGCTGGGTGTTCCGTTCTGCTTATGGGAGCATTTTGTGGGCGGTGTGAAGGTGTTCTATGTGTTCACCGGATTTTGCGGCTATATATCTCTGGCAATGGCAATTTATTCGATGATATATCTTTCCATCTGTAAGGATTATGAGAAGATATCATTGTTTTTTACGATTGGGATGCTAGAAGCATTTATCCTTTCCCTGATTCTGAGATTTCTGTTTCATTGGAGTATTACGGAAAGTATGCTGTTTGCACTGATGACAGGTATTTTCCTGATTGCGGTATTGGAGTTCTCTTTTGTGAAACGGTATTTTGGACGTAACAGTAATAAATATTGGAAAGTGCTTGGTTATTTTAAACAGTACTGGCAGTTGATTGTGACGAATTTTCTGTACATTTTTGGAATGTATGTCCACAATTTTGTTTTCTGGAATACGGACATGAAGATGGTAGTGGTGGATACGTTTGTCTGCAATCAGCCCTATGATATGGCGAGCTGCCTTGCGATGTTTACGAATATCTCCGCGACAATTATATTTATCGCCCATATCGAGATGCACTTTCATGATAAATATAAAGCTTACTCCGAATCTGTGATCGGGGCCAAAAAAGCGGATATAGAAAATGACAAAAGACAGATGTTCCGGCAGATGGCAAGCTCCCTGATGAATCTGGCGCGTATTCAGTTTATTATCACCGTGGTTGTGTACCTTCTTTGTATTATATTGCTTCCGCGGTTCGGCTTTTCGGGATTGGTTATGAGCATTTATCCTTGTCTGGCAGCAGGATACTTTATTCTTTTCCTGATGTATTCTGCGATTCTGTTTTTATATTACTTTAATGATTTGGCAGGGATGGTATGGGCGACATTGAGTTTCTTTGTCATAACTCTTGTGGGCAGTATCTTTGCCACGAGACTGGATGAAATCTGGTATGGGATCGGTGTGGTGCTTGGCTCCTTTGCCGGCTGGACAGTTACCTATATGCGGCTGCGCTGGATCGAGAGAAATATCGACAGGCATATATTCTGCAGCGGAAATCTATTGAAGCGTGGAAAAGGGAAGCAGCCATCCGGCAAGGTGTACGACAGGCAAAGTTCGGCCAGGAAAGCTGCGGATGGATGACCAGATTGTCAATCCGTTCCCCCACCTGCATTGCGATAAATTTCCTATAAGCGGGGCGGCGGGCTGCAGCCTGCAGCCGTAAGGCTGGTAAAATTGCGAAGGAGAATAACTGATAAATGTTAAGAACGGCAGATCTTATAAAATATGGGATGATCGCAGCGGGAATTTTTATTATGACATCAAGTTTTTGGTATCATTCGGTCAGAAAGCTGACAGTGAATCTTGCCGTAGTGTGGGAAATCCTTGGAGTCATACTGATTGCCATAGGAATCTTTCCGGCATTATCATCCTGGACACACCATATTTCAAGGGGGACAGGACTGGTATTGTTCGTTGTGGGAGCGGTATGCCTGTGGGGCGGTTTCCAGTTCAGCCTGCTGCTCTCCCGCCTGGCTATGAAAAATCAGGAACTTGCCATGCAGGTATCACTGCTTATCCAGGAAAATGAGAAAATCATGCAGCAGATTGAAAAACAGGAAGACAGGATAAAAGCATATGAAGAAAAAGCTTCTGTTTGTAATTAATACGTTAAGCCAGGCCGGGGCAGAGACTGCTTTGCTGGAATTATTGAAAAAGCTGAACGGGCAGAAATATGAAATATATCTCTATGTTCTCACAGGTCAGGGTGAACTGATCGAAAAACTGCCGGACTGCGTTCGGCTGCTGAATCCTACGTTCAGCAGGCAATCAGTTCTGACGGGAAAAGGCAGAACGGAACTGATGAAGAAAGTGTTTCAGTCCTTTGTGAGAAATGGAGGATTCACTTATAAAGTTCATTATGTCATGAAAAATCTTGCGGGTATGGTGAAGGAAAAAAGGATTCAGACAGATAAGTTGCTTTGGCGTGTTTTGTCGGATGGAGCAGAAAGGTTTGATATTTGTTTTGATCTGGCAATGGCATGGATCGAAGGCGGTTCTGTGTACTATGTAGCCGATCATGTGAAGGCACGGAAAAAAATAGCCTTGATACATATTGATTATGAGAATGCCGGGTATACGAGAGCAATGGATCAGAACTGCTTCCGGCAGTTTGCGAAAATATTTGCGGTTTCTGAGGAGACTATGAATCATTTTTCTGATTTTTATCCGGAATATGCGGCGAAATTGGATGTGTTTCACAATATCGTAGATCAGGAGTCAATTCGTCTCAGAGCAAGGGAAAAAGGCGGGTTTGAAGATGATTATAATGGGTTCCGTATATTGTCTGTCGGGCGGCTTACACGGCAAAAAGGCTATGACATTGCTATAGAGGCAATGGAGATCCTGAAAAAAAAGAAATACAATGTCAGGTGGTATGTGCTGGGCGAAGGAGATCAGAAAAAAGCTTTGATAAAAAGAATTCATGAGCTGCATCTGGAAAAGGATTTTCTCCTGCTGGGACAATTGGATAATCCGTATCCTCATTATGTAAAAGCAGATGTGTATGTGCATGCTACGAGGTTCGAAGGGAAAAGTATTGCGATTCAGGAAGCACAGACATTGGGATGCGCGGTGATCGCTTCCAACTGCAATGGAAACAGGGAACAGATCAAAGATGGAGTGGATGGTATCCTGTGTGAATTAACTCCGCAGGCGGTTGCGGAAAAGATTGAAGATTTATATTTAAATGAAGGAAAAAGAAAAAGGCTTGGAGCGGAAGCAAAGAAAAAAGAAATATCACATGAACAAGAGCTTCGGTTATTTAAAAAATTGTTGGAATAAGAGGCATGATGGATTGCCGAATGGATAGATAGAATGCATTGCCAGATGGAATGAATGGACGGACAGATAGAATGTATTGCCAGATGGAATGAATGGGTGGATAGTATAGAATATATTGCTGGATTGGATGGATTGATGGATGGGCAGAAAAGAACTGCTGGTTATTATACCGGCTTACAATGAAGAAAAAAATATCGTAAAAGTGTTTGAACAGCTGGAACAGCTGGAAATCCCCGCGATCGCTGATATTCTGGTAATTGATGATGCCTCTACGGATCATACCGGCAGGATTGTAAAAGAAAAACAATATGAACTGATCACACATATATACAACATGGGATATGGGAGTGCCCTTCAGCTGGGGTATAAATATGCGGTACGCAATCATTATCAATATGTGATTCAGATGGATGCGGACGGACAGCATGATGCCTGCAATATTCCCGTGATATATGAGCAATTGAAAGGTAAAGATGATGTCAATGTGGAGAAGCCAGATATTGTGTTAGGAGCCAGGTTTATGAAAAACAGCTCAGATTTTCCGGTTTCGTTGCTTAAAAAATCGGCGTATACCATGTTCCGTTTCTTGATCAGACAGGTGACAGGAAGGCATATTGCTGATCCGACAACGGGATTGCAGGGGCTTAATAGAGAGGCATTTATCTACTATTCGGAATATAACCATTTTGATGATAAATATCCGGATGCCAATATGCTCATGCAGATGCTTTTGCTCGGATATCGTGTGCAGGAGGTTCCTGCCGTAATGCATGCGAGGGAAAGTGGGGAAAGTATGCACAGCGGTTTGAAGCCGGTCTGGTATATGCTCCGGATGGTGTTCAGTATGTTGACGGTGATTTTTCGGATAAAGATACTGAGGATGGATATGGTTTTGGAAGCGAAGTGAGAGGCAAAGGCAATGTCAGAATATCTATCTATACAGTATATGTAAAAAATTAGAGAGGAATAGATGCTGAATGGAGACACTATATTGGATATGTGAATATGGTAAGGTCTTTTGCGGTTATATGTTTTTTATGTTTCTTTGGCCTTCGGTGGTTTTTAGTAAGCATTTAAAGAATAAGGATAAAATATATCATTTTAGCTTTTGCGTACTTGTACAGGTGGTTATTGCTAATTCTGTTGTTTTGAGTTTAGGTTTGTTGCATATTCTTAACCGTTGGGTTGTTTGTTGTATATTTTATGGCATTTTTTTTATAAATGTTTTAAGAAAGTTAAGCCATCAATATCAG
>VSNK01000289.1 GCA_009774255.1 Faecalicatena sp.
GTCGAGGCTTTTTGACCTGTGCAGCCGGAGAAATAGACAAGCCAAGATGTGTCAGTTATTTTTCTACAACTCCTTACTGCACCGACAGGTTCGTATATCCCATCAGACTTAAGTCCACCTGCCGTGCCGCCTCTCTTCCTTCCCGGATGGCCCACACGACAAGGGATTGTCCCCGGTGCATATCTCCGGCAGTAAACACATTTTCCACATTGGTCTGATACGCCCCGGAAGCGGTCTTTACATTGGTCCGTTCGTTAAGCTCCACGCCGAATGCCCTGGACACATATGCTTCGCTTCCCAGAAATCCGGCCGCGATAAGCACCAGATCCACCTCCACCGTATATTCGCTCCCGGCGATCTCTGCCATCATCATGCGTCCGGTCTTTTCGTCCTTCTTCGACTCCAGCTTCACCAGAACCGCCTTGCAGACCGCGCCTTTTTTATCCTTGATAAATTCCTTCACCGTGGTGGTGTACACCCGCGGATCGTGACCGAACAAAGCGATCGCCTCCTGCTGGCCGTAATCGGTCTTGCAGATCCTCGGCCACTCCGGCCACGGATTGTTCTCTGCCCGCTGATTCGGTGCCTTGGGCATCATCTCCAGCTGGATCACCGATTTCGCGCCGTGCCGGATGGCGGTTCCCACGCAGTCATTTCCGGTATCACCGCCGCCGATGACCATGACCTTCTTTCCTTTTGCGGAAATGTACTGGCCTTCCTTCAGCTTCATCTCATTTGCCCAGAGCGCTTTTGTGGTAGATTTCAGAAAATCCACCGCGAAATGGATTCCTGCCGCGTCTCTGCCGGGCACCTTAATGTCTCTCGGGTTGGAAGCGCCGCAGGATAAGATTACGCGGTCGTACTCTTTTAATATAGAAGCCGCCTTCACGTCCTTTCCCACGTTGCATCCGGTCTTGAACACCACGCCCTCTTCCTCCATGATTGCGATCTTGCGGTCAATGATCTGCTTTTCCAATTTCATATTCGGGATTCCGTAACGGAGCAGTCCTCCGGGTTTATCCTCCCTCTCGTACACGGTCACCGAATGCCCTCGGCGGTTCAGCAAGTCCGCGGCGGCAAGCCCGGATGGACCGGAACCGACGACAGCCACCTTTTTCCCGGTACGCACCTTGGGCGCTCGCGCATGGGCATATCCCATCTCATAAGCATTTTCAATGATACCGTACTCATTCGCCTTGGTAGACACCGGGTCTTCATGCAGGCCGCAGGTGCAGGCATTTTCACACAAGGCAGGGCAGACCCGGGAGGTAAACTCCGGGAAATTGTTAGTCTTTGCCAGCCGGTAGTAGGCCTCCTCCCAGTTGCCGTTATAGATCAGGTCATTCCACTCCGGCACCAGATTGTGAAGCGGACAGCCGCTTGCCATTCCGTTCAACATCTGGCCGGACTGGCAGAACGGCACGCCGCAGGCCATGCACCTGGCGCCCTGGATTTCCTGCTCTTCTTTGGAAAGAGGCGTGTGGAATTCCTGGAAATGCCGAATTCTGCTCTCCGGCGCTTCTGCTATCTTATCCTGTCTTTTATAATCCATAAATCCTGTTGGTTTTCCCACTGTTTCCGCCCCCTATCTTCCATTCTTGATCTGATTGAACGCTTCGATCTTCGCCTGCTCCGCGCTTAAGCCCTTCTCCTCCATCTGAAGGATGGCAGACATCATTTTCTCGTAATCTTCCGGGATGATCTTTTTGAACTTCGGCAGATAATCCTTGAAATTGTCCAGAATCTCTTTTCCAATCTCGGAGTTGGTATATGCCACATGCTCCTTGATCATTCCTTTCAGCTCCTGCACGTCATATTTGTCCGATACGCGTTCGATATTGACCATGGATTTGTTTACCTTCTTATACAAATCATTGTCTTTGTCGAGCACATAGGCGATTCCTCCGCTCATCCCTGCGGCAAAATTTTTGCCGGTTGTTCCCAGGATCACCACCCGGCCTCCGGTCATATACTCGCAGCCATGGTCTCCCACGCCTTCCACCACCGCAACGGCACCGGAGTTGCGCACACAGAACCTCTCTCCTGCCACGCCATTGATAAATGCTTTTCCGCTGGTCGCTCCATAGAAGGCCACATTTCCGATGATGATGTTTTCATTTGCCCGGAACTTGATTCCCTGGGGCGGGCATACGATCAGTTTGCCTCCGGAAAGGCCCTTTCCGAAATAATCGTTGCTGTCCCCGGTCAGCTCCAGCGTCAGGCCGCTTGGAATAAACGCGCCGAAGCTCTGTCCGCCTGCCCCCCGGCATTTGATCACATAGGTATCTTCGGGCAGCCCTTCCGGGTATCTCCGGGTGATCTCTGAGCCGAATATGGTTCCAAAGGTCCTGTTTGTGTTGGACACATCCAGTTCCATACTCTTCTTCTGCTTCTTCTCCAGAGCCGGAAGCAGCTGCTTCACAAGCACTTTTTCATCCAGAGTCTTTTCCAGTTCAAAGTCAAACACCTTTTTGGGATTGAAGATCATTCCCTTCTTCTTTCCCGCGTAAGGATTGTATAGTACGTTCCGCAGATCCAGCGTGGCGGCGCGGTCGGAGACGAAGCTGTCTTTGACTTTCAGAAGATCCGTCCTTCCCACCAGCTCATCTACCGTCTTCACACCCAGCTTTGCCATGTATTCCCGCAGCTCCTGGGCGATAAATTTCATAAAGTTCACCACATACTCCGGTTTTCCGGAAAAGCGCTTCCGCAGCTCCGGGTTCTGTGTAGCGACGCCCACCGGGCAGGTATCCAGGTTGCAGACCCGCATCATGACGCAGCCCAGAGTTACCAGGGGCGCCGTGGCAAATCCGAATTCCTCTGCTCCCAGGATCGCCGCAATGGCTACATCACGGCCGCTCATCAGCTTTCCGTCCGTCTCGATGCGCACCCGCTCGCGCAGGCCGTTCTGAATCAGGGTCTGGTGAGTCTCCGCCAGCCCCAGTTCCCAGGGAAGACCTGCGTTGTGAATGGAGCTTCTGGGCGCGGCCCCGGTTCCTCCGTCATATCCGGAAATCAGGATCACGCCTGCCCCGGCCTTCGCCACACCGGCTGCCACGGTGCCTACGCCCGCCTCGGAAACGAGCTTGACGGAAATCCTGGCATCTTTATTAGCATTTTTACAGTCGTAGATCAACTGCGCCAGATCTTCAATGGAATAGATATCATGGTGCGGCGGCGGTGAAATCAGGCTCACGCCCGGTGTGGAATGGCGTGTCTTCGCGATCCACGGATACACCTTTCCGCCCGGCAGATGTCCGCCCTCTCCCGGCTTGGCGC
The DNA here is from genome assembly GCA_009774255.1 of Faecalicatena sp. Lineage (GTDB taxonomy): Bacteria > Bacillota > Clostridia > Lachnospirales > Lachnospiraceae > Schaedlerella. The sequence continues at coordinate 3,280 of VSNK01000289.1, forward strand.
CCTGGGCCATCTTGATCTGAATTTCCCTTGCGCTGACCAGATATCTGGAAGTCACTCCGAACCGCCCGGAGGCCACCTGCTTGATGGCGGAGCAGCGGTTGGTATCCAGGCGCTCCATGTCCTCGCCGCCCTCGCCGCTGTTGGATTTTCCATGAATCTGATTCATGGCGATGGCCAGTGTCTCATGTGCCTCCTGGGAAATAGATCCGTAGGACATGGCGCCGGTCTTGAACCGGGTCACGATGGACTCTACAGGCTCTACCTCTTCGATGGGAATGGATTGCTCCGGCCATGCAAATTCCAGTTGTCCCCGGAGATTGATCTTCTCCCCCTCCTCGTCCGCCATCCGGGTATACTGCTTGAACATCTCATAACTTCCCCGTCTTGTAGACTGCTGCAGCATATGGATGGTCCGGGGATTGTACAGGTGCTCCTCCCCGCCGCTCTTGGATTTGTGCTTCCCGACGCTGTCCAGCGTCATATCCACTTCCAGCCCCAGCGGATCAAATGCCTGGGAATGAAATCCGATGTAGTCTCCGGCAATTTCTTCGATGCCGATGCCGCCCACACGGCTGACCGTATCGGTAAAATATTGGTCAATAAACTCTGTCTTCAGCCCGATCGCCTCAAAGATCTTGGCACCCTGGTAGGACTGAATCGTGGAAATTCCCATCTTGGAGGCGATCTTGATGATCCCGTGGATGGCGGCGGAATTGTAGTCGTTCACTGCCGCATAATAGTCCTTCTGCAAAAGCCTGGAATCGATCAACTGGCGGATGGATTCGTGGGCAAGATAGGGATTGATCGCGCAGGCGCCATACCCCAGCAGTGTGGCGAAGTGATGTACTTCCCTGGGCTCTCCGGATTCCAGAATCATGGCCACCGAGGTTCTCTTCTTCGTCCGGACCAGATGCTGCTGCAGGCCGGAAATTGCCAGAAGGGACGGGATCGCCACATGGTACTCGTCTACATCCCGGTCGGAAAGAATGAGGATATTCGCGCCCTCCCGGATGACCCTGTCCACTTCGATAAACAGGTATTCCATGGATTTTTCCAGGCTGGCATTCTTGTAATAGGTAATCGGGATCTCTGCCACCTGGAAGCCTTCCACTTTCATATTTTTGATTTTCAGCAGATCCGTGTTGGTCAGGATGGGGTTGTGCACTTCCAGCATCTTGCAGTTCTCTTCCCTGCGCTCCAGCAGGTTTCCGTCCTTTCCTACATAGATCGTCGTGGAGGTCACGACTTCCTCACGGATTGCATCGATGGGCGGGTTGGTCACCTGTGCGAAACGCTGTTTGAAATATCCGAACAGGGGCTGATTTTTCTGGGAGAGCACTGCCAGCGGCATGTCGATTCCCATAGCGGAAATCCCTTCGGCACCATTTTTTGCCATATTGAGGATGGAGGTCTTTACGTCCTCATAGGTGTAGCCAAATGCTTTCTGCAGCCGGGTGCATTCGTCCCTGGTATAGACCGGAACCTGTTCGTTGGGAATCTTGAGATCCGACAGGTGAATCAGGTTGCCGTCCAGCCACTCCCCGTAGGGTTCCTCATTCGCATAGCGGGCCTTTAATTCTTCGTCGTCAATGACCTTTCCCTGAATGGTGTCTACCAGCAGCATCTTGCCGGGATGAATCCGCTCTTTGACAACGATTTTTCTCGGATCAATGTCCAGCACGCCGACCTCCGAGGAGAGAATCAGATAATCATCATCCGTGATGTAATACCGGGACGGGCGGAGGCCGTTGCGGTCCAGCACGGCTCCCATGCAGTCGCCGTCCGAAAAGAGGATGGAGGCCGGACCGTCCCACGGCTCCATCATGGTCGCGTAATAATGGTAGAAATCCCTCTTGTCCTGGGTCATGCTGCGGTTATTTTCCCATGGCTCCGGAATCGAAATCATGACGGCAAGGGGCAGTTCCATCCCGCTCATCACCATGAATTCCAGCGCGTTGTCCAGCATGGCGGAATCGGAACCGGAGGTGTTGATGGCCGGAAGAACCTTGTGAAGCTCCCCTTTCAGATATTCGGAGGACATGGTCTCTTCTCTGGCACGCATTTTGTCCGCATTTCCCAGGATGGTGTTGATCTCCCCGTTGTGTACCATGAAACGGTTCGGATGTGCCCGCTCCCAGCTTGGATTCGTGTTGGTGCTGAAACGGGAGTGTACCATGGCGATGGCTGACTCATAATCCTGATCCTGCAGATCCTCGAAGAACAGACGCAGCTGGCCTACCAGAAACATGCCTTTGTATACGATGGTCCTGCTGGAAAGGGATACCACATAGGTATTGTCGCTGCTCTGCTCAAAAATCCGGCGCGCCACGTAAAGGCGGCGGTCAAAGGGCAGCCCCTGTTCTACCTTCCTGGGCCGCTCAATGAACGCCTGCATGATGCAGGGCATGCATTCTACCGCTTTCTTTCCTAGTACTTCCGGGCGTATGGGGACTTCACGCCATCCCAGGAACTTCAGTCCCTCCTTGGCGACGATCACCTCGAAGATCTTTTTCGCCTGGTTCCGCTTGAGTTCGTCCTGGGGGAAGAAGAACATTCCCACCCCGTAGTCCCGCTCTCCGGGCAACAAAAAACCGAGGGGTCTGCAGACTTTGGAGAAAAACTTGTGTGAAATCTGTAACAAGATTCCAACTCCGTCTCCTGTCTTACCCTCGGCGTCCTTGCCTGCTCTATGTTCAAGATTCTCTACGATCTTCAAGGCGTTGGCCACAGTGTCATGGCTCTTTATGCCTTTGATGTTCACCACCGCACCGATTCCGCAGTTGTCATGCTCAAACTGAGGATGGTACAGCCCGGCCTGACGGCGTGCTGATTCTGTTTTCATAGTTGAGTGTCCTTTCTTTCAATACTTAGGAACTGGCACGAAATAACTTGTACAGATTGCGATGGATAAGTTATTTCCATACGGTTCCTGACTCTGTTACTCTGCCGTTTTAAATTGCTGTATTGCAGTTCTTAATATACAACACTTTTTGGGATTTGTAAATAAGAAATTTTTTGGGAATTGTCAGATTGTTTGGGAATTTGGATATATGGTTGGTTTTTTCGGAAAATATGGGATAATATTGGCTTTTTGCTGCTTGATTTTAGATTCAATACATTATCGTTCTGCCAAATGAGCTATGCTTTTTTCACTTTTCCGCCAAAAGTTCTTGCTTTTGTGCGGAATCCGGTATAGAATAAATTCAGCGGAATATTCCGTCAGATTTGACAATTCCATATAAATTTGCTAAAATGGATTTAAGTAAAGGTACTGCCGATAGACGGCTAGTCCAGTTTTTCAGCAAAATAGCCGCTGAGTTTGCTAGACTGTGGGCGGCTATTTTTGTGATTTATTATTATCCTTGCTTCCTATCGCATATCCGAGTCCGAAGGCTGTCAGACATAAGCTGATAACCGTTATCAGACCTTCCATTGTCAACATTAGCAAAGCCCTCCTTTCCCAGATTCCTGCACGCAGGTTTCTATGTAATCGGAGGGTCACAGTCCCTCCGGAAGAAGGACTAGTACAGCATTGCGTAATTAACGGTGAATTCTGCACCTGCTATTTCTGCCAGCACTGCGTTGTCGTCAATCAAC
>VSNK01000029.1 GCA_009774255.1 Faecalicatena sp.
GTTCATCGTAGCTGCCGACGAAAATCAGTGCCAAGAAAACACAGCTCTCCATAATAAAAAAAGGGGCGACTGGGGAGATAAGGGCTGCCATACCATGATGGAGGACGAGCACAGGCTGAAAGAACTGGTATGTGAGAAATATCCGGGGCTTCCCTATTTCCTTTTCGGGCACAGCATGGGTTCCTTTATTGTAAGAGATTATATAGCAAAGTATGGGAGTGAGCTTCAAGGAGCGACGATCTGCGGAACTTCCGGTGTATTCCCGGGCGCGGAGGATGTGGAAAAGGAACTGGAAAAGGCAGTGGCCGACGGAAAAGGAAAGGAATCTGACCCGGCATACGCGGGCAGTCTGCTGGGATGGATGTGCGAGCGCTGCGGGGAGGTCAGCATCGGAAATGAATGGATCTGTGCAGATCCTTATGTACAGAGAGACCATGCGGAGGATCCCTTCGATGCGTTTACAAAGCCAACGTCGAACCAGTCGCTGCTTTACTTTGTGCAGATGATGCAGGTGATCAACGGCGCGGAATGGGCCGAAAAGGTTCCAAAGGACCTGCCGATCTACAACATCGGCGGCGACCAGGACCCGGTAGGACAGTACGGAAAGGGAATCTATGAGGTCAGCAACTGGCTCTACGAGACGGGGCATACCGTGGATACGAAGGTATATTCCGGTTACCGCCATGAGATCCACAACTATGCGGATCTTAAAGATGAAGTCGAAGCGGGTATCATTGCATTTATGGAAAAACACATATAGGATAGGATGCCGGAAAGGCTTAAGAACTGGCCCCCGCCGTATCCGGCGGGGGCTTCTGGCTGCACTCAGTCATGCTCCGTTGTCTCCCGGCGGAACAATATGGGAGGTATGACCTTGTGAACCGGTTTTTCCAAAGGAACCGGCTTTCTCTTTTTCTGTTCCGTCATCTGTTCTACCAGCAGCCGCACGGCTTCATAGGCAAGCTGATCGATCTGCTGTCCGATGGTGCTGATGGGAAGGACAGCCTCGCGGGATATGGGGGAATTGTCAAAACCAACCAGAAGATAATCCTTGGGCAGGGTTCCATATTTTCTTATCAGCAGATTCAGCAGCACATTGGCAAGGGTGTCACTGGAGATAAATATGCCTTTCTTTTGTTCTGGATACTGTACTTCCAGATCATCAAGGATCGCCTGTATCTGCGGCAGGGCCCCCTCATAATCGTGTCCGAATTCTTTCTGGATGATCTGATAATTCAGGCTGTTTTCGCGGCAGAAATCAGAAAAGCCCCGAAGACGTCCATAAGCAGGAACATCTTCGGACGCAGGTGAATTGATATGGATCAGGATATCGCATTTATGCCTGGCCAGAAGAGCCGCGGCCTGGTATCCTCCCATGTGGTTGTCTGTATTCACGCTGCATACATACTGATCCTCCCGCTCGATCGTGACGATGGGAACGGAGAGAGCGGCAAGTTCTTCGGAGGATATCGTATGGCTTAAGATGATCATGCCTTCAATCTTATAGGCAAGAAGCTCCTGGATATATCGCCGTTCTGTTTCTTCGTTTTTATTTCCGACAAATATCAGGAATTTATAATTGAAAATCTCATATGTAGACAAAATCTGGTTCAGTATCTCGGAATAAAAATGGTAATACAGGTCCGGAATAATGATGCCGATAAATTCTGTCTTGCCATTTGCAAGGATCCGCGCTACTTTATTTTCATGATAGCCCAGTCTGACAAGGGCATCGGAAATGATCTGCTGGTTTTCCAGCGTGAGGGAATCCGGATTATTAAAATATCTGGAAATCGTAGTTTTGGAAAAGTTTGTGTAATTTGCGATATCACTAAAAGTTACGTTTTTTTTCTCTTTCATAGTGGTAATGCCTTTCTTTATCGTACATTTCAAGTATAGCAAAAACAGATTTTGCAGACAAGATATAATCGGTTAAGTAACCGGTTTTGTTGGATGTGCATAAATATAAGCATGGAAAACCGTCATTTTTCACAAACTAAAAATTAATGTTTGACTTTATAAAATTTTAATGATATTATGACTGTAAAGTAACCGGTTACTTTACTGGTTACAAAAAAACAAACTAATGAAAGGAACAGGAGGTTTGAGTCATGAGAAAAAAAGTATTAAAAGGCATTTCCCTGGGGCTGGCCCTGGTGCTTGTGCCGACCATGCTGACCGGATGCAGATTCGGTTTTGCAAGTGACCCGGATGATCCCAATGAGGAGGTAAAGGAAGAGCCGATCGATACCTCTGTGGACACATTCGAATACGACAGTTCCCTGTCAGGGACGAATATCACACTGTTGAATTCGAAGGCGGAGATCCAGGTGGCACTGGAGAAGATGGGAGAGGAATTTGAGAAGAAGGCAGGGGTTCACGTAGAAGTGATGCCGGTTACGGATGATTCCCCATATACAAAGGTGGTCAGCCTGTACAATTCGGGAAATCCGCCCACAATGTCCATACTGGATACAACGGACGTCATTGCCCTGGCAGAGGAAAAGGGCGCGGATCTGTCTGATGAGAAATGGATCGAGGAGGCGGAAGGATATCTGACGGAGGTCAATGGAAAGGTATACAGCCTACCACTGTGTATTGAGGGGCGCGGCGTGATCTACAACAAAAAGGTGATTGAGGAAGCGCTTGGAGAGACCTTTGATCCCGATTCAATCACCACGTTGGATGCGTTTACCGGGCTCCTGGACAGGCTGGTGGCCGCAGGGATCAAGAAGCCGGTTTCCATGGCAAAGGAAGATTGGTCCCTGGGCGCGCATCACCTGCAGTTTGTATATGAGACTTATGACGGTACGTCCGAAGGCGCACAGGAAGTGATCGAGCAGATCAAGGCAGGAAAGCTGGACTTATATTCCTATGACCGGATGCAGGAATTTTTAGATATGTTCGATGTGCTCAAGGAGTACAATGTGGCCAAGGGAGATCCGCTGGGGGCAGATTACGACGAGATGGCCATCGATCTGGCGGACGGGAAGACAGCATTCTGGTTCAATGGAAACTGGGCGTGGCCCAACCTCTCCGAGGCAGGCGCGAAGAATGAGGATGCATACGGCTTCCTGCCCTATTTTATGAACAACGATGAGAGCGATTTTGCAAATCAGCAGATCCAGGGTTCTCCTTCCAAGCAGGTGATGCTGGACGGGCAGTTGGCCTCAGAAAAGGAACAGGCCGCGGCAAAGGAGTTTTTGAACTGGATCGTTTACAGTGAGATTGGGCAGCAGATGATGGTAAAGACATGTAACCTGATCCCGCCGTTTCAAAATAACCCATATGAGCCAAGTGACCCGCTGAGCCGGGATATCTACGAAAAAGTACATGAGGGCCGCGCATTTAACGCATCTGCGATCGTGCCAAATGACCACTGGTCGGTACTGGGTGCCGCGATGCAGAAATATCTTGCGGAGCGCAGCGACAGGGAAGAACTGATTACATCTATTCAGGAATATTGGGATGAACAGGAATAGAGGAGGAGAACATCATGAAGTCAAAAAATAACGGAAAAGATTTCTGTATTTTTGCACTGCCGGGATTGTTTTGCTTTATTGCGGTGGTGATCATTCCATTCGTCTATGGAGTGTATCTGACAATGACAGACTGGAACGGAGTATCTGCCGTAAAGAACTTCGTCGGGCTGAAAAATTTCGGAGGAGTGATCAAGGACGCTCAATTCTGGACTTCACTGCTTCTGACATTTAAGTATGTGATTTTTGTGGTCGTGATCGTAAATGTGATGGCGTTTGGAATTGCCTACCTGCTGACCAGAGGAATGAAAGGACAGAACTTCTTCCGGGCGGGATTTTTTACGCCGAACCTGATCGGAGGTATCGTTTTGGGATATATCTGGCAGTTTGTATTTTCAAGAGTGTTTGTCAGCATCGGGGAATCTACGGGATGGAGCGCGTTTGAGGTGTCCTGGCTTTCCGACCCGTCGAAAGCATTTGCGGCACTGGTGCTTGTATCCGTATGGCAGTTGTCCGGCTATATGATCCTGATCTATGTGGCCGGATTTATGGGACTCAGTGAGGATGTGATGGAAGCGGCGAGTATCGACGGCGCTTCGGGGTGGAGAAAGATGAGGAGTATTGTGATGCCGCTCATGATGTCTTCCGTGACCATCTGCCTGTTTTTAACACTTTCCCGCGCATTTATGGTATATGACGTGAACTTATCCCTGACAGCGGGGGCACCTTACGGGACTACGGAAATGGCGGCAATGCATGTATATGAGAAGGCATTTACATCAAGGCAGTTTGGCGTTGGACAGGCGGAAGCGTTGATTCTGTTTATCATTGTAGCCTGCATCAGCGGGGTTCAGGTATATCTGACAAAGAAGAAGGAGGTTGAAGCATAATGCAGCAGACAGTAGTGGGCGGAACAAAGAAGAAAGTAACAGACATGCTGGCAATGGCAGGATTGATCATTATATTTATTGCGTATATGTTTCCTTTCCTTATGGTGGTGATCAATTCACTGAAACAAAAACGAGATATCATTAAAAGTCCGTTTTCCTGGCTGTTTACGATAAAGGGCCTATCCTTTGACAACTTTGTAAAGGCGTTTACACAGATGGATTTTCTGAACGCGTTCAAAAATTCCCTGATCGTGACAGTATCAGCGACGGCGCTTGTGACCCTGTTCGCGGCGATGCTCGCATATTATATCGTACGTCATAAAAACTGGATTTCGAAAATCACGTTTGCCCTGATGGTGGCTTCCATGTTCATTCCGTTCCAGGCGATCATGATCCCACTTGTGAGCATTTACGGCGGAACGCTGAATATACTGAACCACCGTTTGACACTGATTTTTATGCATACGGGTTTTTCCATGGCAATGTCGGTATTCATGTTCCATGGGTTTATCAACGGAAATATACCGATCGCGCTGGAGGAAGCGGCTTACATTGACGGATGTACGCATTCCCAGACGTTTTTCAAGATCGTATTTCCGCTGCTCAAACCGATCATATCTACGATGGTGATTTTGAATGCACTGGCATTCTGGAATGACTTCCTGCTTCCGTCGTTGGTGCTGACGGATAAGGAGCTGCTGACGCTGCCGCTTTCGACCTACAGCTTTTATGGTACCTATTCGGCAGACTATGGCACGATCATGGCGGGACTTCTGCTGTGCGTGATTCCGATTCTGATCTTATATGTGGTACTGCAGAAACAGATCATCAACGGCGTGGTAGCAGGCGCTGTGAAATAACGGCAATGACATACATAAAAGCTGTTATTCACATCCATTGCCAAAGGCTATTTTAAATGATGGCCTGAGTTCCAGGGCACGCCTGCTCAAGGTGTGACCTGGAAGATGCTGCGTAAATAGGTAACAAATCAAGGAAAGGGGAAGCACTATGAAAAATATACTGCATTTAAAGGCTCCAGGGAATTGGATGAATGATCCCAACGGATTTATTTATTATCAGGGAAGATACCATCTGTTTTACCAGTGTTTCCCCTATGCACCCATGTGGGGAACCATGCACTGGGGACATGCGGTAAGCGAGGATCTGGTGCATTGGGAGCATCTGGATATCGCCCTGTTTCCGACGAAGAGCTATGACTGCAACGGAGCCTTTTCGGGGAGTGCGTTGGAGAAAGACGGCAGGCTGCAGCTCTATTATTCCGCGGTGCGGTATCTGGCGATGAATGAGGAAAATATCCACATTGCACCGGAGGACAGATATGAAACCTGTCAGGCGATGGTCACCTCCGAGGATGGAGTTCATTTTGACAACTGGAACGGGAAAAAGCAGATCATTCCGGTACTCCGGGATGACAGGATTGCTGATGCGGCCCATACGCGCGACCCGAAGGTATGGTATGAAAACGGTAATTATTATATGATCCTGGGCAGTACTGTGCGGGAAGAGAAAGGGCGTGCCGTGTTTTTTCAAAGCAGGGACGCAGAATACTGGGAATATGCCGCACAGTACCGGCATGAAGGGTTTGGCAGGATATTGGAATGCCCGGATCTGTTCCGGCTTGGAGACGGGTATGCATTTGTGGGTTCCGCAATGTATGTGGAGGAGGCGGAAAAAGGATATGAGCATCATGCGTTTGCCGCCATGGCGGAGTTTGATCCCGAAACATGTACAATGGAAATTACTTCAAAGCTTCAATATGTGGATTACGGCATGGATCTGTATGCCCCCCAGACCAATGTGGACCGGGAGGGAAGGCGTGTGCTGATCGGTTGGATACGGATGCCGGAGGCCGTAAAGGAAGAAGGAAAAAAAGACTGGATCGGAATGATGAGTCTTCCGCGGGTAATAGAAGCCGTAGACGGGCACATTTATTTCAGAGTCCATCCGGAGGTGGAAAAATATTTTACAAAGGAAAAGGAAGATAAGGGACATCTGGATGGGGAGAATCCCTGCCGTATCAAAGCCACGCTGGAGGAAGGCGCGTGTCTGGACATCGGAGGATATCGAATCCGGGTGGAAGACGGATATGTGAAGACTGACCGGAGCATGGTGTTCTGCGGTACAAAAGGATGTGCAGCCGTATGCAGCACTCCGGAACGTCCGAAGCATTGCTCACTGGATATATTTATTGAGCCGAATCTGATCGAGATATTCATCAATGAAGGCGAGTATGTGATCAGCAATGTGGTCTATGGTCTGGGAAACAGGATCAGCGGATACGTGGAGCATGTTTATACAGGATGAGGCATTGCAAAAAATATAAAGGCGTCTGCGGTCAAATCGGCGATAGAATGGGTGGAAGAGCTGCCGTCGGCAGCTCTTCTATTTCTCCAAAAAGCCAAGGAATGGAAGCGGAGATATTTTAGCTGAAATACCTTTTCAAAGAAAATATAGTACGCTCGTCTCTGGTGACAGCCTCCAACTCGAATAAATTGTCTTCGGTTGTCAGAAAATCCCTGATATCTCTTCCAATGATCAGATATTGATTTTGGGAATCAAAGGTGATGTATCTACGGGTATCCCGATCAAGCAGAATATCCGCATTATCAATCACGATCAGTTTGCCTTCAAGGGATTCTAATATGTGTTTGATATCACTTTTGATATCCGTATAATTAAGACATACAATTCTCTCATCTTCTGACCTGCTTTCCAGTAAAAATGAATAGGATGCAGTCTTTCCGGCTCCTGAATTGCCTATGAGGATTGTAATATTATTTGTGAAATGAAAATCAATCACAAAAGAAGTATGAACCGTATAATACCGTTCCATTACGATTGGTTTACAATTCATTCCATCCACCACTCCTTTAACGCTTCATAATCGTTGATTACAACTGTATTTCCCTGGCAGGAAACTTTTACTTGTTTCATATCAAATGAAATTGTTGGAAAATCACTGAATACATGGCCTGCTTGTAAGCCATATAATAGATCCAATGCATTTTCGCCGCATTCTTTTATACAAAATACTTTATCCAGATTATACATCACATTTAAAACGGTTTTACATCCGGTCGATAATCTGTCGATATCCAGAACGACTTTGTGAAATTTCGATTCGATACGATACTTTCCGACCATGCAGGCACCGTCAATTTCCTGCATGATATCCTTTGCCCGTTCATCCAACATTTCAACCGTATTTTTATTAAAATAAACGTCATTCAGAATGATCAGTTCCAAATTTTGGGGAATATCAGCTTCGCTTTTATAAATTGTAATCATAGTACGGCCTCCATACCGATTTTTCGAAATTCAGCTTCCAGAGAGGTATTCTGCAAAATTGCCTGCATTTTTTTGATTAAGGAGAGTCTGGATTCATCCAATCCACAGATATCGTCATCCTGTCTTTCCGCCCATTCACAGCAAGAGGAAATCCAACACTTGCCAATGAAGCCTTTGGAGATTTCAAATCCCGTATTTCTCGTAAGATCAAATAATAATTTTGCTGATAACTGTTCAAGATTTATGGTATCGACTCGACTATAATATTCTTTGATTTCTTTTAATTTTTTATAATCTGTGCTTGGATTTTGAACAGCTGTTATCAATTTTTCCCTGGCTGTAATGGCCAGAATCCTCTTGGAGATAAACTCATCTGCAGGTGCATAAATCCAGTTCAATAGTTTTTTGAACTCCAGCAGTATATATTCGAAGCAAATGATCCTAAGCTCATGAACATTGTTTTTTCGTCTAATAGAGTTCCGAAGCAATTGCTGCTCGCGAATTACCTGAATGTTATCAAAGGCGTTGTCGAATACGATGATATATCGATTTTCGCTATCGGATAGATTTCGAACTGCTTTTACAAGTTCGCTGTTATTCTTTTTACTTTCAACAATCACCTCTGGAAATAGTTGTTCCATTAAAGTTTTCCAAAAGATAAATCCGGATTTGGCTGTCCGATCTTCAACCCATAAATAAGTTTTTTTAGGCAACAGATGTGTCTCCTTTCGATTTTATATGTTGTCAGGACTCGCTTTTCCTATTTTATCACAATTCCCACAACATGGGAACAGCTGATTTTATACTGTACAAAACCTGCCGTTCACGCTATGATAGAAGCGTCAAAATACAAGAAGGAGTAAAATGTGATGGAAGATGCTTATGTATTGCAATTATCAGACCATAAGTTTCAGGATCTGTACCTCTGCTTCTGCGGCTACGCGAAGTGCGAACCGCTGCACAGCTTTGGTCCTGCCGTGCGGCCCAATTATATTCTGCACTATATCCTGGAAGGGAAGGGGAGGTACTACGTAGAAGATACCCATTACGAACTGCAGGCCGGACAGGGCTTTCTGATCGAACCGGAGATCCAGACCTTTTACCAGGCGGATCAAGAGGAGCCCTGGACGTATCTATGGGTCGGCTTTGGCGGCAGCCATGCAAAAGAGTACTTAAAAGACATTGGCATAAACAGCCGTCAGCTGATCTTTCGATGTGGACATGCCGATGAGTTGAAGCGGCTTGTGATCCGCATGCTGAAAAATAATACTTCCAGCACAACGAATCAATTTCTGCTGGAGGGTCTTTTGTATTCCTTTTTTTCTATCCTGGCTCAGGATATCGATATCATTCCTCCAACCAGAGCGAATGAGGAAAACATATATATCCACAAGGCCATAGAGTACATCCACAACAACTATTCCAACAGCATCAAGGTGGCGGATATCGCGGACTACGTGTGTATTGACCGGAGCTATCTGTACACGCTGTTTCGCCGGAATATGGATCAGTCGCCACAGGACTATCTGACAAATTACCGGATTACCCGTGCGGCGGAGCTGCTCTCTCTGACGGATCTGCCTGTGGGCGGCGTGGCACTATCCTGCGGCTATCGGGATCCTCTTGTCTTTGGCAAGGCATTTAAACAGAAACGGGGGATCACTCCCACCCAATTCAGGAAGAAAAACCGCAGGGATGCCAACGAGCATCTGCAGACGAATCAGGATATCTTGGAAAAGCTGTGACAGTTACAGTTCACTGGCAAGTCAGCAAACTGTAACGAATCCGGCCTATTTAAAGTTGCCTTACGGCAAGAAGCCGGATTTCAGCCCCAGTACATACTGGCCTGTGACCGTGCAGCGTGGTGCACGGCCCAGGAGAGAACTGTAACCTGTGACAACATTTTGACTGTTTTTCTTAACATATGCTTCTACCTCCTTTTTTGGACTCCGGATATAATAGACTTACAAGGAACAAAGAAATTGCGCAGCTTCTTGAATCCGAGTCTAAAAAGAATTTGGAGGAAGAACTTATGAGTAATACAAATGTAAAGACGCAGAAGCCTCAATACAAGCATGTGTCTGCGAGAGAAAAATATTGTTTCGGAATCGGAGCGATCGGCAAAGACGCGATCGTCAATCTGGTAGGCTCTTTCCTGATGCTGTACTTTACAGATACCTTATACCTGGCACCGGGATTTGTCGGGGCGCTGTTCTTTGTAGCCCGGATCTGGGATGCGGTAAATGACCCGATGATGGGGATGATCGTGGATAACACCCGGTCCAAATATGGAAAGTTCCGTATCTGGCTGATCATCGGAACCCTGCTGAACTCCGTGGTGTTTATTTTCCTGTTTACGAGCTGCGGACTGACCGGAACAGCCTTGTATGTCTATGTTTCCGTGATGTATATCCTGTATGGGATGACCTACACCATTATGGATGTACCATACTGGTCCTGGCTTCCAAACTTGACAAATGATCCACGCGAACGGGAGAAAGTGTCCGTAATCCCACGTTTCTTTGCAAGCCTTGCGGGCTTCACAGTTGCCACCTTCGGCCTGTATATCATCAACGGATTTAACCGGATGGCAGGAAACGAGAATCTTTATGCGGAACAGGGCTTTACCATGTTCGCAGTGGCAATTGCGGTTGTATTCATCCTGACCATCGGCATTACCGTATTCAATGTGAAGGAAGAATCTACACTGAATGCAAGGTCTGAAAAGACCAGTCTGAAACAGGCGCTGAATGTCATCGTAAAGAACGACCAGCTCCTGGCATTTATCGGACTTTTGCTGACTTTCAACCTCTCTACACAGATTGCAAAAGGCTTTGCCGTATACTATTTCAAAAATGTCTGCGGAAATGAATATCTGTACTCCATCTTTGGATTTGCCATTATCGCGGAAATGCTGGGGCTGGTCTGCTTCCCGAAGATCGCGGAAAAGATCAGCCGTGAAAAGGTATATGCCCTTGCATGCGGCCTGGTGATCGCAGGGCTCGCCGCACTGGGGCTGATGGGCTTCATTGCGCCTCAGAGCAAGGCGGCCGTGATTCTCTGCTGCGGATTGATGTTCTTTGGTTCCGGCTTGTCCCTGGGAGTGACGACCTGCTGTATGGCAGACGTGATCGACTACGGCGAGGTGAAGTTTGGTGTGCGGAATGAAAGTGTGACTTGTTCCGCCCAGACCTTCCTGATGAAGGCAGCCATGGCAGCGGCAGGCGGGCTGACCGGTGTAGGTCTGCAGATCGTAGGCTACAATGCAAAAGCAGAGGCGCAGAGTCTGGGAACGATCACCGGTATCCGGGTTCTTATGATCGTCATCCCCATCGCGCTGGCAGTGCTGAGCTTCTTCATCTACAAAACCTTCTATACCTTAAAGGGCGAGAAGATGGCAGAGGTCACACGAAGGGTCAATGAAATGCATGCTTTACAGCAAACGCAGGATTGACCGCAGATTTGAAAGATTCGGGACAGCAGTTGTGACAGTTCTGTCCCGGATGAACTATACTGGTTACTGTTCACGGCCTGACCGTGCACTCGCTGCACGGTTAGCCGCCAGAAAAGTGATGGGGCGATGACATCTGCCCCTTCGCCGAAGGGCACTGAACGTCCGGTGGACGTTCGCTTAGTGCGGACCGAAGCGGAGCGTAGACATTTAAAATGGCAGATGTCGTTACTATGAGCGGCCGGTTAGGCCGTGAATAGTAACCTATACTGAGCGCCAGATAAATCTGCCGCTCAGTATAATATTGCGGCATGAAGCCGTTTATGATAGTGACAAAATTATATGATTCGACCGTCAAAAGTCCATTTTCATTGTTGAGATAATTTTTCGAAGATTCGTGCCACAATATATGGAGGCAATGTGGTGCATTGTTGACATATATTGTGGCATGGAGATTCGGGAAATTAGCCAGCAAGGGAAATGAGAGCTTTTGACGGGTGAATCATTATATCGAGTCACTGCAAATTTTATCCTAAAGGAGGGTTCCAATGAGTATACAATTTTGCGAACGCACACGTACCTTTCATTTATTTAACAATGAGATCAGCTACATTATGACGGTACTTCCCAATGAACAGATGGGCCAGTTATATTTCGGCAAGCGGATCCACCACAAGGAAGATTATTCCTACCTTCTGGAAACCGGCTACCGTCCCATGACATCCTACGTGTTTGAAGGCGACAGGGCCTTTTCACTGGAACATGTGAGACAGGAATACGGCGTATACGGCAGTACGGATTACCGCCGCCCGGCAGTGGAGATCCTGCAGGAAAACGGCAGCCGCCTGTCCGATTTCCGTTATCAGGGCTATACTGTCATGGCCGGAAAACCGAAACTTGCCGGGCTTCCTGCCACCTATACGGAGGAGGACGGTGAGGCGGAAACACTGACGCTGGTTTTGGAGGATCCGGTGACAGAGATTACGCTGCAGCTTTTCTATACGATTTTTGCCAGAGGAGGGATTCTGGCGCGGAGCGCAAAGCTGACCAATCACGGTGGCAAAAATGTGCATCTCACCACTGCCATGAGCCTGTGTATGGATCTGCCGGACTGCGATTATGAGTGGCTTCAGTTCTCCGGCGCATGGGCGCGGGAGCGGCACTTAAAAGTGCGGAAGCTGGAACAGGGCATCCAGGCGGTGGACAGCAGACGAGGGCATTCTTCCCATGAGCACAATCCGTTTATCGTGCTGAAACGCCCGGATACCAATGAATTCCAGGGGGAGGCCATCGGTTTCAGCCTGGTATACAGCGGCAATTTTCTGGCCCAGGCAGAGGTGGATACCCACGATATGACCCGGGTGATGCTTGGCATCAATCCGATGGGCTTTGACTGGAAGCTGGAGCCAGGGGAAGAATTTCAGACACCGGAAGCCGTGATGGTCTATTCGGATGCCGGGCTGAACCGTATGAGCCAGACCTTCCACAAGCTGTACCAGAAGCGACTGGCAAGAGGTTACTGGAGGGATCGTCCGAGGCCGATCCTGAACAATAACTGGGAGGCTACGTATTTTGACTTTACGGAAGACAGGCTGGTTGAGATCGCCTCCAAGGCAAAGGAGTGCGGTGTGGAATTGTTCGTGCTGGACGACGGCTGGTTCGGGGAACGCAGCAGCGACCATGCCGGGCTGGGCGACTGGATTGCCAATCCGGCGCGGCTGGCCAACGGTATTACCGGGCTGGCAGCGCGTATCGAGGACCTGGGGATGAAGTTCGGGCTCTGGTTCGAACCGGAGATGGTCAATAAGGACTCTGATCTTTACCGGGAGCACCCGGACTGGATCCTGGAAACCCCGGGGAGAAGGGCATCTCATGGACGCAACCAATATGTACTTGATTTTTCGCGAAAAGAGATCGTAGACCGCATTTATGAGATGATGGCGAAGATTTTGCGGGAGGCAAAGGTTTCGTATATCAAATGGGACATGAACCGGAGCATCACGGAGTGTTATTCAGCAGCACTTCCGGCCGACCGCCAGGGAGAGGTATTCCACCGCTACATTTTGGGCGTCTATGACTTATATGAGCGGCTTACCTCCGAGTTCCCACATGTGCTCTTTGAATCCTGCGCCAGCGGCGGCGGACGGTTTGACCCGGGGATGCTTTATTATGCGCCTCAGGGCTGGGCGAGCGATGATTCCGATGCCGTCGAACGTTTAAAGATTCAATACGGCACCACATATTGTTATCCTGTCAGCAGCATTGGAAGCCATGTATCTGTCATTCCGAACCACCAGGTGTTCCGCAGGACACCGCTGCATACACGGGCAAATGTCGCCTTCTTCGGAACCTTCGGCTATGAGTTGGATCTGAATCATCTGACGGAACCGGAGCAGGAGGAAGTGAAACAGCAGATCGCATTTATGAAGGAATACAGGGAAGTGCTGCAATTCGGTACATTTTACCGCCTGGCCAGCCCGTTTGAGGGAAATATTACCTGCTGGATGGCAGTCAGCGAAGACCGGACACTGGCCATCGTGGGATGGTACAGGGTACTTTGCGGCGTGAATCTGCCCTATATGCGCATCCGACTCCAGGGTCTGAATCCGGAATTCTGCTATGAGAATCAGGAGACAAAGGCGGCTTATTATGGGGATGAACTGATGAATCTGGGCCTGATCACATCAGATCCATTATCCGGCCAGGTTGAGGATCCGAATGCGGATTATGGGGATTTTGACTCCCGATTGTTTATATTCAAGGCGATATAATTTTATACTGCGCGTCAGATAAATCTGCCGTGCAGTATAACAGGATGCGCACAGCCGCATGAGGAATTATGCCGCTTTGCGGCTGCGGCTGGCGCGATACTCATGGCAGATTTCATCGGCCGTGAGTATAATTCAAATCAAGAGAGGCATTCTAATGGATACGCAAAACAAACCTTTTTTTAAACGCTGCATCATGATGGTGACCGGGATCCTGTTCATCGGGATCTGCGTCGGCTCCTATCGGCTCAGTGCATTCGGTGTGGATGCATTTACTTGTATGAATCTGGGGATCAGCGGGTTCCTGCATATGACCTTCGGTACATGGCAGCTGATCATGAATGCGGCAATATTGGTAGTTGTATTTTTCAACGCCCGCCAGTGTATCGGGGCGGGGACCATCGTTAATATGATCTGTGTCGGTTACCTGGCGGACTTTATCTGCTGGCTGTTTCAGGATATTATGAAGGTGGAGATGACACTGCCGCTTCGGATCGTTGCCCTGGTCATCGGCAGTATCTTTGCAGGGATGGGCGTGGCATTTTATATGGTGGCAGAGATGGGGATCGCTCCTTATGACAGCGTGGCGGTCATTATCGAAAATGTGACTCATGGTAAGATCCCGTTCCAGAATGCACGCGTCATGAGCGACGTGACGGTGGTTGTGATCGGAGTGGTATTCTGCCTTCTGTCCCGAGGGGAGTTGCGGCTCATCATCGGAATCGGTACGATCTGCAACGCACTGCTGAACGGACCGCTGATCCAGTTTTTCAAAAATCATGTGGCAGGGCCTGTGATGAACGGGAAATAATACTGAAAAAGGGGAAATCGGGTAATGGTCATATTCATATTAAGATAAACGATATCTTTTGAAAACACCATCTGCCGTTTCCCCTGTTTAAGAGCTTACTCTTTGATAAAGTCCAATTCTGTCAGATTCACGCCGGAAGCCGTCAGAATGACCTTTAACTCAATATACCTCCGCTTCATTTTTTTATATGCATTGGATTCTTTTTCGCAATCTACCATATAATCCTGCAATCTGGAGAACTCTTCAATATTTTTTTGCAGCATTTCTTTTTCTGCCATATGGACACCCTCCTTTTGAGATATCATATCATTTATAAGATATATTCATTGTACCAAAACGAAAAATAAGTGTAAACCCGAACCGGAAAAGTATTTTCAAATCGAGCATGGCGTGGTACAATAATCACAGATTTTTTTACTTATTTTGCGCACATTTCGGGAGCGGATGGTATGGACAGGATCGCCCAGAATATTTTCAAAGCAATACATGAGGGAAAATGGCTCAGCATAGAATATAAAAACCAAAGAGACCAGATCACAAACTACTGGATTGCGATCCACGGAATCAATGTCAGGAAGCGGAGCCTCAGCGTGGAGGGCTTTCACCTGATGCTGCATACGGTGGAGCGGTACGACTTCATTTATATGGATTCCATCCTGTCTGCCGCGGTGGTGGAGGCCTCCACATACAAGATTGAAGAGCGGCTTGTGGAGGACATAGAACGGAATCCGGAAAAATACGAACCGCTCTTTGGGCAGACCGTGAACCTGAAGATCCTCAATTACCTGATCGACTGCAATCGTCTGGACACCCAGCCTTACCAATGTGAGTATTCTCTGCTCCAATATCTGGACGGCAGTTCTTTTCGACAAGGGGAATATCCTTTGGACAAGGAACAGTTTCAGCAGTTGGTCAGGCAGTTTCAGAAGGAAAGCACCCGCCCGGAAAAGCACAAAAGCTGGCAGTATCGGCAGTTGGTCATGAATGAACTAAGTATTCTGGTCAAAGGAAGGAGCAGCCAGCGAGAAGCATTGTATGTGCTCGCATACCGGAAGCTGTATCTGGATGTGAAGCGCCGTGTCCTTCAGCCGGATGCGGAGATCACGATCAGCCGGGAATTTACCGTCAACGGAGAGAAGGAAAGTATCCGGAAATATATGGACCCCGCAGATTATGACCTGCTCCAGGAATTCGCCAAATACAAGGAAGAGATCAAAGACCGGATCACGCATTATAATTCCTTAAAGCAGGGGGTCGATGACCGTCCCTATATCATAGCCCTTGCAAGAGATATCAAGGTAGACCTGAACAAGGAGTATGAGGCGGTCATCAAAAGCCTGGAGGAAGGAAAAGAGACCCAGCCCGTGAAGGCATTTTTCGGGAAGCTCATCAGCAAGCCGAAGCGGAGGAAGGATTATCCGCTGGCGCTTCTGGAGCACAGGGCCAATCTGGACCAGCTTCTGGCCATTCACAATGCCATAAAATATCCGGTCACCTATGTACAGGGACCTCCCGGCACCGGGAAGTCTCACACTATCATCAACAGCATCATCACCGCTTTTTTTAATGAAAAGACCGTGCTTCTGGCATCCTACAACAACCACCCTATTGATACGGTGGTGGAAAAGCTGAAGTCCATTCCCTATAAGCAGGGAGAAGAAATCCCATTTCCGGTGGTCCGCCTGGGAAATACAAACCTTGTGAAGCGGGCGCTTCTGGATATCCGGGAACAGTACGAGCGGATCAAAGACAAGCAGGTATTTGAGGGTACACTGGAAAAAAATAAAGATCATAAAATCAGCCGTACCAGGAAGCTGACAGAGCTTTTGAGAAAATACGAGAACACATTGGCGCTGCGGGAAAAGCAGGAGGCCATCGAGTGCCTGCTCGGCAACACACAGCACCTCACCTTCCAGACTGACCTGCAGGGACGACAGCTCGAAGAAATCCGCCGGGAACTGCAGGAGATCGGCGAGATCACCAATGAACAGGCGTTGTCACTTTTGGACAGCGATGAAGCAGAATTCAAAAAATATTTGAATTTTACATCCATCAAGTATCTGAAACGGCTGGGCGAACCGAAAAACGAGGATCTGCGCAATATCCTGGAGATGGAGGACGAAGAGGACAAGGTAAAGTCTTTTCACCGCTATCTCAGCGAGACGGAAAATGTCAAAAAGTTCCTCCGCATTTTTCCGGTGGTTGCGACCTCATGTATTTCATCTCATAGGATCGGAAGCCCGGAGGCACATTTTGACCTGACCATTATGGATGAAGCCAGCCAGTGCAGCACGGCTATGTCTCTGCTTCCGGTCATCCGGGGAAAGAATCTGATGCTGGTGGGAGATCCTCAGCAGCTAAATCCGGTGATTCTTCTGGACAGTAGGGACAATGAGATTTTAAAGCAGCGTTACCAGATCCCCCAGGAATATGATTATGTAGAGAACTCCATTTACAAAACATTTCTGGCAAATGACGCCGTCAGCGAGGAGATCCTTCTGAGACACCATTATCGCTGCTGCAAATCGATCATTGAGTTTAACAATGTCAAGTATTACAACAGCAGGCTTAAGATCGAGAGCCAGGTAAAGCCGGAGCAGCCTCTTGTCTATGTGGATGTCAAAGATAATGAGACGGAACTCAAAAATGCGGCGCCCAGGGAGGCGGAGCAGATCCTCCGGTATGTGATGGACAACCGGGATAAGAAGATCGGCATCATCACACCCTTTGCAAACCAGAAGGAGTGCATCAGCCAGATGCTCAAAGAACATGGGATACGGGATGTGTCTTGCGGTACGGTTCATGCATTTCAGGGGGATGAAAAGGATATTATTTTATTTTCCACCGCGGTGACTGACCAGATGTCGGAGAAGACCTACGGATGGCTTAAGAACAACCGGGAGCTGATCAATGTGGCAACTTCCCGGGCCAGGGAAAAACTGGTCCTGTTTTCCAGCACAAAGAATCTCAATCGCCTTCATGACGAGGCGGACAAGGATGATATGTACGAATTGGCCCGGTATGTGAGCAGAAAAGGACATTGCCGTGTCTCGCCGGATGAGGTGCATTCCCGCGCGCTGGGCATCAAGCCTTACAGCACGCAGATCGAGGAGGATTTTCTGATAAGCCTTGACCATGCGCTTGGAAATATTCTTAATAACGGGCGAAGGTGCAAGGTGGAAAATGAAGTGGAAATTTCCAGGGTATTTCAGGATGAACATACAGGAGAAGGACTCTTCTATAACGGGACCTTTGATTTTGTCATCTACGAAAAAGAGTATGGCGGCGGAGAACAGCCGATCCTGGCGATTGAACTGGACGGAAAGGAACATCAGGACGAATCGCTGGTAAAGCAGCGCGACAGGCAGAAGGCCGCTGTTTGCAGACAGCACGGATTTGAACACATCCGGGTGGAGAATTCCTATGCCAGACGTTATTATTATATCAAGGGGATTCTGGAAGAGTATTTTAAAAAGGTGAGATAAGATTAGGAACTGTCCCTGAGGTAAAGAAAGGGGGGTGAAAGCGGATGATAAAATTGTTTCAGAAAAAACAGCAGGTGAAAAAGGATTTTGACAGGGAAAATCAGAAGGCTGTCCTGCGTTGCAGTATTTGTACCGGCGAGCAGGTGGCAGGCTTTAAAAATATTCATACAGGAAAATTTGAAGAGGTGATGCTGATCAAAAACGGAGAGGATCTGACAAGGTTTCAGGAGATGTATGATCTGGAGGAGGTGGTCAAAGAATATTGAACAAAAAACACAGTGAAAAATTGTATAATATTTACAATACAAAACGCTTGTTAATTTATTGTCAATGTGGTATTATAATGGAAGCGAAAGCAAAATACGACAGGATTTGCTAAATGTCGCAGGTAACTAGCAGAAAAACAATAAGTTAAAAGGAGAAAAAAACATGAGCAGCAAAGTCACAATTATTGGCGCCGGAAGTGTAGGTTCGACAATTGCGTACACATTGTCTGGAGAAGATATCGCATCTGAGATTGTCATGATCGATATCAACAAGGAAAAGGTACAAGGCGAAGTCATGGACATTGAGCAGGGAACGTGTTTCAGAGACCCTGTTTCTATCATTGCAGGCGAGTATGAGGACGCAAAGGATTCCGATATCGTAATCATCACGTCCGGAATCGCTCGTAAGCCCGGCCAGACAAGAATTGAGCTCACACAGACCAATGTAAATATCTTAAAGCAGATCACACCGGAGATCGTAAAAGCAGCGCCGAACGCTCTTTACATCATTGTAAGCAATCCGGTTGATATTATGACATATGTCTTTACAAAGATCTCAGGTATTCCGGAGAATCAGATCATTGGATCCGGAACCATTCTGGATTCCGCACGTCTTCGCTGCGGTTTGTCCGAACATTTCAAAGTTGCACAGAGAAATATTCATGCATATGTATTTGGCGAGCATGGAGATACCTCCTTTATTCCATGGTCAGCAGCAAGGATTGCGGGTGTTAATGTAGATGATTACTGTGAGATGATGCCGGGATTCGAAGCGGTGGACAAAGAGGCAATGCTTACTTATGTGCAGAAATCCGGCGGTAAGATCATTGCGAATAAAGGGGCTACATTCTATGCGGTAACCAGAGGAGTATGTAAATTATGCAGCATCCTGATGGCGGCTTCCGAGTCCGTATCTACGGTATCTTCCATGATGCACGGTGAATATGGAATCGAAGATGTCTGCCTGAGTACACTGGCGCTGGTAGGACCGAAGGGAATTCACGGCAAGGTTCCGATGACACTTACCGATGAGGAAGTAGAAAAGCTCAAAGCAAGTGCGGAAGCACTCAAATCAGTCATCGCTCAGATTGAGCTATAGTGCAGAATTGCGCTGATGCGCAAGCAAGTCATTGATTTTCAGAGATAATTGGTGACAAATTAAAAGGAATTGCGCTGATGCGCAAGCAGGTCATCAATTTTCAAAGAAAATTGGTGACAAAAAAAATTAAAGAAAGGATAGCGAGAAATATGAAGTACAGTTATTATCCGGGATGCACTTTGAGAACAAAGGCAAAGGATCTGGATGCTTATGCAAGGGCTTCGGCAAAAGCGCTGGGATTTGAACTGGAAGAGATTGAAGAGTGGCAGTGCTGCGGCGGTGTATATCCCCTTGGCACTGACGAGATCGCTACCAAGCTGTCATCTGTCCGCGCTCTGAATGAGGCAAAAGAAAAGGGACAGAGTCTTGTAACACTTTGCTCCGCATGTCATCATGTAATCAAGCGTGTCAATGATGATATGAAGAACGTGGAGGATATCCGTACCAGGGCAAACAATTACATGGAGCTGGATGAGCCTTATGCAGGTGAAACAGAAGTTCTTCATTTCCTGGAAGTTCTTCGTGACAAGGTAGGATTTGACGAATTAAAGAAAAAGGTGACAAATCCTTTGACAGGAAGAAAGATCGGCGCTTACTACGGATGTCTGCTTCTGCGTCCGAGCAATATGTTGGGATTTGATGATCCGGAGAATCCGAAGATCATCGAGGACTTTATCCGTGCGATCGGGGCGGAGCCGGTGATTTACCCATACCGCAACGAATGCTGCGGCGGCTACATTTCCCTCAAGGAAAAGGAACTGTCCCAAAATATGTGCGAGAAGATTATGGAGAGCGCGGAAGGATTTGGCGCGGAGATGCTGATTACGGCCTGTCCGCTGTGTCTGTATAATCTGAATAAGAGCAGTTCAGAGCTTCCTGTAGTTTACTTTACGGAGCTTCTTGCGGAGGCGCTCGGAGTCCGAGGAGAATGCCAGGAAAAAAGCGCATGCTCTGACGAAAACGCGGTAAATAAAGAGGAGGTGCAGGAGTAATGAGTTCTGAAAAGAAACAGGCGGAATTGATCAAAGAGATCAGCGGCGTCAATCCGCTCAAATGCATGAAATGCGGAAAATGCTCTGCATCCTGTCCGTCTTATAATGAGATGGATATCAAGCCGCATCAGTTTGTATCCTATGTGATCAATGAAGATATCGAAAGCCTGGTGAATTCCAAATCTCTTTGGAAATGCCTTTCCTGCTTTGCATGTGTGGAGAGATGCCCGCGTGACGTGAAGCCGGGAAAACTGATCGATGCGGCAAGACAGGTCGTGGTACGTCAGAAAGACCAGGATTATCTGTCACCAAACGAAATTCCGGAATTGTTGGATCCGGAACTTCCGCAGCAATTATTAGTCAGTGCATTCAGAAGATACAGGAGGTGAGGTCTAAGTGCAGAGGATAGGAGTATTTGTCTGCCACTGCGGAAGCAATATTGCCGCAACGGTGGATGTGAAGAAAGTCGTAGAGATGGCACAGATGGAGCCGGGCGTTGTCCATGCCGAAGACTACCAGTATATGTGTTCCGAAGCAGGACAGGCGAAGATCGCGGCAGCCATTCAGGAAAAGGGATTGACAGGAGTAGTTGTATGTTCCTGCTCTCCGCGTATGCATGAAACTACATTTAGAAAAGCGGCGGAGCGTGCGGGGCTGAATCCGTACATGGTGGAGATCGCCAACATCCGTGAGCATTGTTCCTGGATCCATAAGGATATGGAAGAGGGAACAAAGAAAGCTGTGATCCTGATGAGGGCAGCAGTCGCGAAAGTAAATCTGAACGCGCCTCTCCAGGCAGGAGAGAGCCGTGTGACCAAGAGAGCGCTTGTGATCGGCGGCGGTATTGCCGGTATCCAGACAGCACTGGATATTGCGGACGCAGGTTACGAAGTTGATATTGTGGAGAAGACGCCGAGTATCGGCGGAAGGATGTCACAGCTCGACAAGACATTCCCGACGCTGGACTGTTCCGCTTGTATCCTGACACCGAAGATGGTAGAAGCGTCAGCACATGAAAAGATCAAGATCTATACTTACAGTGAAGTGGAGAAGGTCAGCGGATTCGTGGGCGACTTTACCGTGGATATCCGCAAGAAGGCAAGAAGCGTGGACATGGACAAATGTACGGGCTGCGGCGTATGCCAGGAGAAGTGCCCGTCCAAAAAGGCTCCAAGCGAATTTAACCGCGGCCTGAATAACAGAAGTGCAATCTACACCCCGTTTGCACAGGCAATCCCCAATGTCCCGGTGATCGACCGTGAGGCCTGTATCAAGTTCAAGACAGGAAAATGTGGACTCTGCTCCAAGGTCTGCCAGGCAGGAGCAATTGACTATGACCAGCAGGATGAGATCATCACGGAGAAGTATGGTGCAATCGTAGTTGCAACCGGATTTGACACCATCAATCTGGACAAATACGACGAGTACGCATACAACCAGAGCAAGGACGTTATCACCTCTCTGGAATTGGAGCGTGTGATGAACGCGGCAGGTCCGACCCACGGGCACTTAGAGCGCCTTTCCGATGGGAAAGCACCCAAGGAGATCGTATTTATCCAGTGTGTGGGAAGCCGTTGTTCCGACGACAGGGGTAAGCCCTACTGTTCCAAGATCTGCTGTATGTATACCGCGAAGCACGCGATGCTGATCCGGGACAAATATCCGGATGTGAACGTGACCGTATTTTATATTGATGTCCGTACACCGGGCAAGAACTTTGACGAGTTCTATAGAAGAGCAGTGGAACAGTACGGAGTCAACTACATCAAGGGGCAAGTTGGAAAGGTCATTCCACAGCCGGACGGCAAGCTGTTAGTACAGGGCTCGGATCTTCTTGACAACAGGCAGATTCTCAAAGAAGCGGATATGGTAGTTCTCGCGACAGCAATCGAGCCGAATCCCGATGTACGTAAGATCGCGACCATGCTGACGGCAAGTATCGACACCAACAACTTCCTGACAGAAGCACACGCAAAGCTTCGTCCCGTAGAATCCCCGACAGCGGGTATCTTCCTTTCCGGTGTATGCCAGGGACCGAAGGATATTCCGGAGACGGTTGCCCAGGCAGGGGCAGCAGCCGTGAAGGCAATCGGGCTTCTTGCAAAGGACAAACTGCTGACCAATCCTTGTACGGCACAGTCAGATATCCTGCTGTGCAACGGATGTTCTACTTGTGAAAATGTATGCCCGTACGGCGCGATTACATACGAAGACAAGGAAGTGAACGACCACGGTATCCGTGAGACACGCCGTGTAGCGGTAGTCAATAACGCACTCTGCCAGGGCTGCGGCGCTTGTACCGTTGCATGTCCGTCAGGAGCCATGGACTTACAGGGATTCTCAAATAGACAGATTATAGCGGAGGTGGATGCAATATGTCGTTAGAAAACAAAGAATTCAAACCGAAGATTGTAGCGTTCTGCTGTAACTGGTGCAGTTATGCAGGAGCTGACCTGGCAGGAAGCAGCCGTCTGTCTTACCCTGCGGACGTAAAGATCATCCGTGTTCCCTGTTCCTGCCGTGTGAATCCGATGTTCATCCTAAGGGCATTTGAAAAAGGCGCGGACGGCGTGATCATGTGCGGATGCCACCCGGGAGACTGCCACTACAGCACCGGTAATTACTACGCAAGAAGACGTATGACACTGTTATTCTCCATGCTGGATTACATCGGTGTGGAAAACGGCCGTACACGCGTAGAGTGGGTGTCTGCGGCAGAGGGTGTGAAGTTCTCTGAGACAATGAACAGTTTTGTAGAGAAGATCTATTCTCTCGGCGAAAACGTAAGATTGGGGGATTTAAGATGCAAGAACTGATAAACCGTGCAAAAGAACTGCTGGCAGATGGGACTGTGGCACGGGTTCTCGGCTGGAAGGTCGGAGACTTGCCTTATAACCCGGAGCCGGCTTACTTTGAGACTGTGGAATCTTTGAAAGACTTTGTTTACAACGGATTCTGCGGAGCAAATTTGAGCAAATATATGATCGAGGCATCCAAGCTGGAAGGAAAGACACTTGTCTGCCTGAAGCCATGCGATACATACAGCTTCAACCAGCTCATAAAAGAACATCGTGTAGATAGGGAAAAAGCCTATATCGTGGGTGTTGGATGCAAGGGAAAACTGGATATTGAAAGAATTAAAAAACAGGGGATTAAGGGGATCGAAAGCATCGAGGGCGCGGAGATCACAGACGCGGCCGATACTCTTAAGATCCAGACTATATATGGTGAGAAATCCTGCGCTTATGTAGACGCGATGCTGGAAAGATGCCATGTGTGCAAGGGAAAGGACCATATGGTTTACGACGAACTGATCGGCGAGTCCAAGGAGACGAAGGACGCGGAGCGCTTTGATGAAGTGGCAAGAATCGAGGCCATGAGTCCGGAGGAAAAGTTTGCATTTTTCCAGAGCGAATTGAGCAAATGTATCCGCTGTAACGCCTGCAGAAATGCATGTCCGGCCTGCAGCTGCCGCAAGTGCGTATTTGACAGCAACAAGTTCGACAGCTCTCAGAAAGCGAATGTGGATACCTTTGAGGAAAAGATGTTCCATATTATCCGTGCGTTCCATGTGGCAGGAAGATGTACGGACTGCGGAGAATGCAGCCGTGTATGCCCGCAGGGAATCCCGCTCCATCTGTTCAACCGCAAATTTATCAAAGACATTGACGAATTATACGGCGACTACCAGGCAGGGGCAGATACCGATTCAAAAGCACCGCTTACAAACTACACGTTTGAAGATGCGGAACCAAGTATTGTAGGAAAGAGGGGATAATGTATGTATAAGATAGCAAAAAAAGATCTTTCCGCATTATTCCATTTAATCGCGGACAGCCAGGAACTGTATCTTCCGGTGAAGGCAGCCGGACAGACCAACTTCGCGGCATGGAGCGAGGACGCGGAGGTGGATCTGGATACATTAAAGACCGTAAAATCAGCGAAGGACGCGTTTTTCCCGCAGAGTGAAGGTCTGTACACCGTAAAAAAAGAAGGAAAAAAGATGTCCGTAGAGCCGGAGGCTTTGAAGGAGCAGAACTTCGTCGTATTCGGTATGAAAGCCTGTGATGTCAAGGGCCTGGAGGTATTGGACAACGTATTCCTTGCGGATCCCATTGACACATTCTATGCGGCAAGAAGGGACCACGGTACCGTTGTCGCACTGGCCTGCCATGAGCCGGAGGAGACCTGTTTCTGTAAGGTGTTCGGTGTAGACGCGGCGCAGCCGGCATCAGACGTGGCAGCCTGGATGGTTGGGGAAGACCTGTACTGGAAACCTCTGACGGAAAAGGGTGAGGCGCTGACAACTGCCGTAAAGGAACTTCTGACAGATGCGGATGAAGCTGCCGTAGAAGCGGAAAAAGAAGCAATCCATCATATTGTGGAGAAGCTTCCATATATGAATCTTTCCCTGGAAGGATGGAATGGCGACGCGTTGGCGGAGAAATTCGATTCTCCGATCTGGGAAGAATTATACAAACCATGTCTGGCATGCGGTACCTGTACGTTTGTGTGCCCGACCTGCCAGTGTTATGATATCAAGGACTATACCGCAGGAAACAGTGTTTCCCGTTACAGATGCTGGGATTCCTGTATGTATTCGGATTTTACGATGATGGCCCACGGCAACAACCGTACCAGCCAGATGCAGAGATTCCGCCAGAGATTCATGCACAAGCTGGTATACTATCCGGCAAACAATGACGGGATGTACTCCTGTGTAGGCTGCGGACGCTGTGTGGAAAAATGTCCGTCGGCTTTGAATATCGTCAAGGTAGTAAAAGCATTTCAGAATCAGGGAGGTGAAAAATAATGGGTGAATGTACATGTCATAAGAATTATACATTAGATACTCTGATCCCGAAGATCGGCGTGATTACGGATATCCGGGAAGAGACACCGGATGTTAAGACCTTCCGCGTCAATGCCCCGGAGGGCGGCAAGCTGTTCGAACATATGCCGGGACAGTGCGCTATGGTCTGCGCGCCGGGTATCAGCGAGGGTATGTTTTCCATTACTTCTTCGCCGACCAACAAGGAATACCAGGAATTCAGTATTAAGAAATGCGGGATTCTGACAGATTATCTCCACAGCCTGGAAGTAGGCGATGAGATCACAGTCCGCGGCCCATATGGCAATTCATTTCCGGTAGAGACGGAGCTTAAGGGCAAGAACCTCTTATTTATCGCGGGAGGCATCGGCCTGGCGCCCCTTCGTTCCGTGATCAACTATGTGCTGGATAACCGCGCAAATTATGGTACGGTGGATATCGTCTACGGCTCCCGTTCCGCGGATGACCTTGTTCAATTAAAGGAGATCCAGGAGGTCTGGATGAAGGCAGAGGGCGTGAATGTATATCTGACCATCGACCGTGAGCAGGAAGGCTGGGACGGCCATGTTGGATTTGTTCCGAATTATGTGAAGGAGCTTGGATTTGACACTGACAAGACGGCTCTTGTGTGCGGGCCTCCGATTATGATTAAGTTCGTGCTTTCAGGCTTAAAGGAGCTTGGATTTACCACAGAGCAAGTCTATACGACACTGGAGCTTCGTATGAAATGCGGGGTCGGAAAATGTGGACGCTGCAACATCGGTTCCAAATATGTGTGCAAAGACGGCCCGGTATTCCGGTATGATGAGATTGATGAGCTGCCAAACGAATACTAAGGTTTTGAGCTATGGCTGGGACCAATGAATGAAAGAAAGGACATGAATGACATGGAAAAGATGGTAAATGTATATTTTTTCGGTAAAAAGTACAGCGTACCTGCAGAACTTACAATTATGACTGCTATGGAATACGCCGGATATACACTGAAAAGAGGATGTGGCTGCCGTCATGGTTTCTGCGGAGCATGTGCGACAATCTACAGAATCAAGGGAAAAAATGAATTAAAGACATGTCTTGCCTGTCAGACACAGGTAGAAGAGGGAATGTATGTAGCAAGCATTCCGTTCTTCCCGACAGACAAGAGAACCTATGAGATCAAGGATATCAGGCCGACCCAGCAGATCATGATGGAACTGTATCCGGAAATCTACAGCTGTATCGGATGTAATGCATGCACCAAGGCATGTACGCAGGATCTGAATGTAATGCAGTACATTGCATATGCACAGCGGGGCGAGTTCGAGAAATGCGCGGAGGAATCTTTTGACTGCGTAAGCTGCGGATGCTGTTCTGTAAGATGTCCGGCAGGAATCTCCCATCCGATGGTAGGACTCCTGGCAAGACGTCTCACAGGGAAGTATATTGCGCCTGAGACCGAGCATCTGAAAAACCGTGTGGAGGAGATCAACCGGGGCGAATTTGACAGTCTGATCGAACAGATCATGCAGAAGCCGATCACAGAGATGCAGGAACTTTACAATACAAGAGAGATTGAAAAATAAGGGGAGGCAGAATATGTATACACCATATCCAGAATATATGATGGAATCCGTCAAAAAGGTAGAGGCTACAAGAGCAGAACGTATGTCTACGGAGCCAAGACGTCTGACTGCTGACGAAAAAGATGCCCTCCTGAAGGAGTTCCATCCGGATTATAATCCAGATGCTTTTGCAGAGATTAAAGTAGGTCCGAACAAAGGACAAAAAGCACCGATCGAACTGGCTGAAATGCTCCACTCCACAAGCCGTCTCGTAAACGAGAAGGTTGATATTACGAAAATTGATTACGACGTAGATGTACTGATCATCGGCGGCGGCGGTGCCGGTTCCTCCTGCGCCATTGAAGCGCACAATGCAGGCGCAAATGTGATGATCGTGACAAAGCTTCGTATCGGTGATGCCAATACAATGATGGCAGAAGGCGGCATTCAGGCGGCGGATAAGGAAAACGATTCTCCGGTACAGCATTATCTGGACTGCTTTGGCGGCGGACATTTTGCTGCGAAGCCGGAGCTGGTAAAACGTCTTGTAATGGAAGCACCGGATGCGATCAAATGGCTGAACGAACTCGGCGTTATGTTCGACAAAGACGGGGACGGACGTATGGTAACGACCCACGGCGGTGGTACCTCAAGAAAGAGAATGCATGCATGTAAGGATTACTCCGGAGCGGAGATCATGCGTACACTCCGTGACGAGGTACTGAACCTCCAGATTCCGGTGGTAGAATTTACTTCTGCGGTAGAGATCATCAAAGATGAGAAAGGCCAGGCAGCAGGCGCGGTTCTTCTTAATATGGAAACAGGAGATTATTCTGTTGCAAGAGCAAAGACGGTTGTGATCGCAACAGGCGGTGCGGGAAGAATGCATTATCAGGGCTTCCCGACATCGAACCACTACGGGGCAACGGCAGACGGACTTGTGCTGGGCTACCGGGCAGGAGTACCGCTTCTTTACCAGGATTCTATCCAGTACCATCCCACAGGTGTAGCCTATCCGGTACAGATTCTTGGAGCTCTTGTTACCGAGAAGGTTCGTTCTGTGGGCGCTCAGCTTGTCAATGCCGAAGGTAAAGCATATATTCATCCTCTGGAGACTCGTGATGTCAATGCTTCCGGCGTAATCCGTGAGTGCAGGGAAGGACGCGGCATTGAGACACCTGACGGACAGCAGGGCGTATGGCTTGACACGCCTATGATCGAAATCCTTGGAGGAGAGGGAACGATTGAGAAGAGAATTCCTGCAATGTTCCGTATGTACATGAAGTATGGAATTGATATGAGAAAAGTGCCGATTCTGATCTACCCGACACTGCATTACCAGAACGGTGGTCTTGAGATTGATGGAGAAGGCTTCGCAAAAGGAGTTCCGAACCTCTTAGCAGCCGGGGAGGCAGCAGGCGGAATCCACGGAAGAAACAGACTGATGGGTAATTCTCTTCTTGACGTGATCGTGTTTGGCCGAAATGCAGGTAAGAAAGCAGCGGCAAAGGCGAAAGAGGTAGAACTCGGCACCATGAACCTGGATCATGTGACAGGCTATGATGAAGAGTTAAAGAGTGCTTCCGCAGCTACGGGAGAGGTATCACCGAAGCTTCTTCCCAAGTATGCCCGCCACGAGAGATAGGAGAACCACCGTGTGCGGAAAGCTTGTTACAATTCACGGTCAGACAGGCCGCGAATTGTAACGCATCCAGCCCGCTGAAAAGCCGCCCAAAGGCGAGGGGCTGGATGCCCCAAAACGCTGCTTTACTGGCAGGATGCCTTGCAGCAAGGCCCAAGGCACTGTGAATATTACGAAAGCCTTTCGTCGACAGGCTTTCCGTACAGATATAAAAATATAGAAGGAGACATAATTATGCGTGAGATAGATGTGAGCAGGATTACGGATGTCGTAGAAAAGCTTTGTATCGAAGCAAATGAGCATCTTCCGGAAGACGTAAAATGTGCGATCAAAAACTGCCGTGCGTGCGAGGACGGAGAGATCGCGAAGGGCGTTCTGGATAATATTATTGAGAACTTTGAAATCGCAGACAACGAGTGCGTGCCGATCTGCCAGGATACCGGTATGGCGTGCGTATTTTTGGAAATCGGACAGGATGTACACCTGACAGGCGGCAATCTTGCGGATGCGGTTGACGAGGGAGTACGCCGCGGATACGACAAGGGCTACCTTCGGAAATCTGTTGTAAAGGATCCGGTGCGCCGGGGCAATACGGGGGACAACACTCCGGCAATGCTCTATACGGAAATCGTCCCGGGTGAGCAGATCAAGATTACCGTGGGACCGAAGGGCTTTGGAAGCGAGAACATGAGCCAGATCCGTATGTTCAAGCCATCCCATGGCCTGCAGGGAATCAAAGACTTTATCCTGGAAGCGGTGGAGACCGCAGGTCCGAATCCATGCCCGCCTATGGTAGTCGGCGTGGGAATCGGCGGAACCTTTGACAAGGCGGCGCTTCTTGCGAAAAAAGCATTGATGCGGCCGATCGATTCTTCGAATCCGGATCCATTTTATGCGGATCTGGAAAAGGAAATGCTGGAGAAGATCAACGAGCTGGGAATCGGACCGCAGGGCTTTGGCGGAAAGACCACAGCGATCGGACTGAATATTGAAACTTTGCCAACACATATAGCAGGCATGCCATGCGCAGTAAATATCAACTGCCATGTAACACGTCACAAATCGGAGGTGATCTAAGATGGCAGCAAAGAAGATTACATTACCATTGACAGAGGAACTTGCAAAGACACTGCATGCAGGAGACAGTGTACTGGTGACCGGAACAATCTATACTTCCCGTGACGCGGGCCATAAGAGAATGTGCGAGGCACTGGCAAAGGGAGAAAAAATTCCATTTGATCCGACGGATGCCACCATCTATTATGTAGGGCCGACTCCGGCAAAACCGGGACAGGTCATCGGTTCCGCAGGACCGACGACAAGCGGTCGTATGGATGCCTATGCGCCGACCATGATGTCCGTAGGCGCGCGGGGCATGATCGGAAAGGGTGCGCGACTTCCGGAAGTCATTGATGCCATGAAGAAATATTCAGGTGTTTACTTTGGAGCCATCGGCGGGGCAGGAGCACTACTTGCGAAATGTATCAAAAAAGCGGAGCTGATTGCTTATGAAGACCTGGGGGCGGAAGCGTTGAGAAAGCTTTATGTAGAGGATATGCCGCTGGTCGTTATCATTGACAGCGAGGGCAATAACCTGTATGAGAGCGGGCGTGCCGCTTATCTGGAAGAGCATAAAGGATGATTAGGAATTGTAGGAAATAGCCTGTGTAGATTGCACAGGATATTTCCATACAATTCCTTAGAAAGGAGTCGTAAGACATGGAGTTATTAGGAGGGATATTGTCAGTAAAGGCCGTGGTATTTCTTACGTTCTCGGTTTTTGCAATTGCTGCGCTCGGCTATGCAATCGGCAAGATTACCATAAAGGGGATCAATCTCGGAACTGCGGGAGTATTTATCGTTGCTCTGGTCTATGGATGTCTGCTGTATACAAGACTGTCCGATAATCTGATGGCAGGAGATATCACCTTTGCTTCAGACGCATTGAAGATTGTTGAAAATATGGGACTGATCTTTTTCGTGACCTCTGTCGGCTTTATTGCCGGACCAAACTTTTTCGGTAATCTGAAACGGAACTTTAAATCCTATGTCCTGCTGGGAGTAGTGATCATCCTTGCTGCAGCAGTTACCTGTGTGGCATGTATCATGATTGGAGCGAACTTTACGGATCTGGATCACGAACAGTTCCGGGCAATTATGGTAGGTCTTCTTTCCGGAGCGCTGACCAGTACGCCGGCATTTTCCGCGTCTAAAGCAGCGGTCGGAGTCGATCTGGAAGCACTGGTATCCGTAGGATATGGTATCTCCTATCTGTTTGGTGTGGTCGGGGTAGTTCTGTTCGTACAGATCGTTCCAAAGATCATGAACGCAAATATGAACGATGAAGTGGCCAAGATCACCGCAAAGACAGGAGAAAGCCGCAAAAAAAACAGTTTGATCCTGACGGAGGTAGATGAATTCGGATTTTTCCCATTTTCGCTGGCAGCAATTGTAGGGATTTTGATCGGAAGCCTGATCTACAGGAACTTTTCACTGACCACCACAGGAGGGTGTCTTCTGACGGCTCTTGTATTTGGACATTACGGGCATATTGGAAAAATTTCGATTGTTCCAAAGAATTCTACGCTGAAGCTGCTCAGGGAGATGGGGTTGATGCTGTTCTTGATCGGAGCGGGAGTATCGGGCGGGGCGAAATTCGTTCAATACTTTGAACCGGTCTATTTCCTTTACGGAGCGATCATGACGATCCTTCCGATGGTCATCGGGTTTGTTGTGGCAAAGAACATACTGAAGCTGCCTCTGCTCAATAACCTGGGATCGCTTACCGGCGGTATGACGAGTACACCTGCGCTGGGAACCCTGATCAATATGGCCGGTACGGAGGATATCGCGGCCGCATATGCGGCAACCTATCCGATCGCGTTGATCGCGGTGGTGCTGGCATCACAGCTGATTATTTTATTCTGTTGATATTGAAAATCGTCGTTGGTAGTGTTTTTGCTTTTGATGGTTATAGACCGCCCGGGTGGGCGGTCTTTTTTCAACATCCTGTTTGCTTTTGAGTATTTTTATGGAAATCGGGGACTTTTCACAGCGCAGACACCGGAAAATACCACGTCTTACGATTGTATGGTATCAATTCATTGCCATGCATATGATGATACCCGACTGCAACTTCATTTTAAACTTATCCAACACCTTAAAATTCTTATATGAATGAACAGAGGCTTTTCCTTTCTTGATTTCTAGCGGATACATCGTATCACCCTCTACTATTAACCCGCGTAGGGAGCGACCAATAGCTGTCCTCCATTCCGGACAGACCATCGAATTTCAATCCAAGCTCCCGCGTAGGGAGCGACTATTCCTGGACATATGGCACATCCACCAAAAATATTTCAATCCACGCTCCCGCGTAGGGAGCGACGAAATTTCCGTCTGACAGATTGCTTATCATAGCGATTTCAATCCAAGCTCCCGCGTAGGGAGCGACAATAACTCTTATATCCTAACCCGGATAAACCGGAAAAGTTTTTTTGCATTTCCTCCAAATTTCAAGTACAATAGAGAAAAATATTGGAGGA
>VSNK01000290.1 GCA_009774255.1 Faecalicatena sp.
CCTTAGGATAGCATAATCTTCCATAGTTTCCAAGAGGCCTGCGGATAAATTTTTCCTTCCTTTTCTTACTTTTTTCTAAATCAATTTCTCATTCTTCCCTAAAAATAGCAGTTCACAAATTGTTCATTTATCATTTAAAAAACCTTCATTTAATCATCATGTTTTCTTCATTTCTCATGTCTATACTGAATCTATCAAATAAAGATACTTATTTGATACTAACGTAGACGCCAGAAGATTATTTGAATAAACTTTTTCATAATACATGCCGGGGATTGAGACATCAATCACCCGGCATCCTCCCTTTTTATGGAAAGAACTTCCCTTTTAGAACCAAGAGTTTCGCCTGCGAAACTCGCGCCTGCGGCGGTCGCACCGCGACATCTACCTTGTACGCCGCAGTGTGCATCCCCGGAGGGTTTTTGTTCTATAGGAAAATTCGGAGAAGTTTCCTATAGAATGAAAAAAAGGCTGTCACCTGACAGCCTATATATTATCATCCAGACATGCCTGAATCGCCTCATTCAGGGACAGCATCTTATCATCCAGTTCCGCAACCATCTGTGCACACTCCTGCAGATCCCGGCTGATATATTCCGGTGCGTTTCCTTCGAATTTATAGTAAATCTTATGCTCAAGACTTGCCCAGAAATCCATCGCGATTGTCCTGATCTGAATCTCGACCTTTGTATCCACAACACTGTCAGATAAAAATATCGGTACGGAAACAAGCATATGATAACTCTTATATCCACTTTCTTTTGGATTTTTAATATAGTCCTTGATCGATAATACTTTCAAATCACTCTGATTTCCAATCATTTCAGCAAGCTGGTAGATATCCGAGGTAAAAGAACAGATCAGACGGACACCTGCTATATCATTAATATACTTTACCATATTTACAATGGAAGTCTCCCGTCCGGAACGTTTCAGCTTTTTTACAATGCTCTCCGGTGTTTTTATGCGCGTTTTAATATGTTCGATCGGATTATATTTATGTACGTGCTGAAATTCATCATTCAATATCTCAAGCTTGGTCCCAACTTCCTTCAAGGCTGCATTGTACAGGAAAATAACGGTCTTCCAACTGTCTACATCTTCATAATTCCTGATTGCATCCTGCATCTGTTGTTCTCCCCTCAACTAATCACCTCCTTCGCTTTCGTATACTTTTGCGGCCTGCTCCTGAATCATCACTACAAACGGCCCTTATGTAACTCTATCATACCATGTTCAATCTATCTATTCAACAATATTCTCTTTTTATTCAAATTTCATGCATAATTTATGTATGCTGATCGTTTATATGAACGCCCGGGCGGCTCTGAAACAAAATTTACAGCTCCAGTCCCATGTCTCCGTAACGAATCCATTTTTTCTTACGCATGAACTCCGAAATCGCAAGTGTAAGCAATGCCGGCAGCAGTATCTGGATCACAACAATTTTGACCAGAACAATGGCAGGATCCTCTGTCTGAGTCATGACCTGCCATGTCATTATCTGTCCCACCAGGCCTGCTGTCCCCATGCCGGACCCGGTGGCATTGCTTGTCATATGAAGCAGCATCGTTCCCACCGGACCCAGAATCGCGCTGGAAAGAATCGCCGGCAGCCAGATCAAAGGCCTGCGCACGATGTTCGGAACCTGCAGCATGGAGGTTCCGATTCCCTGAGCCAACAGCCCTCCGAAACGATTTTCCCGAAAACTTGCCACCGCAAAGCCAACCATATTGCAGCAGCAGCCAATCGTAGCCGCCCCTGCGGCAAGTCCGGACAGATTCAGAATGATTCCCAATGCTGCCGAACTGATCGGAAGGGTCAGGATCATCCCCATCAGCACGGATACTACAATTCCCATAAGTAATGGCTGCTGCTCTGTCCCCCAGTTGATCAGAGAACCGAGCCATGACATAAATCTGGAAATGGGCGGCCCCACAAATATTCCGACAATTGCCCCCACTCCAATGCACCCAAGCGGTGTCAGGATAATATCCAGCTTTGTTTTTCCGCTGATCAGTATTCCCACTTCGATTGCCACATAAGCAGCAACAAACGCTCCCAAAGGCTCCCCAGGTCCTGCAAAGACCATCGCTCCATCCTGCATGACCTCGCCTGAGAGCAACTTACCGGCAAAAGCCCCGATCATGCCCACCGTGGCCGCAGACACAATCACAAGCTGATCTGCCTGAAATTTCCTGGCAACGCCTACGCCTATTCCTGCTCCGGTCATGGCCGCTGCCATTTTCCCGGCGAGATAGATCAGATCGCCCGTGTCCCCGCCCACAAATGTACCGATCTGCTGTATAATCGTTCCAATAATTAAAGTAGCGAACAGGCCGTGCGCCATCCCCCCGAGTCCGTCCACAAATATTCTGTCTAAAACACTTTTCATTTCTCTTCTCCTTTACTACTTTACATTGTTAAACAGCATAGCACAATTTTTCTTTTTTGTCATTAAATTTTCTCTCTTTTATTTTTCAGTGTCTGATGGTATACTTTTACTTACTGGATGATGCCAATATCGTTTGATGATCTGTCTATTGTTCCGTGGTACATTTCCAGAATTTACGCGTATTATAAAAGGAGAATGTATGATATGTTCCGTTTGTGGGGAAAAGAGTGGAAAGATAACCGTATGGTCCGTGACACGGTCATTTGTGACGAGACGGAGGATACGCGCACGCACAAAATATTCAACGCTCTGGATTCCATCTGTTACGAATTTGACCTGAGCAAGCCGATCTGGCTGGACGCCACCATTGCAGAATTCAAGCGTCACAGCAAAGCAAGGTTCTATCAGGATAATTTTGTAGATTCTATTGATTTCGACTATCTGGAGATTCAGGTGATCGAAGAATGACGCTGACAGGCACCGTCTAACACTGCCGCGAGTATAAAAGGGGGACAGGCCACCTAGGTTTCCTGTCCCCTTTCACTATGGAATTATTCATTTCTGATCGCAGCCAGCGGGCTGAGGCGCATCGCGCGCAGCGCCGGGAAATAGCCGGCAACCATTCCCACCAGCACGGCAAAGGCCATGGAGGCCGCCACCAGCCACAGCGGTATGTATGAGATATTACTGTCAAGCCCCATCATACTTCCGTTTCCGGTCACAACATTGATCCCAAAGGAGAGCAGGAAGCTCAGGATATTGCCTGCCACTCCGCCGATAAAGCCAATAAATGCCGCCTCAAGAAGGAACATCTGCTTGATATTGCGCAGACTGCAGCCCAGCACCTTGATCACGCCGATTTCTTTTGTCCTTTCATAGATGGACATCATCATCGTATTGGCAATTCCAATCGCCGCCACGAATAAGGATACGGCGCCGATGCCTCCTAGAACCGCCTCTACCATCACGAGTTCCTGTTGCGCGCTCTTCAGATACTCCGCATTGGTGTTGACCCGGTAACCCATCTCCTGGATCGTGGAAGACAAATCTTCTACATTGTCTATATCGTCCGCCTGTATCATGGCGTTCGTGTAGGCAAAAAACTTATACGGCTTTCCCGTCTGCGTCGTTGGCTGTCCCGGAATCGCTTTCCCCGTGTATTCCTTCTGCAGCATGGATTTTAAAGTCCAGATATCACAGTACACGTTATAAGAACCGTTGCTGTAGGTCTCCATTCCTCCGTCCAGCATTCCGCTGGCGCGCACCACATATTTCTTCGGTGCCTTCACCGGTGTGCTGTTCCCTTCCTGTCCAAGGCCCCCGGAACTATTGCCCTGCTGTGAATTAAAATAATCATCCTGGCTGAGTATCAAAAACATGGGATCATTCATAAAATCGATATCCGGCAACTCCTGCGTCTCCCAGTATCCCCGATTGGAACCTTTTTCATAAAAATCCATCGGCACAAAATTTCCGAATATCAGTTCCAGGTTCGCGGAATCACTTTCCGGCATGCGGCTTCCTTCCACAAGCTCCATATTCTGTCTTTGCAGTTCATCCGGAGTCATGCCGACCAGCTGGATATATCCATAATAATTTTTGCACAAAATGACCGAACTCATAGTGAGGGACGGGGTAATGCTTTTTACATGCTCGAGTTCCTCCAGTTCCTTGATGGTTTCATCTGTGACATATTTCGTCGCCTCTCCCTGCTCCGAGTCGCTGTAGGTATAGAACATCCTGCTTCCTACATCCTGTCCGGTCACCGTGATGGCCGTCATGCCTCCGGAGCGCTCAATCTCCTTGTATATGGACTGCTGCAGCCCGAGCCCAAGGGAGATCATCACTACGATAGACGCCGTGCCGATCACCACGCCCAGAATTGTGAGAAAGGTTCTGAGTTTTCTTTTTTTGAGGTTTCCGCTACTCATCCTCAGTAAATCGATCCACCTCATCTGCTAAATCCTCCTCTTCTGCCAATGCCCGTTTTTTCTTCCTTCTGCGTGTGAGAACCACGGCCACAACCACAACTAATACAATGGCAGCCCCGACCGCAACGGGTATTACAGGAAATCCCTTCTCCTCCACAGGCATTTCCCCCATCATCTCCATGTCGCCCATATCCATTTCCATGGCAGCCGTAACCACAAGCTCAAATTCCTTTTCCGTGGAGGACGCATTTCCGGATTCATCCTCATATGTCACGATCATTTTACATTTCGTTCCGGGCATGATCTCCGATTCCCCGGTCAGCATCCCGTCGATACTTCCTGTCGCACCGGAGTCCAGATTTCCCACGAACACCTCTTTGGCGCTGAGGCCGTCCCCGGCGAACTTTACTTTTACATTGTAAAGCTTCACACGGCCGGTGTTGTACAAGCTGCACATCAGGTTTGCTTCCTGTCCCACCTCGATACTTGCCGGTGAGATTTCAATGTCGCTGAATTCAAATCTGGCCGCCTGGTACACCGGAATCGCAAGGCTGGAGCTTCCCTCATACTGAGAAGCATTTCCATCCTCATAGATCATGGACAGGTTAATGCTGTACGGCTTCTGTGTCAAGTCTGCCCTGGCATTCAGGTCTATGGCAATATCTCTCGTCTCTCCGGCCGGAATCCGATCCAGATAAACAGAGCTGGAACCTGATGACGGCAAAAATGCCGGTGCCTCCGCGGCAGCCTCCGTACCTGCGGACGGTGCCTGGAAATCAAACAACATATTGGACACTGCCGTTGTCGTGGACGTATTTTTCACATGAACCACCAGGCGGAAATTGGTTCCCGCATTTACCGTTCCCGGTTCCGTACTGAATCCGGTCACGATCACACGAGGAGTACCTTTCTTCTCATCACCGCCACCGCCGCCGACCGCCGATACATCGCCGTTGTACACTCCTCCGCTGTTGACAATGTCCTGCACATTCGGTTCTGTCGTCTGTCCGCCTTGCTGGCTGCCATCAGACGGCTGGCTGCCCTGCTGGTCGCCAGAGGGCTGGCCATCCGTTGTCTGGCCCGGCACTATGATCTGATATGTAGGCGGATAAGGAGGATAGGGCGGCTCCTGCGGATCATCCGTTTTGGTGCCTGCTGTTTTTACGTAAACAGATTTATCACATTCATATTCGGATTTTCCGTCATCATAAGAAATATGAAATACCAGCTTGTAGGATTTGGTCTCCACATCCTCTCGCACCTTCAGATTCTGCCATACTGCTTCCGTATTTGTTTCTCCGGGAAGAAGATCCGGCAGATTCACTTCGTAATTCATACTGTCAATATCAAAAGGCCATTCTGCAGCATCGTTAATGACCGGTGTGATTACCACATTCTGTGCCTTCGTGCTGCCTCCATTGGTCACACGGAGCATCAGCTTTTCCACCTTTTGCCCTGCCTGATATTGAGGCGTAGCCTGACCGTTTCCCACCGATATACGAATTGTAGACAAAGCTTGCTCTGACTGATCCGCATCCGTGTCCGGCGTCGGTGTAGCTGTCTGACCGGAATCGCTTATCGAAGCTTCCGGGTTTTCCGTATTCGCCTCTGTATCTCCCAGCGTGGCCAGCCTGATACCCGTATTCGCGAAACCGGCCGCGGCAGCATATGTATTTTCAGCGCCATATCCTGCCTGGCTTTGTGTTGCCGGTACACAGGAAGCCGCGAGCGTCAGACTGAGAAAAATTCCTGTGTATTGCATCCATCTTTTCATGAATCCTGTTCCTCTCTTTCCTTTAGTATGTATCTATGTCTGCATCCGCCAAGGACTCTTCTGCGGAAACAAGCGCTTTTTTCCGATTGTCCACAATTTTCACAATCTTACCGTCTATAATATGGAATACTCTGTCCGCATAAGTCGCCAGATGATTATCATGTGTTACCATAACCAGTGTTTTCTTCTGTTCCCGTACGACCTTCTGCATCAGGTGCATAACCTCTTCCGATGTATGGGAGTCCAGATTGCCGGTTGGTTCATCTGCAAAAATGATCTTCGGATTGACCACCAATGCCCTTGCCACTCCAACACGCTGCTGCTGGCCTCCTGACATCTGGTTTGGCATATGCTTTTTATGCTTTTTCAGATTTACCAGTTCCAGCATCTTGTCCGCTTTTTTCATGCGGGAGCCTTTTGCCTCTCCGCGGAAGCTCAAAGGCAGAGCTACATTTTCCAATGCATTCATTGTTCCGATCAGATGAAACGACTGAAAAATGAATCCCACATTTTCCCTGCGGAACTTTACGAGCCCATCCTCGTTCAATTTTTCCATATGCTGTCCGCTGACAATGACCTCACCCTTTGTTGGCTTTTCCAACCCTGCCAGCATATTAAGAAGTGTAGACTTTCCGGAGCCGGACGTTCCGACAATCGCACAGAACTCACCGGGATAGACTTCAAGGCTTACACCGTTTAGTGCGCGCACGACAGAATTACCTACACTGTATAATTTATATAAATTATTTACTTCAATTACCTTGTCCACTTT
>VSNK01000291.1 GCA_009774255.1 Faecalicatena sp.
ATTTCAGGCAGTAACCACCACGTAAAAAAAAGAAGTTCCTGATATACTAAATATAACAAAACAGTTCGGCTGAAAAGTATATGCAAAAGTATATGGAAGAGAAACCGGGAAATAAATATAAAGGTACTGAAAATATAAGGATACTGAGCAGATACAACATAGTATTTATTACCGGTGATCACAGAACTGATTTGAGGAGGAAGGCGATACGAATCACAGATGTCTTCCGACGATATGCCGCCGAGTTAAGGAACTGTAGGGGCATACAATATTTTTATAGGAGGAAAATATTATGCAAATGACATTTCGCTGGTACGGCGAAGGAAACGACAGTATTACCCCGGAAATGATCAAGCAGATTCCGGGAGTGACCGGACTGGTGTGGGCACTGCACGACAAGCAGGCCGGAGAAGTCTGGGAAGTGGAGGAGATCGAGGAAGCTAGGCGCCAGATCGAGGGCGCGGGCTTCAACATGGATGTAGTGGAAAGTGTGAATGTGCATGACGATATCAAGATCGGGCTTCCGACCAGAGATCAGTATATCGAGAACTACAAGACAACGCTCCGCAATCTGGCGAAATTTGGTGTGAAGGTAGTTACCTATAACTTTATGCCGATCTTTGACTGGACAAGAACCGACTTGTTTCATCCGCTGGAGGACGGCTCCACGGCGCTGTTCTACGAGAAGGACCGGATTCAGGATGATTACAAGGAAATGGCAGATTATATTCTGAATAACCTGCACGGCATGACCTTCCCGGGCTGGGAGCCGGAGAGAATGGCGAAGCTGGATGAACTGTTTGAAGCATACCGCCCGGTGACAAAGGAAAAGCTGTGGGAAAATCTGAAATATTTCCTGGAAGCAATCATGCCGACCTGCCATGAGACGGGAATCAAGATGGCGATTCACCAGGATGATCCGCCGTGGGACATTTTCGGAATTCCGCGTCTGCTTGTTGACAAGGAGTCTATCGGACGTTTCCTGAGTATGGTTGACGACGAGTACAACTGTCTCTGTCTGTGCTCCGGTTCCCTGGGCGCGAATAAGGAAAATAATGTGGCAGATATTGTACGGACTTACTGCGACAGAATCGCATTTGCCCATATCCGCAACGTGCGCCATTACCCGAACGGTGACTTTACGGAGGCTTCCCACCGTGACTGTGACGGAGACACGGGAATCCTGGAGATCGTAAGGGCCTATCACGACTGTGGCTATACCGGTTACGTGCGTCCGGACCACGGAAGACATATCTGGGGCGAGAAGTGCAGGCCGGGATACGGACTTTATGACCGTGCCCTCGGAATCATGTATCTGTGGGGCTGCTGGGATATGCTGGAACGCACGGAAGGAAAGGTAAAGGAAAAGTAAAGTAACAAAGTAGATATCGTAGTTGAATTCCGCGGCGGCTTCTGTGAGATGTACGGTAAGCCGTACCGCGGGAATTGCGACAGGAGGAATATTCCTATGAAAAAATTTATGGATGAGGATTTTCTGCTTTCTACGGAGACGGCAAGGTGGCTGTA
Organism: Faecalicatena sp.; assembly: GCA_009774255.1. Lineage (GTDB taxonomy): Bacteria > Bacillota > Clostridia > Lachnospirales > Lachnospiraceae > Schaedlerella. The sequence continues at coordinate 1,528 of VSNK01000291.1, forward strand.
TCATGAGGCGGCGGAGGGGATGCCGATCATCGATTATCATTGCCACATCAATCCTCAGGAGATCGCGGAGGATAGAAAATTTGAGAATATCACGCAGGTCTGGCTAGGGGGAGATCACTATAAATGGAGGCAGATGCGGTTTGGAGGAAAACCGGAGGAAGTTATTACCGGGGACACGGATCCGAGAGAAAAGTTCCGTGCCTTTGCGTCGGTTCTGCCTAAGCTGATCGGAAATCCCATGTATCACTGGAGCCATCTGGAGCTGCAGCGCGGGTTCGGCATTACGGAGCCATTGTCCGAGAAGAACGCGGATGAAATCTATGACAAATGTAATGAGATTTTGGCGCAGTATTCGGCAAGGGAACTGATGCGGAAATTTCATGTGAAAGCAATCTGCACCACCGATGATCCCTGTGATGACCTGCACTGGCATGAGGTGATCAGGGAAGATGAGACGATGGAGATTCAGGTGCGTCCGGCGTTTCGTCCGGACAAGGCGGTCAACATCGAGAAGGCAGGCTATGCGGAGTACATCCGGAAGCTGTCCGGGGTATGTGGATTTGAGATCAAAAATGTAGAAGATGTGGTAAAGGCACTTCTGGTGAGGATTGATTATTTTGCGGAGCGCGGCTGTCTGTGCGCGGATCACGGATTGGATTATTGTATGTATGCCGTACCGGATATGGAAGAGGCGGAAGAGGCATTTGCTGCGGCAATGAAGGGAGAACGCCCGGAGAAAGCGCAGGCGGATGCCTATAAAACTCTGGTGACGATTGCGTGCGCGAAGAAATACGCGGATCTGAACTGGGTGATGCAGATTCATTTTGGCTGTCTGCGCGATAACAATAAGCCGCAGTTCGCGAAAATGGGGCCGGATACCGGTTATGATGCGGTGAACAGCCAGTCCGGAGTAGAAAATGTGGCACCGCTGCTCAATGCATTTGCGGAAAATGAAGGGCTGCCGAAGATGATTCTGTATTCCCTGAATCCCAATGACAATACGGCTCTGGTCACGATTGCCGCATGCTTCCAGGGAGACGGCATTGTGGGACGGGTACAGCATGGCAGCGCATGGTGGTTCAATGACAACCGCAGCGGGATGCGCAGTCAACTGACAGAGCTTGCAAATAACGGGATGTTGGGATGCTTTGTGGGAATGCTGACAGATTCCAGATCATTCTTGAGCTATACAAGGCATGAATATTTTCGGCGCATTCTCTGTGAAATGATCGGAGAATGGGTGGAAAGCGGACAATACCCAGACGATAAGGAACAGTTGAAAAAGCTCGTGGAAGATATTTGCTTCCACAATACGAACACGTTTTTTGGATTTGAGGTGTTGTAGGATTTCGAGAATGCAAAACGCGGAGAAATCCGTGTATCATAAGCGTCAAAATAACTTTTGACGCTTTCATCAAGAGATAGGAGGAGCAACAATGATGAATTTACCGTTAAATATTGATTTTACAGGAAAAGTAGTGGTTGTGACAGGCGCGGGCGGTGTGCTCTGCGGGACGATGGCGAAGGCATTCGCGCAGGCAGGCGCGAAGGTGGCGGCGTTGGATCTGAATGAGGACGCGGTAAAGAAGCTGGCGGAGGAGTGCAAGGCGGAAGGATATATCTGTGAAGGCTACAAGGCAAATGTGCTGGAACCGGAGGCTCTGGAAACAGTACACGCACAGGTATTGAAAGATTTGGGAAGCTGTGATATTCTGGTAAATGGAGCAGGAGGCAATAACCCGAGAGCCACCACAGACAATGAGTACCAGCATGAGGCAAAGGAGGGGCAGAAGACCTTCTTTGACCTGGACGCGGGCGGCGTGGATTTCGTATTCAAGCTGAATTTTCAGGGGACATTGCTTCCGACACAGACATTTGCAAAGGATATGGTAGAGAAAAAATCGGGCTGTATCCTGAATATTTCTTCCATGAATGCCTATATCCCGCTGACCAAGATCCCGGCATATTCGGGGGCAAAGGCAGCTATTTCGAACTTTACGCAGTGGCTGGCAACTCATTTCGCAGGAAGCGGAATCCGCTGCAATGCGATTGCGCCGGGATTTTTGGTATCGAACCAGAACAGGGCGCTGCTGTTCAATGAAGACGGAACACCGACGGCTCGTTCCGAGAAAATTCTCAACGGAACACCGACCAGACGGTTTGTGGACAGCGAAGAGCTCTTAGGCGGCGTATTCTTCCTGTGTGACGACAGGGCGGCAAGTGCCATAACAGGCGTTGTACTGCCGATTGATGCGGGATTTGCGGCATATTCAGGGGTATAATGGTGATACAGGGTGCACCTGGTGAAGGTGCGGCCTGTAAGGAGTTGTAGAAAAATAAGTGATACAGATTGCGCAGGATATTTCTTCGGATATGTCAGTTATGTTTCTGCAACTCCTAACGTATGATGAGAGGAGAGTCATTATGGAACATGGGAATCCTTTACTTGCGGGAAATGATCTGGAAAATCGATTTATCACGATCGGTGAGATCATGCTCCGTTTAACACCTCCGAATTACGAGAAAATCCGGGTGGCAACCAGTTTTGAGGCCAGCTATGGAGGCAGTGAGGCGAATATTGCGCTGGCGCTGGCGAATCTGGGAATTGACAGTACATTTTTTACGGTGGTGCCTGACAACAGCCTGGGAAAGAGCGCGGTCAGGATGCTCAGGAGCAACGATGTGCATTGTACGCCGGTGATCTTAAGCACACCGGAGCAGACGCCGACGCATCGGCTGGGAAGCTATTATCTGGAGACAGGATTTGGAATCCGGGCAAGCAAGGTGACGTATGACAGACAGCACAGTGCCATTTCGGAATTTGATTTTGACACGGTGGATCTGGATGAATTGCTGGAAGGCTTTACGTGGCTTCATCTGAGCGGAATCACACCGGCGCTGTCGAAGGGCTGTAAGGAGCTGATCATGAACAGTCTTAGGGTGGCGAAGGAAAAGGGAATGACTGTCAGCTTTGACGGGAATTTCCGCAGCACACTTTGGTCCTGGGATGAAGCCAGAGATTTTTGCACCCAGTGTCTGCCTTATGTGGATGTGCTGCTGGGAATCGAGCCGTATCATCTATGGAAGGATGAGGCGGATCATACAAAAGGAGATGTAAAGGATGGTGTCCCGCTGCAGCCCGCTTATGAGCAGCAGGATGAGGTGTTCCGCGCATTTATTGAACGGTATCCGAATCTGAAATGCATCGCGAGGCATGTGCGCTACGCGCACAGCGGAAGTGAGAACAGTCTGAAAGCATATATGTGGTATCAGGGACATACATTTGAAAGCAAACTGTTTACCTTCAATATCCTCGACCGTGTAGGCGGAGGAGACGCATTTGCCAGCGGGCTCATTTATGCCATGATGAATGATTATAAGCCTATGGATATCGTGAATTTTGCAGTGGCGAGCAGTGTGATCAAGCACACGATCCGGGGCGACGGAAATATCACGGATGACGTGGCGGCAATCCGGAATCTGATGAATATGAATTACGATATCAAGCGGTAGTGAACCGTATTAAAAAGAGAGGCCTGGGCGCAGCCTCTCTTTTTCTGTAGCTCCTTATTTTGACGTATTAGAGTCCATGCCTCTTTTTTGCTACTGTATTCCTGAGATTTCCAACAGATAACATATTGAGATACTGCGAGGGATTGTTTATAATATGTATAACGATTCAGAATGGCAGCAGACGGGGAGGCGATGTGCCGTTCAGAGCAGAAACCGAAAAAGGACGGATGCATAAGATGAAAGAGGAAAAGCGGAGAGGGACAATAGAAAACCGGCTTTTGACAGCCTGTGTATTTCTTGCGGCGGCCGGAATTTTGATGGTGTGCGCAAGGCAAGAACCGGGATTTGCGGAATGGTACGCAGTACATATTTACCAGAAGCTGACTGCCTCCATAGGGCGAGTCACGGGTCTGGCACCTTTTTCGATTGTGGAGATCGGACTGTATGTATTGCTGATCCTGATTCCTGTTACGGGAGTCCGTGCCGCTGTGAGAACCGTACGATTTGGTCATGGAGGAGAAAATGTGCTTTGCTGGATCTCGGGAGTATTTCTCACGGCCTCCGTGCTTTTGTTTTTATATACGGCCAATTGCGGCATCAATTATCAGCGGGAATCCTTTTCGGAGAAGGCCGGCCTTGTGGAAGAGCAGTATACCGTGGAAGAACTGAGGGAAGTCTGCGTCTGGCTGACGGAGAAGGTCAATGCCCTGGCGGGGCAGGTGGAACGCGGCGGGGATGGCGCGATGATTCTGCAGATGCCTGTGGGTGAAGATGGGAAAACGAATCTGCAGATGTCTGCGGGTGAAGGCGGGAAAACGAATCTGCAAATGTCTGCGGGCGAAGACGGGAAAATGACTCTGCAGGTGTTGGGGGATACCGCAGTGCAGGCAATGTCGGAGCTGGCGGAAGAGTATCCGTATATGGAAGGTTATTATCCTCATCCGAAGCCGGTCTGTGTCTCGGAAATCCTGTCTTATCAGGGACTTTCCGGAGTCTACTCGCCATTTACCATAGAAGCAAATTACAATGCGGATATGGCAGATTATTATATTCCATTTACACTCTGCCATGAATTATCTCATCTGCGGGGATTTATGCAGGAGGAGGAAGCCAATTTCATCGCGTTTTTGGCATGTACAGAATCCGGAAACCGGGACTTTCAGTACAGCGGATATCTGTTGGGATGGACCTACGGCATGAATGCCCTGCGCCGGAGCGCGGCGGAGGACTGGCAGGAGATAAGGGCGGAACTGGATGAAGCCGTGGAGGCAGACCTGCGGGAAAATTCCAGGTTTTGGGATTATTATGACGGGGCTGTGGCGGAGGTTGCCGATAAAGTGAATGATACATACCTGAAAGCAAACGGACAGAGCGCAGGAGTGCAAAGCTATGGGCGTATGGTGGATCTGCTGATCGCTTATGTGCTCACGAATGAATAGTATCATATTGTAAATATCGCATAATGGTATATAATTCGACTATGCTATTCGATATGGGCGTGCTGGACGAAAAGAGTAAGGTAGATGTTACCGGCAATCATCACGCCGCTTATATACAATGCCTGCGCCTCATCATGCCTCGCTTTTGCGCGGAGCCTCTCTTTCTCGCGGAACGCAGGGAATTTAAAAAGAGAAAGTGTCAGAATTCTTATAAGAGAATTCTGACACTTTCGGTTGTAATCTGTTTTTTTAGGGGATTTTTTTACTTTTTATTCTACATCAGAAAATTCATGCCATACGGCCTCTCTATTTTTTTCGAGTTTACTTACCTCCTGTATTAATCCATAACAATCCATATCATAATC
>VSNK01000292.1 GCA_009774255.1 Faecalicatena sp.
GGCTAACCGGCCGTGAACTGTAACCTTCCAGCCCATTGAAAAGTCGCCTGACGGCGGTCCTAAGCGCTTGTGACTCTTATTTAGGACGGACTGGAATGGAGTGTAGGCGGGCTGGATGCTCGACCCACCACTGTATTGGCCGGATGCCTTGCAGCTGAGTACAAGACACCGTGTGAACAATAACAGGCAATCACAATATGCTAAAATATCAGTAAAAAAATATTGCAAAGAAAAACGTGATATCGTATAATATATATGATAATAAATATTTACAATTCTACGAAAGGAAGAAAGGACAATGAAAAAAGGAAAAAGACATGGGAAAAGTTTGGGAGCTTTGTTTTTGTCTGCCGCAATTATATGTTCCGCGGTTCTGCCTGCTTTTGCGGAAGAGCCTGATGCAGACAATTCAGATATGGGAAATCCATCTGTGGAATCGTTGGGAGCGGAAAGCCAGGATTCGAAGCCCCAAGACGAGGTAACTCAAGACAGTACATTGGATAAGTCAGAAGCAGAAATTCAGGAGAATCCAACAGAGGCAGAGGAAACATCAATAGAATCTGAGGGAAATTCAACAGAATCCCAAAAAACTTTAACAGAAACATCAGAAACATCAGAAATACAAAATGAGGATGTGGAGTCAAGCGCTTTATTGGATTCGGCGCCTGCATCGAGCGAACCGGCAGATGGCAAACCAAGAGTAACAACAGAATCTGTTACATGGGAGGGAGGCATGCTGAAGATTCCTGTTGATTTAGGCGATTATAACGCAGATGATTTGGAGTTTTTTTTATGGTTTAAGGCAGACGATAGTAACGAAAATCAGGGGTCTAGACATCATATTGGACATTCTTTGGGATTGGATGGAAGTTTTGCAGTGTACTCTCCGTTGTCATGGATAGAATTATATGATTCAGATTTGAATTTTTTTTGGACAAACCAGGGAAATTATGAGGTATATTTAGAATTCAGGCTGATTGATGGAGATGATACTCTCAGCTACAGTAAGTTTACTATAGAGATTCCAATCAGTAGTGAGTTGTGGCAGGCTGAAGAGAAGTCGATTAAATTTGATGGAAATCAGGATCTCATTTTTTCTTTTAAGAATGGAACAAATTATTGTGCGCTGCAAGATATTGACCATATACAGTTCTCTACAGGATTCGATACAATAAATAGGATTGCTTACCTGGAGGGAGATGCAGTAACTCAGGATATGGCGGGAGGTACTGTAACCATAAATAAAGATGTAGCGGCAAGAGAATTAAAAAAAGTTGTAAACAAGCTACAACAAAATGGGTCTATGAAGAACCCTCCGACACATGTTTATGTCGAAGCCTTAGCCGTAACTTCTTACGGAGAAAAGATATGGTTCAACACAACAAAGAAAGATCAAGATGGTATGACAGTGTATTATCCGGCATGGGAGCTTGATCTTACCGAATTTGATTGGACACAAGAAGAATTGAAAATCGTACCGGAAGTAACAGACTATAGTTATACAAAGGGTGACCGTGACGGCGCGACGATCAAATGTACGGGTGCATTGGAAGATTTTGAGAGTGTCTATGTGGATAATGTTTTGGTAAATCCCAGTAATTACACTCTGGAAAGCGGTTCCACGATTCTAACCTTTACGACAAAATATCTGAATACACTTTCTGCCGGCAAACATACGGTTACCATGAATTATACATATGGTTCTGTGGATACGGATCTTACGGTGAGGGAAAAAACAAATTCAGGAGGCTCAGGTACAACAAGTAAACCAAAGCCGGGCAAGCCTGTAACTCCTACATCCCCCACAACGTCGCCAACACTGGAAGCGACGACACAGCCATCGGGTACAACAAGCGTAACAACCCCGACAAGCACAGCGGCACCGTCGGGAACGACAGCCGCAGCAGGCGCGGCAGTTCCGTCAGGAACAGCAAACATCGGCAATACTTCGAGAAATACCAGCGTTCAGACCGGGGATGATTCATCAGTGATGTTGTGGATATTGGCTGCTATGTTTGCCTTTGGTACATGCGGAATATTAGTCTGGAAACGTTGCTCTGAAAAATATTAATCTAATGTCGAATAATTAAGTGAAGAAGAACTGTCACAGGGAGTGAAAATGGTGTCATATGAAGATTCTGTTTTGTGCAGAAATGTAGAAAATGACATATCCCACTTCATAGGACAGTTCTTTTTGAGTTATTCGCATTCAAACATCCCTTTACTTCTGTGAATAGTACTAAAATCTATTCTCAAATAATATATTGCAAAATGATACGATTTAACGTATAATAATAACGATAATATATAAAGAAAGAGAATGGATTATGGATTGGGTGACAAATGAGGTTATGTTTTATGGAGGAATGATCATTTCGGCATGTTCTCTGGTATTGGGAATCGTGTACTATGCTATTTCGTATATAAAGCGAATCCGCCTGAATATAAAGCTGGATGAGGAATACGGGAAACAAGAGCTTTTGACGGGCAAGACGGACAAATCATAGATACGAGGATTTTGAATTACCGAATATAGTGCAACAGAAAGAAAGGTACATATGCTGCAAATAATTGCATCAACGTATGAGTTGATTGATAAACTGGGATCCGGAGGCGGCGGAAGTGTTTATCTGGCAAGGCATCTCCGGCTGGACAAGAAGGTGGTGCTGAAAAAAGATAAACGAAAATTGAGAGTAAGCCAGGATTTGCTGCGCCGCGAAGTAGACATTTTGAAAGAACTGAGCCATCCATATATTCCGAGGGTATATGACTTCTTTGTGGAAGGAGAAGAGGTCTATACGGTAATGGACTATATCGAAGGGGAAAGTCTTGATAAAGCATTGAAAAGAGGAGAAACCTTTTCGCAGCCGCAGGTGATTCGGTGGGCCTGCCAGCTTCTGGATGCGCTTTCTTATCTGCACAGCCCCACACACGGCGATCCGCCGAGAGGATTTGTACACAGTGATATAAAACCGGCAAATCTTATGCGTACCATACAGGGCGATATTTACTTGATTGATTTTAACATTGCGCTTGCGCTCGGTGAAGAAAATGTAATCGGATGCAGTCCGGGTTACGCTTCTCCGGAACATTATGGACTTGATTATTCTGTTGAGGAAAACACCGGAAATGACAGGCTGGAGGAAGAAGATACAGACATCACCGTTACATTGCAGCTATCCGGAACAGATTCCGACCTGAGTGATGACTCATTGACATTGACACTGGCAGAAGCACCGATAAATTCCACCGAAGCATCATCGGGAGCACAGCGGATAAATTCCACCAAAGCATCACTGGGAGTACAGCGGATAAATTCCACCGAAGCATCACCGGGAGCACAGCGGATAAATTTCTCCGAGGCATTACCAGGAGCAGCATATAGATACGATTCCTCATCCGTCCTCCCGCGGAAATCTTTTTCCGGCACATCCGGAAAGAGGGTGGTCAACCCGGATGTCCGTTCGGATATCTATAGTGTTGGTGCGACGCTGTATCATTTGCTGGAAGGAAACCGGCCTTCAAAAAATGCAAAAGAGGTGGTACGGCTTTCTGACAGAAAATTCAGTCCCCAGGTTGTGCGCATTATTTCGAAAGCAATGAATCTAAACCCGGACCGGAGATATCAGACTGCCGATGAGATGAGGGAGGATTTTCTGAATCTGCGGAAAAGGGACCCGCGAGTGCGCCGATGGAAAAGACAACGCATTTTGGCCTCTGTATTCTTCTCTGTTTTTTTCGTCGCAGGCGGGGCGGCTTCCTTTATCGGCCTGAAAAGAATGCAGATGACGGAGAACTGGATTAATCTTACGGAAGCTTCACAAAAAGCCTGGAATCAAGGAAATGTGGAGGCTGCTGTCGATGGAGCGCGCGAGGTAATAGCTGTCTCTTCGGAACAGTGGAGGCCGGAGCACGTCCCGGGGGCTCAGAAGGTGCTCACAGAAGCACTGGGAGTATACGATCTGTCTGACGGATATAAACGATATAAAACAATTGAGCTGCCGTCCCCTCCGCTTTATCTGGCCATTTCTCCTGAAGGGAAAAATGGAGCGGCTTTATGCGGACAGTCTGTTCTTATCTTTGATACGGACACTGCGGAAGTAATTTCGGAGCTTCCCGTGGAAAAATCTGCTCTGTCAGAAATTAAATTTTCGGACAGCAATACCATATTATATGCCGGAAAGGGCGGCATCAAGGCATATGACGTGGAGGCGGGACGCGAGTTATGGACAGGAGCCGCAGCCGCCTCAATCGCTATTTCCGCGGACGGAAGCTGTGCCGCAGGTATTTATGAGGGGGATTCATTTGCCACGGTGTATGATGTCAGAACAGGTAAAGTGAAGTGTAAAATTGATTTTGAAGGAAAGCAGCAGAATCTTGCGATCGGTGATAATCTTTTTGCGTTAAATCAGGACGCCTCCTGGATGGGAGTGAGCTTTCGGGATGGTTCTATCCATATGTATGATTTGGTGAACCAGGAAAAAGAGATCATCATTTACAATAAAGGATCTGAGTACACACATTTTGAGGGTGGATTTTCCGGAAAATATTTTGCTTTTTCCGCATCTGACCAGGAGGAGTCCAAATTTGTGATTATTGATCTGGAAAAGGAGGCAGAAAAGGGCGGATTTCAGTCAGAATCTGCATTTCGGGTGCAGACGGATGAGAGTGGAATCTATGTGCAGTCGGATCATATTCTGGTGAGAATAGATCCGGATACAGGAGAGCAGATACCGCTTGTGACTATGGAGGAAAATATTCTCTGTTTTGCCAGATGTGAGCACCATACTCTGGCGGCGTCAGAAAATGGGATTTATTTTTTCAATTCGGAAGCACAATTAATATCCTCCTGTGAGGAAGAGGGGCGAAATGATCTTGCCGGCATTACGGAAAAGATGGCTGTGATTGGCAGCATGGACAAGCCTGTGGTGCGAATTATGCGGAATGAAGAACATTCGGATTCGGAACTGTTTTTATATGATCCTGCCTATGCGCATGATGAAGCAAGAGTGAGTTCTGACGAAAAGACGGTGATGCTCTTTTCCTATGACCAGTTCCGAATTTATGATAAGGAGGGAACTCTTGTACAGGAGGTCTTTCTCTCAGAGCCGGAGCATGTGCTGAACCAGCAGTTCATCAGAGATGGGGAGGAGTCATGTCTGAAAGTTACATATGACAATGGTAACATTTCCGTTTATTCCGCAAGAAATGGAAAACTGATCGAGGAAACGAATATCGGAAAAATTTCTGAAAAGCCGGAAGAAAAAACAAATGGAAAATCTAATGGAGAATTTTCTGAAAAGCCAGAAGAAAAAACAGATGGAGAATCTAATGGAGAATTTTCTGAAAAGCCGGAAGAAAAAACGAATGGGAAATCTGGCGAAGATTCTTCTGAAAAACCAGACGAAGAACCAGGCAGAAATATATTCGGAGAACTGGACGAAGAGTTTTTTGTCGGCAATCTGCGGATCGAATCCCCTCTGCACGGAACGCCGGTGGCATATGATGCAGAAACGGGAAAAGAGATTGCCCGGCTGAAAAAGGACACATACCTGACCTATGTGACACAGGCGGGCGGCTATATCGTGGCGCAGTACATAACGGCAGACGGGTACTGCTCCGGACAGCTTTTAAATGAAAAATGTGAGGTGCTGGCCGAATTGCCATATCTCTGTGATGTGATGGGAGAAACATTGATTTTTGATTATCCGACAGGTACGATACGAAAATCAAACATTTACAGTATTGAGGAATTGATGGATATGGAATGCAATTAGAAGTTACCGCACACTTTAGGGCTGTAAATATTTCATATGGAAAGCGCAGTCGATGCGCTTTCCTGTTTTGAACAGCCGCAAAAATTCCATGTTACCGAATCATTTTTATAGAAGCTTTAGAAATTGGATCAGTGCTTCATATTGTTTGGGTTCCAGTTTAGAAGCATGGTGGAGCAATTGGATTTGCTGATCATTGAGAAGTGTGACATTATCATTGTCTTCCAGAAAAAATTGAGACAATGTAATTCCAAAGGCATCACAGATTTTGCTGAGAGATGGGATCGTAGGAAGCATATTTTTACGATACCAGGACGAAATTGTAGACTGCGTAAGCCCAGACCTTTCAGCCAATTGATATTCAGACCAATTGCGTTCCATACGGTATTGAACGATTTTGCCTAGTATATCCATAATGGGATATCACCTCCTGAATAAATACTAAAAACTGTATGAAAATAACTTAAATATCCGGCATAATCTATTCAGCTTATTTTCATACAGTTCTTTAGTCACAGTTCACACTATGTTTGTATTAGTAAAGTGATTTGAGATTTTTATTGGAAAAGCCTGTTTTTATCTGCCACATGGCCTGCGAGCGCCCATCAGTATAACCAGTGTGACTGCAACAACCGACATTACAAGTATACTTGCTAATTATAAGTGAATTACTATTGCAATTTACTACGCTAAAACATATAATAATAGCGATAAAACGTCGTAAGAATTTTGAAACGCTCTCAGAAAGGCAATTGTGATGAAGATAAAAGTGGCTGTTTTGGATCATGATATAGAGTTTATGGACAGGCTGGCAAAAATATTCCAGCAAAAATACGCGGATAAAATCAGTCTGGCTTTGTTCTCTAAGGAAGAGGCATTGTATGAGGGATTAAGAGAATTTCATACAGATATCGTATTGTTTGATGAATCTATAAAAATAAAAGAAGATAAGATATCGGATGGAATGACAGCCGGGTATTTCAGTGCGATCCCGGAGGTTGATGTGGTCGGAGGGTTTCGGGC
>VSNK01000293.1 GCA_009774255.1 Faecalicatena sp.
TTTCAGCTTTTTGCGGATTGCTTTTTTATCAGCGTCCGAAAGGACTGGCTTTGACGGCATAGTTTCACTTCTCCTTTCTTTTGAATTGTATTTGCGAATATTCGCAATAAATATTCACAAAACGAATAATAGCACGATTGATAGCTATTGTCAAGTAGGGAACTTAATTTAGCAATGCCGTTTTTCTCGACAAAAAATAAATTTTGCTAAAAAAGTTGTTTTTTTCTCTCCATAGATTGTTATATATAATAGATGCATCATATCTGCTCAGTACCCTCGCAGATACGCCCGCAATCCCATGAAAATTGCCTGCGGCAATGGGGATTGTTCTTGTAGTTTATAGGTTATCGTACGGATAGCGCAGTAAATGCGCTATCCTGTGCTGAGTAGTTACGATGCATCTCAAAAGAGAGGAAGTGGGGCCCACATGTCTGCCGGCAGTTTACTGAATCACATTTTGTACAAGGACGGATATCTGGAAAAGCTAATCACAGACAACTATGAATCCATTTACAAATATTGTTATTATCATCTGAACCAGCGTCAGGCGGCGGAGGATATCACGCAGGAAGTGTTTTTGAAATTTCTGAACAATCTGGACAATTATCGAGATTATGGGAAAATCAGAAATTATCTCTATGTGATTGCCGGAAATCTGATCAGGAATTATTTCAGGAAGCCAAAGGAAACTTGTGTGGAGGAACTGCGGGATTTTGAGGAAACGGCGCCGGATCATGCGGATGATTTCCTGGACAGGCTGATGGTCATGGATGCCCTGTCCACTCTGGAAAAGACGGAAAAGGACATTGTGATTCTGAGGTATTATCAGGAGCTGAGGCTCCGGGATATCTCAAGGATCCTGGGAATCCCTGCATCGACCGTGCGCTATAAGCTGAAAAATGCGGAAAAGCAGTTAAGGAACAGGCTGGATTTACAGGAGTGAAGGGCAATGAAGAATGGAGAAACCAAATCAAGAAAGGAGCAATCACCATGAAAAACCGAAAATTAAAAAAATGTCTGACATCCGTTCACGTTCCGGGATACAGAACCGCAGGATTGGAGGAAACCATTGCCAGGGCGAAGGAAATCTCGTTCCACCCGGAAAAGCAGAGAATGACAAACCTGCAGTTTTTCAAAAATCAACTCCGCTTTATACGGAAAGAGTTCTGGGGAATGAAATTTTTATTTACCGGGCTGTTCCTCTGGATGATCTTGTCCGGGGCGGCGGATCCGGACAGTTGGCTTCTGACCTTTGTAGCCATCTCCGGCCCGGTACTGTTCATGGCGGATGCAAATGTATTGTGTGATGTATTTCAGCCGGGGATGCTGGAACTGCAGATGACGGCAAAGCACTCTCTGCAGAAGGTCCTGCTCATCCGTCTCCTGGTATCCGGAGCCGCAGATTTCGTGATTCTGGCCTGCGCGGCGGCAGTTCTCAACTTCGGAAAAGGAGTATATCTGTGGCAGGCTCTTCTGTACGCGCTGGTTCCCTATAACCTGATGTGCCTCGGCTGCCTGGCGATCCTGAACCGAAGGACAGAGGAAAATACCATGCTTTACTGCATGACCTGGGGAATCCTTCTGACCTTTGCAATGATCCTGCTAAAAGCAGGCGGAAATCGGGCATTTGAGACAGCGTATGCGGGAAACTGGATTCTGGCAGGGGGAGTGTCAGCCCTGGGTGTGATATGGGAAATGAAAAGACTTTTGAAATTTAATATTGCCCGGTAAACGATGTAAGAAAAATAGGGGTATTGCCCGCATTTAAAATCTGCTTCGCAGATGGCGGGCACGCAATCACTTGCTATGCAAGTGGTTACATTCAGCAGGCAATCAATTTGCTGTGCAAATTGGTTACATATTTGGAGGAGGAAACGTAGATGCAATTAACATTGGAACGTTTGTCTAAACAATTTAAAAATAAGATTGCCGTGGAGGAGGTCAGCACGGTGCTGACGGAAGGAATCTATGGATTCCTGGGAGCAAACGGCGCAGGAAAGACCACATTAATCCAGATGATATGCGGAATCGTGGAGCCAACGGCGGGAGAGGTGAAACTGGATGGGAAAAATACGGTCGGCATGGGGGAGGATTTCCGGGAACTGCTGGGATATCTGCCTCAGGAATTTGGCTATACTCCCGGATTTACGGCAAAGGATTTTATGCTGTATATCTCCTCGATCAAGGGGCTGGAGCCGAGATTCGCAAAGAGAAAGACGGAATCACTTCTGCGGCTTGTCAATCTGGAGGGAGAAGCAAATCACAAGATCCGGACATTTTCCGGGGGAATGAAGCGGCGGCTCGGGATTGCCCAGGCGCTTCTCAACGACCCGAAAATCCTGATCCTGGATGAACCCACGGCAGGGATGGATCCCAAAGAGCGGGTGTATTTCCGGAATCTGATCTCGGGAATGTCGAGAGACAGGATCATTATCATTTCCACTCATATCGTTTCGGATATCGAATACATCTCTGACAGGATCCTGGTTATGAAACAAGGCAGATTTATTCTGGACGGCCCGGCAGAGGAGCTGGTGAGGGAGGTGGACGGTATGGTCTGGGAGTGCGCGGTGCCTCAGAAGGAATGGCCGGAGTTCGAGCAGGAGTACTGCGTCGTCAATGCCCATAACCGGGGAAATGTGGTGGAGGCCAGGGTGGTATCTGGAAAGATGCCCCGCGAAGGAGCCGGGAAGGCGGAACCGACGCTGGAAGATCTGTATCTGGAATATTTTGGGGACGAATGATATTGAGCGCCAGATAAATCTGCCGCACAGTATCCTATGATGCGCACAGCCGCATAAGGAAGTATGCCGCTTTGCGGCTGCGGCTGGCGCGATACTCACGGCAGATTTCATCGACCGTGGGTATATAAAAAGGGAGAACAGAATTAAGAAAGGAACAAGATTATGGGTGGAATGATTCGATATGAATGGAAAAAAATATGGGGCAGCAGGCTGACACAGCTTTCCGTGCTGGGATGTGCCGTATTTTTACTCTTCAGCGCATGGGCAAATGTCTCTCAGGTCTCTGCGGTGGACGGCCAGGGAAATATGGTCACCGGAATCCAGGCGAGGGAGCTTTTAAAACAGACGCAGAAAAGTCAGGTGCTGACACAGGAGAATGTAGAGCATATTATGCGGGGATATCTGGATGAGGCCGGACGTATCTATGAGGGAGAAGGCGATCCCGAAGCCGCGTCAGATCAGGTCAGGCAGACCGTCTACCTGCCGCAGAGGGATTTATATGACCTGATCGCATGTGCCTATTATAAGTGGGCAGGAAACGAAACGACCGACCAGGTTTTTGAGGAAAATCTTGGTAAAGATTTTTACAAGGCACGCCGGGAAACGAGCGAAGCATATGTCGCGCATTTGGAAAGTCGGGGAGTGATCACGGCAGAAGAGGCAGCATACTGGAATGCGCGGAATGCCTCGATAAAAGAATATTCCTGCGGATACTGTAAAGGATGGGAATGCGTCTTAGACTATATGCCATGGGCGATCCTGATCATGATGATCGTCTGTGTCGGGACGGCACCCGTATTTGCAGGCGAGTATCAGTCAAAATGCGATTCCCTCTTCCTCTGTATGAAATATGGAAAGAGCAGGCTTCCCATGGCAAAAATCATTACGGCCTGGCTGTATGCAAGCGCGGTCTATCTGGTGATCACCCTTCTTTGCTCAGGCCTCATCCTGTTCTTTCTGGGAGCGGAAGGCAGCGGCCTGCCGGTGCAGCTATGGAGGGTGTATGACGCGCCGGTGAGCTACCAGGTGACAATGTGGCAGGCGTTTCTGCTGGAACTGCTGCTGGGGTACGTTCTGACATTGAGCATGATGGCATTCACATTATGGATGTCGTCCGTATTTAAAAATGCATATGGGGTGATTGTAGTGGCATTTCTTCTGCTGATCGTCCCCGAATTTTTATTGATGGCAGGACAGGGATATATGCTGCACCATATCCTGTCATTGCTCCCGGCAAAGATCATGGATTTCTCTTTTATTGATTACACGGCGTATTCTGTGGGCGGGAAAGTGTTTAGCTGTCTGTCTGTAGATCTGGTCGTAAACGGGGCGGCAGCGGTGATATTTTCCGCGGCAGGATATCAGGTGTTCAGGAAGCATCAGGTGAATCAATAGGATCGGAGTTACAGGCCACACATTCACCAGGCGTGACCTGTAACGGATCGGAACCTAATTTCACATAATTTGTGATAAAAGGTAGATTTTTGGGGAGAAATGATGTTATATATATTCAGAAATCTGTTACACTGAATCAAACTGACGATAGATGGAGAAGAGAAAGGATGCGTGATCCCTTCTATGAATGTGGCGCTGGTAGAAGATAACAGGCAGGAACTTAAGCTCTTGTACCGGTTTTTGGAGGAATATGGAGAAGAAAACAATCTGGAACCGGCAATTTCCTGCTTTTCATGCGGCGAGGACTTTATTTCATCCCTGGGGCAGAAGGATTATGATGTGGTTTTTCTGGATATCTTCCTGGAAAATATGGACGGAATAGAGGCGGCCAGACTCTTGTGGGAATATGCCCCGGGGTGCCTGATCATTTTTCTGACGACAAGCCGGGAGCACATCTGGCAGGCGGCCCGGGTGCATTGCTTTGATTATATTGATAAAAAGGATTTTACACGGGAGAGGATCTTTGAGGTACTCGCGGATGTACGCAGAAAACTTCCGCAAAAGAACCCGTATCTGGAATTTTCCTCCGGAAATCGTTCTGTCCGCCTGCCAATGCATAAGATTCAGTACATTCTGTCAGACAACAATTATACATTATTCGGCATGGAGGGCGGAGCAAAGCATCGGTACCGCATCCCCTTCGGCAGCATCATGGAGCTGACCGGGCAGGTGGACTATTTCCTGAACTGCAACCGGGGGATCCTGCTGAATATGAACGGCATCATCAAGGAAGAAACAGATGTCTATGTGATGAAGGGCGGAGAACGCTTTCCGATACGCAGGTACGAACGCGCCGCCATCAAGGACATTTACCATCAATATCAGTTCCAAAAGCTGGAAGAAATGTGAGGGCTGCGATATGGAATTCCCAGATTCGATCAAACATCTGATTACCTATTCGATATTGTTTCCGCTGGCCCCATTGTGTTTTTATCCGGTATGGGATTATGTAAAAAGCAGGCTCTCCGTCCTACTTACAAAGATCGTCCTTACGTTTACCGGATTGACGATGTTCTTGCTGCTGGTGCAATACTTTGATCCGGCATTGCTGGATACAAACTATATTAGTCTCATCTGCTTTAGCTGCTGCTTCTATTTCTATCAAAAAGAAATTCGGCTGCCTGTGAGCAAAAAGCTGTTTGTGTTTTTGACGGCAGGTCTTGTCTGCAGCTTTTCGTTGCTGTTCGCCACGATCGCAGATTACATTCTGTACCCAACAGGAAATTATATGGATTTTTCAGGGGAGGCGCTGGCGGTGCAGCTCCTGTTTTTGCTGGCCGCGGACGTGGTTCTTTATATCCCGTTTACAAAGTACCTGGGCTGGATCATAGACAATTTTCATGAGGAAGCAGTATGGAGAGGAATGTGTACGATTCCGCTGCTGTTCATTATGGTACTGCATATAATGGTTCCCTATCAGTACAGCAGAATGTATATCGGAAGGATTATGGAGATATATCTGGTGGTTTTAATTTTCTTTGTCTTTCTTGCCGTGATGATCTATCTGATGTTTTATGTCATCACATATACGTATGTGCGGAAGCAGAATGCAGAGTATATGAATCAGTTCCTTGCCATCCAGGGGGCGCAGTATCAGCAGCTATTGCGGACAGTCGGGGAAAACAGCCGTATCCGGCACGATTTCCGTCATCAACTGATCGTGATCTCGGAGCTGGTGAACCAGAAGGAGTACGGCAGGCTGGAGCAGTATGTCCACAAATACATTGAGAATGTAGAGACAGATGTGAAGCTGTATTCCTATTCTGCGGCAGTGAATTCCGTGATCTCTTATTTCCAGTCTATGTGTGACAGGAAGGGCATCCGGACGGAATTTTCCGTTTCCCTGCCCAACAGCCTTCCGATATCTGACCAGGATCTCTGTATCCTGCTGGGAAACCTCCTGGAAAATGCGATTGAGGCTTCCGAAAATATTACGGATCCGTATATCTGTATGAAGATCCGGCAGACCGCAGCGAATATTCTTGCGGTGAAATCCGTCAATCTCTACCGGGGAACAGTCAGGACGGAGAATGGACGCTACTTTTCCTCCAAAAGGGCAGGAGTCGGGCAAGGGCTGGAATCAATCCGGATCATTGCGCAAAAATATCAGGGAATGATGGAGGTATTGACAGATCAGAATCTATTTACGGTGAAAGTGCTGCTGCAGATCCCGTCCGGGGATATACAAAAGTGAAGTCGCTCTTTTGCTCTTTAATCGATCCCCAATATCGCGGGAGAGGTGAGTTTTGAGTATCAATACCATGGAACGTCTAACATGTATGAGCGAAATGATTTTTCTGAAGTTGCAGATCTAAAATATGTAAAACTTATGCGTAAGGAGATATTCTGCTGATCATATTTTAAAAAAGGAGCCCTTAAATTAAGAAGGAACTTTGTTTAGCAGAGGTATTTCCCATATTTTGTCATAAATGGGGAAAAAACTATGGTTTTTTCCCCATTTCTTTTAACTCCAAACATCACAAAAATCTAACAAAAATTTCCAAATATCACGAAAATTG
>VSNK01000294.1 GCA_009774255.1 Faecalicatena sp.
TTGCGATTATTGAATTCCTCTACATGAATTCTAAAGAGCTGATTCCTGCGAAACATTTAAAGACTTGGCTTTATCTTTTTTCAGATAACATTTTAGAGGATGAAATTCTTAAATTTATATAAGAGATATTGTTAAATGAAAGCTTTGTAGTGGATGGAGTTAGAATAACAAAACAGCATTTTTCCGATATTCTTATCGATGTGTTTACTCAGGGATTTAACACGAATTATCCATTTTTTATTACTGATGAGAATAGGAGGTGCAGCAAAATTTGCGTGAATTCTTACCATGAATTAGAGGAAAAGGTTCGAGTTTATGAGAATAATTTAAGTAAATTATTGAAGATGTTTGTTGGGTTAGAAACAGATAAAACAGAAGACGAGATGTTGGATTTGTCATGTGCGGAGTTTTCCAAAGCAAATATGATGTGGTGGGTATTTGATAATACAATATTGAATGAAAGTCATTTTGAAGAAAGTATTATTTCGGGTGCATCATTCAGAAATTGTATCATGCGGAATTGTATTATGCTTTCCGGAGTCGCTGACAGAGCGGAATTTAACAACGCAGATTTATGTGATGCAGATTTTTCCGGTGCACAGTTGTGTGTTGCTAATTTTACAGGAGCGTTACTGGAAAGAACGGTTTTCGAGATTAGTAATTTGGAAGGAGCCTATTTTTGTGGCACAAAATTAAAAGAAACAAATTTTGCTTCTGCCAATTTGACTGCCGTGAACTTTGATGAGACGGTGCTTATAGATGCGGATTTCCATGGGGCAGATCTTACGAGGGCTGATTTTAGTAATGTAGAGATAGAGAGTGCTGATTGGAGAAATTGCATTATGGAAATGACAAAGTTAAATGGTGTAAAAATAGCGCAGTTTGATCTGGATGATCTCAATATTGTGGAGATGCTTGCGGAAGCAGATTTAGAGTTTGCGGATTGGACTGGCGTAAGTGAAGAAAAAAAGAGATTGCTGATAAAGGGAGGTGAGTAGGATGAATATGGAACTGCTTAACACAGGTTTACATATAGGAAAGATAGTAATAACTTCTCCGGCCGTTCAGGGCGTTGTATCTTCGTTAATAACAACATTATTTGTCCGAAGAGGAGAAAATATTAAAGCAATAGAAGCTTTTAAGGCGCGTGAATTTGAAAAAGTTGCAAATGAATTATTAAATGAAGGAAAGTTATCATATGTTGAGCTTTATAAATGCAGGAACTTTTTAAAAGTAGCCAAACGGGCGGACGAAGTGATTGCTGATCTGCGTAACGATGACACAGAATCAGAGCAAAGCAGCGGCAATAAAGATAAATTTAGTTTTGACTGGTTGATGCGCTTTTTTGATGCGGTAGGGAATATTAGTAATGATGAGCTACAGAGATTATGGGGGAAAGTATTGGCAAATGAAATTACAAGACCAAAATCATGCGCCCTCCGGACATTAGATATGGTTCGGAATATGCCGCCGGAAGAAGCAAAGACTTTTTCTCTTTTGTGCCGATATGTCATGCAGAGTGGAGACTCATATTATATTGATTCGGCTGGTTTTTTCTGTGAAGAAGATGGTCATCAAGAGTGCCGTGAGTATATACAAAAATTAAAACTGTCATATGAAGAACATATTGTGCCTTTGCTGGAGGCAGGCGCGCTTAGTATAGATCATGACTTGGCAATTTATATTAGTAAAGATAATAACTTGGAATTTCATAATGATAAATTATGCGGTGTTGTTATGAGCTATGATGATAAGCCGATTTTATTTCAGCGAGAAGCATATTTCCTTACTTATAGTGGAAAAGAGCTGTTTCATGTCATTCATGATGTTGCTGAGTATGAAGCTGATGAAGAATATGCTTTATTATGTCTGCAGGAAATAAAAAAGCAGAATCCGAAGTTTTATGTTGGTGCATTTTCACGCTTGGATGAAAATGATTTAAGTGCTGATTTATTGAAAGAAGAGAGCTAAAAGAATTGCCGTTTGATTTGGGGCAATAATATGAGGAAACAATATGAGGACAAGAATGATGGAAAAGGATAGCAAGGATATATTTCCAAATCAGCCTGAAATACCATTCATGGAAAAGTTCATGGTTCCGCAGATGTATGAACTGTTCAAATTCGGAGGAAGCAGCGTGAAGGACGGAGAAAGAGAGATCCAAAGAATGCTGCAGTATTTTTCCGGCGATTTTACAGAAGAACAGTTACGGAAAAACATGGAGAGATATAATCTGCAAAACATGTTTGCCGTAGTGAAAGAATATTTTAAAAAGGAATACGGATATGAGGGGGATGGGATAACCTTAAGCAACCGCTATCAGCAGACGATTAACAGCTATATATACAACGACAAAGAAAATCCGGCGTTTGTTCATATTGATGAGTTGTTTGAATCAACAGTGATCGCATTTTTTCTTGCCATGCTTAAATGGTCAAAGGAGTTTGAGAATCTGGATGTTTATAGTGAGTGCTTCCGTTATATCCTGTTTCTGATGAATAACGTCTGTATTTTTGGAGAAATGCAGGGACAGTATGCAAACGATGTGCTGCTGCAGTTGGTATCCGGCGATGTGCAGATATTGCAGCTTGCAGAGGATTGTTACTGGACTGTTGTAGTTTTCAGCCTGGCGCATGAGGTTGCACATGCGTATCTGGCAAGCATTGGGAAAATGTATTCCGAGCGGCATCCGGAGAAGGAAGAGTATGATGCAGACATGATAGCATATCATATTGTGCTGAGAATTATCATAGAAAACGATGGAGATAAGCGGATTTTGGAAGAATATACATACCTTGCACCCATGATGTATATGGATTTCTTTGATTTATATTATTATACAGACAGGGTGCTGTATAAGACCAGATTTTATGATCCGCAGCATCCTCTGCCGGGTGACAGAAAGAACAGGCTGTTTGCGATTGTTAATAAAGATGAATATGATTTCGATACGGTAGATGGGAATCATCTGTATAGCGGATTTCTGGATGTATATGATGAATATAAAGATCAGGTACTCCTGAAAATGGAAAAGGGGAAGCTTGATAAGGTTCTTCATATAAAAAGAAGAAATCAGATGAGAGGAGAGCAGCTATGACGAGGCAGGAAGCGTTAGATTATGACAATGAATTAAAGAACAAATTGGCTCTGGAAGCTGATATGCTTGGGTTAGAAGAAAGTACAGGGAACAGTATTGTAGATAATTATATTATGGTAATTCCGGATGATGCGAGAAAAGGGATGGTTTTTCTGGGAAATGAAGCTGTTTCTTATAAATTCGGAAATATCAGAATGGATTTCAAAAAGGCAATCGCGGCGGGTATTGAACTGTTGGCGTCTGTCAGTTGTCCGGAAAGTCTTTTCAATTATCTGCAGCTATTGATCGCAGGGGCGCTTTTTATCCAGAAAGCAACGAGGCAGGATATAGGGAAGAATGAGGCATATATTGTATATTACCTTCATATAAGAAATGGATATGAGACAGGGATAGAGGAGGAAGCTTTTATAAACGATTTCTCAAAATGGTATAAAGAAAAGAATGAAAACATTCTTGAACCGGCAGAAATTAGACACGCAATTGAGAATCTGTGCCATTGGAAAGTGGTAGATATAGATGATGGGGAAATATGGCTGAAAGAGATGGTTGTGGGTTCTATGGAGCCATAAAGTGAAAAGTGTGGGAAATTATATGTCAGCTTAAGGAGAGTCCTATGGAAAACGTTGAAAATGTTGAGGAAGATCTTAAACAAAATACTTATATTATGTATGAGAAACGGTATGAATCCTGCCAGAAAAAATTAGATAAACTGGCCCTGGTATCCGACAGGGTATCGCTTTTGCGCGGCATTACTTTTGTCATTGCAGGACTGCTTCTTTTGCTTGGGTATCAGCAGAAAAGCCCTGCGCTGTTTGTGCTTGCTGCCGGGTTTGGACTTTCCTTTCTCTTGTTGGTGATCTATCATGGCAAGCTGGAAGAGGAACAGGCATGCCTGAAAGATTCGCAGTCTGTTGTGAAGGATTACATGGCACGTTTTGACGATGGATGGAAAAGCTTTCCTGTGGACGGATCGCGGTATTTAAGAGATGGTTTTTTAGAGGCCAGGGATTTGGATCTGTTTGGCAAAAGCTCTCTTTATCAATATATTTGCACAGCAAGCACCATTTGGGGCCAGGATCAGCTTGCCCTTTGGCTGAGCCTGCCGGGCAGAGGGCAAGCGCCGGATTCTGCTTTGCAGATATCTCAGGAGATGAAAAGCCGCCAACAGGCAGTTGCAGAGCTGGCGCAAAAGCCGGAATTCTGTATGGAGCTTGAAGCCGGTGCAAGGCGTTTGAGAGAGACCGAATATGATAAATCCAGAAAAATGATGGATAACTTTTTTCAAACCCTGAAAGTGAGAAATTATTTTCCGATGGTTTACCGGATACTCATTAGATTTTTCCCGCTTCTTGCGCTGACCTTTTTATTTTCTGCCTTATTGGGAATCCACAGATATTTGACAATGCCTCTTTTCGTTTTTCTCGTATTTGTTCAGTTGATGTCTGCCTTCCTTGGATTTTATTGGAATAACAAGGTTTTGTCACCGATCTATCAGATGAATAAGACCATTACCCCGTACCGGAAATTGTTTCAGCTTTTGGAACAGGAGTCATTTGACAGCCCCTATCTTAGAGAATTGCAGAAAACTCTGCAGAAAAATGGTACTGCTTCCGCTGCCTTAAAAGAGCTGGAGGAGATCTCTGACGCTGTGTGCGCACGCCACAATATCTATGCATTTGTGCTCTATAACGGACTATTTTTGCATGATTATTATTGCATGGAGAGATATGGGAAATGGAAAGATAATTACAGGGACAGTTTGGAGTCTTGGGTTAAGGAATTGGGAAAGGCCGAAGCCTTAATAAGCTTAAGCGTAATCTGTCATACCAGGAAGTCCCATTGTCTGCCTGTAATCGTGGATTCCAGGCGTCCCATATTAAAAGCTTCAAATATCAGACATCCGTTGATAAAGGAGCCAGTGGCAGTAGGGAATGATATTAATCTGACCCATAGCGCCTGCATTATAACAGGCTCCAACATGTCAGGGAAAACAACGTTTATGCGCAGCATAGGCATTAATTTAGTCCTCGCCTATGCCGGTGGATTCTGCACTGCGTCAAATCTGCAGCTCTCTCTTATGGAGTTATGTACATCCATCCGCACGGAGGATAACGTGAACGAGGGAATCTCCACATTTTATGCAGAGTTGCTGCGTATCAAGCAGATGATTGAGGTCAGTAAAAAGCAGGTTCCCATGATTTCCCTGATTGATGAAATCTACAAAGGAACAAATTCAAAGGACAGGATTTTTGCGGCTAAAGAGACCATACGGAATTTGTCATGGCCATATACTTTCACGTTGGTTACCACTCATGATTTTGAGCTGTGTGATTTGGAAAATGATTTAGGCATTGATGCGAAAAATTATCATTTTACAGAGCATTATAAGGGAAACAGGATTCTTTTTGACTATAAATTAAGGGAAGGACGCTGTACGACTACAAATGCACGGTATCTGCTGCGTATGGCGGGAATCTTAAAGTAGAGGATTGTGCGGAGGAATCAAGTGATTTATGTACCACTTGATTTTTATCCATTTGATTTTTATCCATAAAATATGTTATAGTATGAATATATACTTATAACATATCGTGAATCCGCTTCCGCGGATCAGTCAACAGGGGAGGGCAGGCCAAATGAACAGCATACACGCTTCCGACCAGTTTCTGCAAGTAATCTGGCCAGATTTTACCGCACATTTCCGTAATGAAGTCAGTATTGCGTCATATGAAGTGGATGTGACCGAATTTATGCGGTTCTGCGAAAGTGATTTTTTACAGTTGGATCATGTAAAAGCAGAAGCCTATTTTGAATATCTGCAGAAGAAAATGGAGACTGGAAAGATGCAGCCAAGCACAATGGCAAAGAAAATCCGTGAACTGCATTCCCTGGCTGAATATATCTGTGATGAGCGTGGGAAATACAAGGTCCCGGCATCATTTCGGGACTACTTCCTTCCTTATTTAAAAAGGATTGCAAAGATAGATAAATACGCAAAGACGATCCCGGTAGAACATATTGATAAGATATTTACCGAAGCGCAGGATGACCTCCAGGCATATTGTATTTTTGCCCTGCTTCAGAGGGTAGGGCTTTCATCGACAGAGATTGTAGGATTGAAGCTGTGTGATATTGTTGCATATGACAATGGTGTGTATGCGGAACTGCCAAGCCGGAAGGACCCCTGTTTTATACCGGAGGATGTGTTTGTGATTTTAGGGCAGTATATTGCCCAGAGGCAGGAACATGAATATCTGTTCTATAACAGCCGCGGGAATAAGCTGAATACCATGTATATCAGCAGGCTCATGAAGAAATATACAGAACTTGCCGGCGTACCGAATTACAGTGCAGAAGCGCTGAGAAATACTTGTGCGGTCACAATGTTTGCATATGAAGCAAGCCCGGAGCAGGTAGCCAGGCAGATGGGGGTCACACAGATTCAGATCAAACGTTATAAGAATCTGTCTTACCGGGACAACCTTGTCCGTGCAGCGAATGAGTTAGTGAAAGTAAGGGTGGAGCCTCCGAAGTAGGGAAAGGCTGCGGATACATTTCACCCTAACAGTAAGGTTTTGTATTTTATGCTTGTAAAATGTC
>VSNK01000295.1 GCA_009774255.1 Faecalicatena sp.
GCACGGAGCGCCGCCTTTGTCCCCGCCCCGTCACTGTCATACGTCAGATACACTTCCTGCACATAACGCCGGATCAAGGAAGCATGTCCCGTCGTCGGAGAAGTCCCCAGGGAAGCCACCGCTTCGGTAAAGCCTGCCTGGTGCATCGCGATCACATCCATATATCCCTCGCACAGCAGAAAATAAGGTTTCCGTGAGGACCTTGCCCGGTTCAGGCCGTACAGGTTCCGGCTCTTATCAAAGATCGGCGTCTCGGGGGAATTGAGATACTTTGGCTTCCCATCCCCCATGACACGGCCCCCAAATCCGATGACCCGGCTGTTGGCATCCATGATCGGGAACATGACCCTGTTCCAGAACTTATCATAGACACCATGCTTTTCATCCACGCTGATCAGCCCTGCCTGCCGGATCATATCCTCCGGATAACCCTTTGCCCGGAGATACCGGTAGAGGTCATCGCTGTATTTATTAGAATACCCGAGCCCGAACGCGCGGATGGTCTCATCGGAAAGCATGCGCTCCCGAAAATATGTATAGCCCACCTTTCCCTGTTCTGACTTCAGCTGAACGTAAAAATACCGTGCCGCCGCTTTATTGATCTCCAGAAGCTTCGCTTTCAGGCCGGCCCGTTCCTTCGCTTCCTTTGAATATTCCGCCTTTGGAAGCTCCACCCCTGACCGTTGTGCCAGGAACTCGACTGCTTCCGTAAATGAAAAATTCTCATATTCCATCAGAAAGGTAAATACATTGCCCCCCACGCCGCAGCCAAAGCAGTAGTACATCTGCTTCTGCCTGCTGACTGAAAAAGACGGGGACTTTTCATTGTGGAACGGACAAAGTCCAAAGTAGGAACTTCCCTTTTTCTGCAGTCTCACATATCCTGAAATCACATCTACAATGTCATTTTTCATCCGGACTTCTTCGATCACATCTTCCGAATAATACATCCTGAGCCTCCAAAAAATTTCCTTATATATTATATATTCGACAAAACTTTCTGATTTCCTTTTTTATATAGTGAACGACAAAAATTTTTCCAGCTGTGCGGTTGCGATTCACCAGGTCATTTGCATGCAATTTATTGCAATGCAAATGACCTGGTGAATCAGCAACCCACTTATTAATGAGCAAAAAGCGGCTGCGTTAGCAGACGCAAGAGTGCGTCAGCACGGTTTTTGCGAATGGATAAGTGGGTTGGAGGCTCTTTAGAGCATCCAACCGCACAGCTGGAAATTTTTTGACATCTTATTTTGTCCAGGCCTCCGGCATAAAATATTCTTCATATTTCTTCACCGCATAATTATCGGTCATTCCGGCGATATAATCGCATACGATCTGTTCCGGACAGTTCCCCGGCATATCGATCGCCCGGAGGAACTGTTCCGGCAGCAGTTCCTGGTGTCCGATATAATATTCATAGAGCCGCCGGACCAGCTCCACCGCCTTATCCTCCTCGCCCTTGGCCTTGGGATTCAGGTACACATGGGAGAACATAAATTTCCGAAGGTCTTTCACCGCCTGTCCGACTTCCTCGGACATGGCGATCCCTGGCCTGTCCATGCTGTGTACGATCACATCATGCACCATGGTATCCAGCCTGCGCTTTCCGGAAGCCCCCAGCGTATTCCTTATTTCCCTGGGGATCTCTTCTTCTGTCAGAATACCGCCCCGCACGGCGTCATCAATGTCATGATTGATATAGGCGATCTTATCAGACAGCCGGAGCACCTGCCCCTCCAATGTATGCGGCGTACCTGCCGTCTTGTGATTCAAAATGCCGTCCCTCACCTCCCACGTGAGATTCAGCCCTTTCCCCTGTCTTTCTATACACTCCACCACACGGACACTCTGCTCATTATGAGCAAAATGAAATACAGAATTTAACGCCCGCTCCCCGGCATGTCCAAAAGGCGTATGCCCCAGATCATGCCCCAATGCGATCGCCTCCACCAGATCCTCATTGAGCCGAAGGGCCTTTGCGATCGTCCGCGCATTCTGTGAAACTTCCAGAGTATGCGTCAGCCTGGTACGGTAATGGTCACTCTTAGGCTGCAGAAATACCTGCGTCTTCTGCTTCAGACGCCGGAATGCCTTGCAGTGCAGAATCCGATCCCGGTCCCTCTGGAACACAGGACGGATATCACATTCCGGCTCCTCCCGGTCTCTGCCCCTGGAAGCTCTGCTAAATGACGCATACGGACTTAAATATTTCAGTTCCCTCTCTTCGAGTTCCTCTCTGATCGTCATATCATCCGGACACTCCCTATTCTATATATATTCAAGACCTGCCGCCGGCAGACTACGATTGTTTGTATCTGCCCAGTACCTTCGCAACCATTTCTTAAGATTCTTTCAGGCGCTTTTCAATGGCTTTTACCACGGTTTCGAGTACTTTGATGCGGGCATAATATTTGCAGTTTCCTTCCACCACGATCCATGGAGCGTAATCTGTGGAAGTGCGGAGCAGCATTTCATTGACCGCGTCCTCATACTGATCCCATTTTTCCCGATTGCGCCAGTCCTCGTCAGTGATCTTCCACTGCTTTTCCGGATTTTCCTGACGTGCCTTGAAGCGGCGCTCCTGCTCATCCTTGTCGATCTGCATCCAGAACTTCATGACAATGGCGCCTGCGTCCGCCCAATCCTTCTCCATGTCGTTCATTTCCTTATAGGCTCTCTGCCATTCCTGCTTCGTACAGAAGCCCTCGATCCTCTCTACCATCACACGCCCGTACCAGGTGCGGTCAAAGATTGCGATGTGTCCGTCCTTGGGCACCGCTCGCCAGAACCGCCACAGATAATGATGGGCTTTTTCTATATCATTGGGCGAAGCAGTAGGATTCACCACAAAGCCGCGGGGATCCATCCGTTCTGTCAGACGCTTGATGGCGCCGCCCTTGCCGCCCGCATCCCATCCTTCGAATCCAAGTATCACCGGAATCCTTCTCCGGTACAGCTCTCCGTGCAGGATCTCCATTTTTTTCTGCAGCTTGGCCAGCTTTTCCTTATACTCTTCTCTGGTATAGCTTAAGGTCAGATCCGCGTTGGTGAGGATGGACTCCTGAAGATCATTTACATACTGAGCAGCCTCTTCTGCGATCGCTGAGATCTCCGCATTGCCGTCCGCCTCCCGCACTGCCTTTACCGCTTCCTCTTCCGCCCTGGCGTGGCGTACCTTCTCGATCTGCTGCGCCATTGCCCGGATGACCGCGGAATAAATCTTTACCGTGGCGAACCGCTTGTCCATGGCTTCCACGATCATCCACGGGGCATAGTCCGTGTCCGTCCTCTGCAGCATCTCTTCCATAATCGCCTGATATTCGTCAAAACGTTCATTCCGCTCCAGATCACCTTCGCTGACCCTCCATGCGGTCTCCTTGTTTTCTTTCAGCTTTTTGAAGCGCTTTTTCTGTTCCTTTTTGCTGATATCCAGAAACAGCTTGATAAGCACACATCCGTCATCGGTCAACTGTTTCTCAAAGGAACAGATCGAATGGTAGGCATCCGGAAGCTGTCCCTTCTTCGTTCTTTTTTCGAAGCGGTCGATCAATACCTTTCGATACCAGCTTCCGTCAAAGACCGCGATCCTCCCCTTTGCCGGAGTCTTCGTCCAGAACCTCCACAGGAACGGGTGCATTCTTTCCTCCTCGGATTCCCGCTTGATCGCATGAACCTCGAATCCACGCGGGTCCAGGCTCTGGATCAGCCTTCCGATCTGCAGTCCTTTGCCTGCGGCACCGAAGCCTTCGAACACCACCATGACCGGAATATTCAGGCTCTTACACTGTCTCTGCAGTTCTCCAAGCCTGCTTTCCAGAACCGGCATCTTCTCCTTATACTCTTCCTTTGACATCTTTTTAGACAAATCGACTTTTTCCAGCATCTTCATTCCTCCTTCGTATTTTTATTGCTGTGCGCTTTGCCAAATCTCTTTTATTATGATACCCGCAGCCGATGAAATCCGGCGCTCGGATACAACTCCTAACTTTTTATCAGCTATATTTTCTGACGATTTCACTCATAATATCCCATTTCTTTTCCATATCTTCCACCAGCCTGAACTGTGTCCTGCAGCGGTCAAGATTCTGCCCTTCTCTGTGTATCTTGAAATAGTGATCCCCTTCCAGATAGTCTGTCAGAAAGCGGATCCCGCACTCAAAGGTCATCACCTTTGCCCCCATAGGCAGCATCTCCAGTTCTTTCGCCGTGAGACTGCCTCCGCAGCCTTCGATGAATCCTTTTGTATACACTTCAAACAGTTCCATATCACAGTGCACCTTGTCCAGGTCTGTCTCATCTTCTGCCGCGGTACTCGCTCCAAAGCGTATGGAATCTCCGAAGTCATTGACCGCCAGCCCGGGCATAACCGTGTCCAGGTCGATCACGCAGATTCCCCTTCCGGTGGCGTCGTCGATCATGATATTGTTCAGCTTCGTGTCATTGTGGGTCACTCGAAGCGGCAGCTCCTTCTTCTCAAGCAGTTCGCCCAGCACACCGGTCATGGCTTCCCGTGCAAGCGCGAATTCTATTTCCTCTCTGACAGAATTCGCCCTCCCACAGACATCTTCCTCCACAGCCTTTTTGAATGCCGCGAAACGCGCCTTTGTATCGTGAAATCCCGGGATCGTCTCATACAGCGTATCCGCCGGATAATCCGCCAGCATCCTCTGGAAATTGCCGAAGGAAAATGCACTCTGATAAAAGTCTTCCGGCTTTTTCACCTGATCATAGCAGGAGGCCCCGGTTATGAACCGATACGCACGCCAGAACTCCCCGTCCGAATCCTTGTAATAAGGCTTCCCGTCCAGGGAAAAAACCAGATTCAGCGTCTCTCTTTCCGGATCTCCTCCCTTCTCGATAATCCTCTCCCGCAGATAAGCTGTCACATGCATGATATTATCCATCAGCTCCACCGGCCTGTGAAATATCTGACCGTTCATCCTCTGCAGTATGATTTTTCTCTGCCCCTTTTCCGGCACCTCGAAGACAAGCAGATAGGTGTCATTGATATGCCCGCTCCCATATGCACAGTCCGAAATAAGCTTCCCCGGAAAGCAGAAATTCGTGATTGCCTCTTCTTTTCTTTTTTTATTTTCCTTTCTCACCTAATCTTCCTCCCATAAATGCTCCGGATACAGTCCGTCCGCTTTCAGCTTTTGCATCGCAGCAACCACGACCGGCTTGTCCTCCTTGTAGGTGACTCCGTACCATTTATCCGCGGAAGACAGAACCGCCACCGATGCCTTCTTTTTCTCCAGCAGTTCACTGACTACGCTGGGAAGGAAATATTCGCATTTCAGCGGATTGTCCCGAAGCCCTATTTCCAGAAACGCAGGAAACCCTGACTGGATCTCATCCAGAATACTTCTTGTAAATCCCCACATATTCATGGATACCAGCGTCTGGCCCGGAATACTCTGCCAGGTGGCTCCGTCATCCTCCGTATATGCAATACCGTCCCCTCTCTTTTCAATCCTCGTCCTCTCGACGACAGCCGTCAGTTCTCCCGCGTCGTTCGTCTCACAGATCCCGCGTGCCACATGTCCGTTGTCCGTCACCGTATTCTTCAGTTCATAGCCGACCATTGTATAGCGGTATTTCTCATCATCCTCATGGCTGGAAAGATACCGATAGATCTTGTGGAACGCATCTCTTCCATAATAATCATCCGCGTTGATCACCGCGAAGGGGCCGTCGATCTCTTTGCAGGCACTCAATACCGCATGTGCGGTTCCCCATGGCTTTACACGCCCCTCAGGCACCGCAAAGCCTTCCGGAATATCGGTGATTCTTTGAAATGCATAGGCGGTCTCCATCTGCCGCTCCACCCGGTTTCCGATGGCTTCACGAAAATCCTGTTCATTTTCTTCCTTGATGATAAATACGACCTTTTCAAATCCTGCCTGCTTTGCGTCATAAATAGAAAAATCCATGATGATATGCCCCTGTTCATCGACCGGGTCAATCTGCTTCAATCCGCCGTAGCGGCTTCCCATCCCTGCCGCCATGATCATTAGTACCGGTTTCTTCATCTCTTCTTCCCCCAATTCTTATTTTCAATTTTTCCCTCTCAGGAACGCTTTATGCTATGATTTTATTTTAACAAAAAGCCTGTACATAATCAAACAATAATTGTCAAAAATGCGCAAAAATGGTAATAGTTCAGCCAAAAGCCTGACAGCTCCCTGCTGAACTATTACCCAAATCAGTATGTCTTATTCTTCTGTTCCTTTTTTCTTTTTCCCCAACTCTTCTTTCACTCTCTGGCTGTTTTCCAGTTCTTCTGTCAGATTGAGAATCAGCTCCTGATTTTTCAGGTTCAGCTGTTCATATCTCCGACAGAGATTGTAATTTCTCTCCTGAATCTCGTTGAATTCGGTCTGGCTTTCCACCCCTCTCCGTGAATCTGAACGATAAAGAATATAATCAATCGACACACCAAAATAGTTGGCCAGAGACATCAATATATCCGCCGCCAGAGCGTTATCCCCGTTCTCAATACGGCTGACTGTCTGCTGAGAAATATTGATTCTGCCTGCAAGTTCCTCCTGACGCAATTTTCTCTCTTTGCGCAGTTCTTTTACCCTATTACGCACCATAACTTAAACCTCCATACCACTTTTATTTTATAGGATATCGTTTTTTTATGCTACCCAAATACAATGTATCAAAATACTTTGATATAA
>VSNK01000296.1 GCA_009774255.1 Faecalicatena sp.
CTCTAATTGCCATAAATAGACTATAGACAAAAAAACAACTATATATGCGAATACAGGCATTGACTTGGACTATATATTGTGCTATTCTGTAATAGAAATTATTTTATGTATGTTAAACCATGCATTACGTATTTTGTTCCGGTGAATGGATCGGGAGAAAAATTTAAGGCATTAGCCTGACCGCAAATAGAAAGACACCAAAAATTTAGTTCAGATTTTTGGTGTCTTTTTTTGCGTTCAACAGAATTTTAGTGGAAAGGAGGGCAGGAAAAATCTAAAGACAGGTGAACAAGTGATTCTTAAAGAAAGAGAGGATGTAGATTTATGGTAGATTACAAGGTTGTGGCAGGGATTTTTAATGATTTTATGGCTTTATATGTGGGAAAGGAAAAATTCCGGTACGGAATCGAACAGTTATACCGGAAGTATCCCGATAATACGTTATTTCAGGCGCTGATGGCTAATATGAATGAGGCGCAGAAGCTCCGGGTTCCAGAGGTCTTACGGAATGTATATGAGCTTTTCAAGCCATACCGCGGGCGGAGGCTTTCAGATACGGAATGGGAAAAGATCATAAACGATACGGGGAAAATGAATAAAATGTATGGAAATAATGTATGGTGCCGTCAGATACTTTTAGAACTGATGAACCTCCTTGAACTGGACAACAAGGAGCTGAGGAATCAGGAGAAGAAGGTAGCATAATAAAAGAGGAATATTTGCGAGAGAACGAAAACAGAGTGGTTTTACAGTACCGCTTCTAAATGGAGGAAAAAAATATGATTGAAAATGCAGTGAAGAGTATTCAGGAACTGAACCAGGTGGCAGGCTATCTGAGAAAGAGCCAGGAATTTGACCGGATCAGGAAGCTGGCATATACGTGGCTGGTGCCGGAAGAACATGCAGAAGATTTTATTGCAGGAAAACGGTGTCTCCTGGCAGATGCAGATATCGAAGAAAAGGAGTATCCCAGTCCGGCTGCCAAGCTGGCAGAAGAAATGGGGATTCTTTCCGATGAAGATTTTGCAGATATTATAGGGGCTTATATCAGCAGGAAATGCAGTGACGAGTCATATGCCGCTTTAGTAATGCAGCATCACAAGACCTTGCAGAAATGTCTGGACTATATTCTGGGAAAGGTTTATGCGGCGGCCGAAGAAAAGAAGGGAAAAGAAAAGATGAGAAGTCGGCAGGGGATCGGTATTGCAATGTCCCCGGCAGTAATCCTTTCATGGGCAGAAGAATATTATCGGCTGGATGATGCAAAGGAAGAGGCTGAAAAGAGAAAAAAAGCCCGGGAAGAATACCGCAAGAATCGTGCAAGGCAGGAGAAGCAGAAAGAAGAGCAGGCTATCCGCGAAAAAGAGAGAAAAGAGCGTGAGAAGAAGAGAGAAGCCAGGGAACAGGAGAAAAAAGAACAGGAAAAAGCAGCCAGGGCACAGCTCAGTTTATTTGACTTTGTAGCGGAGCCTGTAGAAAAAAGCGGGCAGGAGGAAAGAAAGGCATCATGATCGCATATAAAGGCTTTGAAAGGAAGGGGACAGCATGAAAAGAAAAAAATTACTGGAAATGGGAACTATGGAAGCGACAGATGAGGCAATGCAGTCTGCGGCCATGGATGTACCCAGGAACCATAAATTTTATCTGGAAAAGGACGTTTATGAACATGGGACGCACGTGTGTGTCAGGGTAGAGGGAGACTTGATGGCAGTCTCCCTTTTCTATACGGAAAATATGCGGCTTGGGGCAAGGAAGCCGGCATTTACTATTTTTATTGACAGGGCAAAGGAAGAGTTCCTTACTTATGACTTCCAGCATGAAAAATGGAGAGAGGCAGCTCTGGACAGGATAGACCAGCCAGCATCTGCCTTTTATAGTGGTATACATATCCCTGGCCCGGACAGGGGGGAAATCAGGGGATTCCTCAATGTGGAGGATGGAGAACTTGGTGATGTGAGGAATTATCAGCATCAAATTCGGAGAAATCAGCTTCTGGAACGGCATAGGAGGGAAACAGATCCGTGGGACAGGATTATGGAGGATGTGCCGCCGTGCCCGAAAGATTGGGAACATTGGATTGCAAAATCAGCTATTACCAGCCATTTTATTTTTTATCGGTATCGGAAACATGTGAAGGAAGGTTATTGTTCGTGGTGTGAGAAGCAGGTTCCAATCACTGCTCCACGGCATAATAAAGAGGGCAGATGCCCACGCTGCAGGCACAAAATCCTGTATAAAGCAATCGGAAGGGCAGGAAATCTCTGGACAGAAAAAGAAAACGCTTATCTGCTGCAGCCGTTAGGGGACGGGATGGTCATCCGGGAATTCAGGGTATGCGCACATTATGAAAAAGGAGATTACAAGAAGCAGGAGTATGAAGTCTCGGAGATCCGCAGAGTGATTTTGGATGAAAAGCTTCAGGCACAGGTATTTTATTATGGACTGTATAAACAGCAGTATCATCGTTGGATCCAATATACGGGGAAGTGGAGTTACCAACAGTTTTCACCTTATTATTTTTATTTTGACGGGCGTGTATATCGAAGAACCCTCCCTTCTTTAAATAGGAAGGTTCTAAAAACAACAGGGCTGTATGAAATCCTAAAGGAGATAGAAACTATAGATCCGGAAATTTATTTGGCATACCGTAAGCAATACCCGTACATAGAACAGATCGCAAAAGCAGGGCTGGGAAAACTTGCCCATGAACTGATCCGTACAGGTGCAGTGTTGGAAATGCGGGATGAACGTGAGCTGGGGAAGGCGCTTGGAATTGACGGACAGCGGCTGAACAGGCTCCGTGAAAATAAAGGAGGGCGCAGATATCTGGAATGGCTCCGTTTTGAAAAAATGCAGGAAAAAAATATTCCGGATCAGCTGCTGCAATGGTTTATAGAAAGAGAAATCAGTCCATTGGAGGTGGCTTTCATTACGGAAAAAATGCATATCCAGCAGATACAGAATTATCTGATCCGTCAGAACAGGGTTACAGGGAAAGATTATAAATATCTCCTTACCACATGGAGGGATTATCTTTCTATGGCAGAATTGCTGGGATTCGACACAGGAGATGCGATTGTGTTCCGGACCAGAAAACTGTTGCAGCGGCATCAGGAAATGGTGAAGCTGACAGAGAAAAAGAATCTGGAAAATCAGGTGAAGGATTTGGAAGCGAAGTTCCCGGATGTAAAATCTGTATATCAGGAAATCCGGAGCAAATATGAATATC
This sequence comes from Faecalicatena sp., assembly GCA_009774255.1. GTDB lineage: Bacteria > Bacillota > Clostridia > Lachnospirales > Lachnospiraceae > Schaedlerella. Next base: position 3,230 of record VSNK01000296.1, read on the forward strand.
TGGAGGATGATGAATATGCGGTTCTGGTGCCTTCTGGAATCTGGGAGATTGTGGACGAGGGCAGGAGCCAGCATCATTGTGTGGCAAGTGAAGAACGTTATTATGACAGGATCAGCCGACAGGAATCGTATATCTTTTTTCTTCGAAAGAAAAAGGATATGGCGAAGCATTACTATACACTGGAGGTGGAGCCCGGAGGGACAGTCCGCCAGAAGCGCACGGAATATGACCGCCAGAAGAAAGATATGAAGGATATTGAAAAGTTTTTAAAACAATGGCAGGATGTGATCCATAAAAGGCTTTCGGAGAAGGATTGTACTTTGGCTGTGAACAGTAAGGAGAAACGAAATCAGGATCTTGCAGAAATGCGCAAAAATCGGGTGGTGATCCGCGGCGGGGACTATGCAGGGAAAATGCTGGCCGATGTGCTGCAGAAAGATTTACTGGAAACGCAGAATCCCCAGACCGGGAACGCAGCGTAAAAAACAATCAGAGTGTAAAAACCGGCTTGCCATACAGGCCGGTTTTTACGAAATGCTTGTAATAAATTTTAAGGACAGATGAAGGAGATGTATAGGGCATGAAGAGAAAAATATTAAAGCAGCATCCTTTGAAACTGGCAGGGGAAGCGGAAAAAGCTTATAGAACAGAAAAAGATCTGCAGCTTGTAGTTCCAGAACTTATGGATACACCAGACGGAAAAATTCTTGTTTTGAATGTATATGTCCAGGCAGAACTCGGAAAAGGTATTTTAGAACCGCAATACCGCATTTTCCAGACTAAGGAGGATTATCTGACGGAATATGTCCAAGATGGGAAATGGGGGACAGCAGTCTGGGATTATATTGCGGCAAAGTCAGCAGGGAGGCAAAGGATATACTGTGGAGACTGCTATAAAGTCCGGCTTGCAGATCCGCTGGATGGGAAAATCATAACAGAATATTTCGGTGCGAAATCTCGTTTAGACCCGATTCGTCTGGTATGCGAAAGGCAGGATGAGATCAGGGAGAAAAAACTGAAAACACGCCAACAGAAGATTATGGAAAAAATAGATGGGCGGATGGTGAATGTTCAGCCATATGATGAAGAGTTCTTAAAGTGGGCAGAGGAAGAGGTGCTCCATTGGAGCAGATATATTTTCTACAAATATGCAGGCAGGAAATATTTAAAAGGGGTCTGTACGCATTGCAGGCAGGAGGTGACTCTGGAAAGGGGGAAAACCCGGCACAACCGGAAAGGTGTGTGCCCGCTATGCCATAGTCCTGTCATTTATATAGCGGAAGGCAGGAAACCACGGGATATGTCTCATTGGGAGACAGTATCCAAACTGGATAAAGTGGATGGGAAAATCCTCTATCGGGAGTTTGAAATTCATAAATGTTACTACTCTGTCCGGCCAGGAGATTGGGAATTCCAATGCAGGGAGGTGGCAAGGGTATTTCTTGATCCGCAGGATAAATGGGAGATTTATATGATGGCACTTTTTTCTTATAGAGGCCCATACAGATGGTGCAGGAGAAAGCACCTGCCGCATCAGGAGAGTATCTTATATACGAAAGGGCTTAAGGAAACGTTGGCTGATACAGCCTATCAGTATTCGGCTCTGGACGTATATGCAGACAGGTATCCGAAAGAACCCATGTTTCCGTTGGATTATCTGGCTGTTTATATGAAACACCCGGCGTTGGAATATCTGACAAAGCTGGGAATGTCTGGGATGGTAGAAGAACTGATGCGTAACCCCGGAACTGAAAGGCTCCTGAGATCAGGAGTCAGCCTTCGTGATGTGCTGGAGATCCAGACACCCCGGGAACTGGAACTTGCCCGGTGTAACCTCTTGGGATTAAGTGAATTTAAAAGAGCACAGAAACTTTTAAGGGAAGGGATCGAATTGACAGATCAGGAGATGGCAGACTACATGCATCTCTATAGCGAAACATTCTTTGCAGAGTATAATACATTGCTCCCAGTTCGAAAGTTGGCAGTTTATCTGGCAAAGCAGGTGGAGAAAGAAGGGAACCATCCAGGATGTAAGTTGGGGCAGGATCTGGGAATGATAGATACTTGCACAAAAAAGGCACATCAGGCAATGTTTTATCTTTGGAAGGATTATATCCGGTTTTGCAGGGAATTAAGATATGAATTATCAGCGACTCGCATTCTATGTCCGCCAGACCTGAAACAAGAGCATGACAGGATATACAAAAAATATCAGGATATGCAGGATAAAAAGAAACAGGCAGAACAAAGTCGCAAGGACCGCAGGCTGAGGAGGGTTCTTAGAAAGGAACAGTGTATACTTTCTGGAAAAATTCAAAATAAGGAGTATGAACTGGTCGTGCCGAAATCAGCGCATGATATCCGAAGGGAGGGCAGTATTCAGGGGCATTGCGTTGCTTCTTATATAGATAATATTTTAAATGGCGGCTGCCAGATTTATTTCATCAGGAAGAGAAGTGAGCCGGAGGTTCCTTTTTATACGGTTGAGTGGAAAAGTAACAGGATCGTCCAGTGCAGGGGAAAGGGAAACTGCGCCTGTGGAAATGAAGTCGGCAGGTTTGTAAAATATGCGGAGCAGAAAATAAGAAGGCTGAAAGAGGCATCTGCGAAAGCAGCATAGAGAAAGGAGAGCAGGATGGGATGTTTTTCATGGATTTATTCAGATATACAGAAACCACTGCTAATTGGAGCGCAAGGGGTTCTCGCACTGCCGCAGGGAGGTGTACTGGTGGAGCCTGTGTATAGAGGTTATGGTATGTTTGCAGGACGGGATGTGTATGAATTGGCTGCGGAGTGGAACCGGAGTTATCTGGCTGTACACCCAGAACATGAGCTGTACGGAAGTGGAAAAAAGGCGATGGAATGTTTCTGGTATCCAATCTATGCAGATCTGTCAGTGCCACTGGATGAAGTGGCATGGAGAGTATGTGAGAAGAAAGGATGGCTGCCGGAGTATTATGAACTGCGGGAAATCGGGATTGCGATTGCGTGTGAGGATCAGGACAATCAAAGGCTTCCATATCCGATAAAGATATGCCGGTATCCGGAAAATGCGGAATATGAGAAATTGATGCCGTCAATGGGAGATCCAGGGCAGGGACTATAGAAGGGGATAATTTTAAATATGTTGCTAAAACGAATAAAAAGGCTGCATTGTTCCGTATTCGATAAAGAAATGTCGGTATCGTGAAAATACGGAGTATGTGAAATTACTGCCGTTGATGAGTGATTCGGATAGGCTGAAAATAGGCATTTTATGTGGAAAAACTTTTTACAGTTTTTTCGGTTATGGCAATTACCTGACAGTATAAAGAGTAGGAAAAGAGACAGCGAATATAGGACAGCAATTAACTATATAATCCAAATTAATTACCTATAGGTTGTATGCTATATAAATTTTCATTGAGAACAAAGTCA
>VSNK01000297.1 GCA_009774255.1 Faecalicatena sp.
CCGTTATACTGCCTGCCGTCCCCTCATTAGTGCGGTCAGCAGAATCTGCCCCCGGTGTCTCTGTCAGGGATTCATCCTCTCCGGCCGGTTTCTCTTCTGAAACAGACCCCTGCGCGTCCGGATCTTTTTGGAGGATTTCTAATGCTTTATCAATATCTCCTTCCAGATCCTTATCCGCTTCCTTCTCCATTTCCTTGTCTTCATCTGCTTCTTTGTCCTTCTCACCGTCCGTTTCTTCATCAAGTGGCTCTTCCTGCTCCGGCAATATGGGATCTACATGCCAGACCACCGTGACTACCGGATGAATCGCCATATCCTTCCACTCAGCATTCGGATTGCACGCCCCGATCAGGCCGAAGGAATAGGTGTCAAATCCAATCTCCCCCGGATTACCGGACAATACGCAGTCGTAAGTCTGATCTTCCTCATTGATCGTGTAGACATACGCATTCTCGGGAGCCGCCTGCATCACCCAGCTAAAGGAGGTTTCCCCGCCTGCCAGGATCGGCTGTACATTCCCGACGCCATCCACAAGGGCAAGGTAAATGCTCTGAGCCTCATCCCCGGTAAAGTCATCACTTCCAGACAGCGCGACTCCTTCCAGATTGCTCACATAGGCAGAGATCGTAACTGTCACCGGCACGGTGCTCTGATTCGTAACCGTCAGCCGGTCACTGTATCTTGAAAAATTGTATCCTCCCTCGTTATTATGAAACAGCAGGGTCGCCCCTTCCTCGACTGTTCCGCCGCCATACCGCATGGCATCAGTTTCATAGATCAGTCCCTGCGGGTCAAGAATAAAATCAAAGGGCGATTTTTCCCCTTCCGGAACCACGGGAATCCCCACTGACACTACATCCTTGCCAAATACCTCAACAGGCAGAATCGTGCCCCCTGCCGCAGATACCTCTGCGGGATATGAAAAAACTACGGTTGTTATTGCCAACACAGACGCAATTGCTGTGGTTATCTTTGGTGTTCGTTTTCGATTTTGCCCATGTATTTCCCACATAATCATCAACCTCCTTTATTATGTTTATCGTCATTCCTTTTACAAATAGTAAGGAGTTGCAGAAAAATAATTGACACATCTTGACCTGTCTATTTCTCTTGCTGCGCAGGTCAAAAACCTCGACGTAAAAGAGAAAAGGCGCAAAGCCTAAGGAACTTCTCCCTACGCACTCTGCGCCCTTTCTGAATGCCCCGATATACTGTTGAATAAGAGCGGCAATTCCTCTTCTCTACGCCGTAATCGCATTCCCCGTATACAGTTGGTAATATTTTCCTTGTTCTTCAATGAGCTGATCATGAGTTCCTCGCTCAATGATCCTGCCCTGTTCCAGCACCATAATACAATCCGAATTCCGCACCGTAGACAACCTATGCGCGATCACAAACGTCGTTCTTCCGCTCATCAGCCGGTCCATGCCTTCCTGAATGATCCGCTCTGTTCTGGTATCGATCGAGCTGGTCGCCTCATCCAGAATCAGTACCGGCGGGTCTGCCACTGCTGCCCTGGCGATGGCAAGGAGCTGACGCTGTCCCTGGCTTAAGTTCGCCCCGTCCCCGGTGAGCATGGTATCATACCCGTTGGGAAGCCTGCGGATAAATCCGTCCGCATTTGCCAGCTTCGCCGCCGCGATGATCTCTTCGTCCGTCGCGTCCAGCTTGCCGAAACGGATATTCTCCTTTACGGTCCCGGTAAACAGATGAGTATCCTGCAGCACGATCCCAAGGGAACGGCGCAGATCTGCTTTTTTAATCTTATTGACATTGATGTCATCATACCGGATCTTTCCGTCCTGGATATCATAGAACCGGTTGATCAGGTTGGTGATCGTGGTCTTGCCTGCTCCGGTGGAGCCTACAAAGGCAATCTTCTGCCCCGGCTCGGCGAACAGCTTCACATCGTGGAGCACAATCTTGTCATCATTATACCCAAAATCCACACCGTCAAAGACCACTTTTCCCTTAAGTTCCACATAATCCACGGATTTGTCTGCCTGATGCACATGTTTCCAGGCCCAGCGTCCGGTACGTTCCTGGCTTTCCTTCAGTTCTCCGTTTTCTTCCGTCACATTGACCAGAGTCACATAACCTGCATCTGTTTCCTCTTTTTCATCCATCAGATTGAAAATTCTCTCCGCGCCTGCCATAGCCATGACGATGGCATTGAGCTGCTGGCTCACCTGGTTGATCGGCATACTGAAGCTCTTGTTGAAGGTCAGGAAGCTTGCCAGCCCGCCCAGTGTGAAGCCGCCCACCTTATTGAGGGCAAGGATGCCGCCTACCATGGCACAGATCACATAGCTGATATTTCCAAGCTGTGCATTGATCGGTCCCAGGAAATTAGCAAATGTATTGGCCCGGTCGGCACTGACAAAGAGCTTATCATTCAATTCCTTAAATTCCTTTTTGCTTTCTTCCTCATGGCAGAATACCTTGACTACCTTCTGGCCATTCATCATTTCCTCGATATATCCGTTGACCGCGCCCAGATTTCTCTGCTGTTCCAGGAAATACTTTCCGCTGTTCGCGGCTGATTTCTGAGAGCAGAACAACATGACGGCTACCATAATCAAGGTCACTACGGTCAAAGGAATGTTCAGGATCACCATGCTGATAAATACACTGACAACCGTAAACGCACTGTTGATGATCTGCGGAATGCTCTGGCTGATCATCTGCCGGAGCGTATCAATGTCATTGGTGTAAATCGACATAATATCGCCGTGGGCATGGGTGTCAAAATACTTGATCGGAAGCCTCTGCATGTGGGCGAACAGCTCGTTTCGCATATTCCGCAGCGTTCCCTGTGTCACGGTAACCATGATACGGTTATATGCATAAGTAGACACAATTCCAATCGCATAAAATACGGCCACCCTGCCGATCGCGTGTGCGAGGGGCGAGAAATCAGGTGAGTCCGTCAGCAGGAACGGAGTAATATAATCGTCGATCAGATTTTTCGTAAACATGGTTCCCTGCACATTCGCGATTACGCCGAGGAAAATAAAGATAAATACGAAAATGCAATGTATCTTATAATCACGGAATACATAGTTCATAAGCCGTGAAAGCAGTTTTCCAGGGTTCTTTACCTTGGGTTTCATTCCTCTTGGTCCTCTGTTCATTGGTCCCGGCATTATGCCTCACCTCCCTTTCCGTTCTGATATCCGGCATTCCTTCCGAAAGCCCCCGTGCTTCTTTTTCCGTTCTGTTCTCCGGCATTCCTTTCGGAGGATTCTGTGCTTCTTTTTCCGCCGGATTCCCGGCTGTCTTTTTCGTGAAAGTCCTTTCTGCTGTTTTCGTCAAAATCCCCGCCTCCCTGGGTCTGGGATTCATAGACCTCACGGTAAATTTCATTTTCTGCAAGCAGCTCCTCATGGGTTCCGAACCCATCGATCCGGCCCTCTTCCATCACGATGATGCGGTCCGCGTCCTGCACGCTGGAAATTCTCTGGGCGATAATCAGCTTGGTCGTATCCGGAATTTCTTCCCGGAAAGCCCGGCGGATCTTGCCGTCCGTCGCCGTATCCACCGCACTGGTACTATCGTCGAGAATCAGGATCTTCGGCTTTTTCAGGAGAGCCCGTGCGATACAAAGCCTCTGCTTCTGTCCTCCGGACACATTGCTTCCACCCTGTTCAATGTGGGTGTGATATTTGTCCGGAAATCTCTGAATAAATTCATCCGCGCAGGCCAGACGGCAGGCTGCCTCACACTCTTCCTCCGTGGCATTCATATTTCCCCAGCGCAGATTGTCTAAGATACTGCCGGAGAACAGCACGTTGTTCTGCAGCACCACCGACACCTGATTCCGCAGGGAATCCATATCATATTCCTTCACATTTCTTCCGCCTACAAGCACTTCACCTTCCGTCACATCGTACAGACGGCTCACCAGATTGACCAAACTGGTCTTGGCACTTCCGGTCCCTCCGATGATTCCGATTGTCTCACCGGAACGGATATCCAGATTGATGTCCTTGAGCACCGGCTCCGCGCTTCCCTTCTTATACGCAAAATCCACATGGCGGAAGGTGATGCTTCCGTCTTTCACTTCACAGACAGGTTCTGCCGGATTGTCCAGGTCGCTCTTTTCATTGAGCACTTCGGAAATGCGGCGGATGCTGGCCATACTCATGGAGATCATGACAAATACCATGGACAGCATCATCAGGCTCATCAGAATATTCATGCAGTAAGCCAGCATACTCATCAATTCCCCTGTGGTCAGCGTAGAGCTTACGATCATCTTCGCGCCCAGCCAGCTGATCAGGATGATACAGGTATATACCGTGAACATCATGAGCGGCGCATTTACGATCACATTACATTCTGCCTGCACAAAAATATTGTAAATGTTCTGGCTGGCTTTCCGGAATTTACTTGTCTCCTGCTCTTCCCTCACATATGCCTTCACTACCCGGACAGCAGATACATTTTCCTGGACAGATGCATTTAACTCATCATATTTCGGAAATGCCTGCTGGAAAAATCCGGTGGCATGGCGAATAATGAAAAACAGGAAAATACCCAGAATGATGACTGCTACCAGGTAAACCGTGGAAAGCCGCGCATTGATGCGGAATGCCATGATCATCGCGCACAGCATACTGGCCGGCGCCCTGGTGAACATACGCAGAATCATCTGATATGCGTTCTGCAGGTTGGTCACATCCGTGGTCAGACGGGTCACCAGCCCGGCAGTGCTGAATTTGTCAATATTGGCAAATGAAAATGTCTGGATGTGGTTGAACATGGACTCCCGCAGATTCTTCGCGAAACCCGCGGAAGCCTTTGCCCCATAGCGGCCTCCTGCCATTCCCGCGAACAGTCCCACAGCCGCGGCAAGCACCATAATGCCTCCCACCTTGTAAATGTGTCCGATGTCCCCTGCATTCACCCCGTAATCAATGATGGATGCCATCAAAAACGGGATCAGCGTTTCCATCAAAACTTCCAGGAGCATGAACAAGGGAGTTACGATGGACGCTCGCTTGTACTCTTTTACCTCTTTCAATAAAGTCCGGATCATAGGACTCCTCCTCTCTTTCTCAATTTTTTCCAGCTGTGCGGTTGCGGTTCATCAGGTCATCTGCATGCAATTTATTGCAATGCAGATGACCTGATGAATCAGCAACACACTTATTAATGAGCAAAAAGCGGCTGCGTTAGCAGACGCAAGAGTGCGTCAGCACGGTTTTTGCGAATGGATAAGTGGGTTGGAGGCTCCCTGGAGCATCCAACCGCACAGCTGGAATTTTTTGTCAGAAACCGCGAATATATACACTCGCGGCCGATGAAATCTGCCGTAAGTGTCGCGCCAGCCGCAGCCGCAAAGCGGCATACTTCCTTATGCGGCTGTGCGCATCACATATACTGTGCTGCAGATTTATCCGGCGCTCAGTATAACTTGTGCAGTCTCACTTCTCATCTTCTATGTTCTGCCGAATCTTCCGGATTACTTTCAAAAAAATGTCCGTATCCTTTTCCCCAATTCCTTCCAGCAGGCCGCCATTCAGACTCCGGATCGTTTTCTCGACCGTTTCGTGGGCCCGGATGCCCTTTTCCGTCAAAATCACCTTTTTCAGCCTCGCGTCGCACTCCACTGACTTCCGACGGATCAGCCCTTTCTTTTCCATGAGCTGGATGCTGTTCGTCACGGTAGACCTGCCCACCAGAAAATACTTCTCGATATCCTTCTGGTATATATCTTTGTCTCTGTTGTCATAGAGAAAACGGATGATCCAGCCATGAGTCAGCGTCATTTCGTCAATGCCCTGTGACTTCACTCCTGCTTCCAGCCTGCGGCTCATCATATGCGCGGTCCGGTGGATCTCAAATCCCACCTGATCATTGATACTGTTCCCGTCTTCCAATGATTTCACCTCCTCTTCCTCCTGAATCACTCTCAGAAGCTCCCTTGTACCCAGATTTTTGAGAATACTCCTTCTGAATATGAATGTTCTTACAATTCGTCAAAGTTGTTCGCGATACGGATTGTTTTGTCTATAAATTGTTAGTTATTAAAACAATTCAATCATCAAACATATTTTACCACTTAAAGTTTTTTTGTCAAGGACTTTTTTACAATTTTACAATGATTAAGCAAACGAAAATATTGCTGCAAACTTTCTATTGATATTCGCAACAATTTGTAACCTGAATTTTGCAAGGGATTGCCCCCTGGAGGCTTAGCTGGAAGGATGACGGGGCCTATACCACATGGCTTTCTGAAATGGCGGGCCGGTCTGTCATTGAGACCGGTGTTACGGTGACTTCCAGTGACAAGGTGCTGACCCTTTCCACCTGTACGCCCGGAGGCAGGAGCCGCTTTATCGTCATGGGAAAGCTGGCGGCTGTAAACGATTAACAAGAATATTGGAAACCGGTGCGGGGGCATTTTGCTCCCGCACCTGCTATATAGGAGGATATTTCTATGGTGAATACCATTGTTTCGATACCCGGCTATGTCCATCTGTACCGCTCCCTTCTGCGGTTCTATGACATGCCGGAGAATGAGGTCCGGGAAATGCTCTATCTTCTGAATACGGCAAACCTGGACTGCTACGAGTATTACCACCC
>VSNK01000298.1 GCA_009774255.1 Faecalicatena sp.
GATTGTGTTTATCCACCAGGAGCTGAACGTATTGTTTGACCTGACGGTGGAAGAGAATTTATTTATGGGAAAGGAGATCAAGAAAAGGTTCGGATTCTGTGACCAGAAGGCCATGAGGCAGAAAGCCGCGGAAGCGCTGGGGCGCCTGGGTGTCAAGATCGATCCGGGGGAGGTCATGTCCAACCTGTCCGTAGGGCAGCAGCAGATGATCGAGATCTGTAAGGCTCTTATGGTGGATGCAAAGGTCATCATCATGGATGAGCCGACGGCTGCCCTGACGCAGAGCGAGACGGTGGTGCTCTTCGAGGTGATCCAGTCGCTGCGCAAGGCAGGAGTCTCCATCGTATACATATCACACAGGATGGAAGAGATCTTTGAGCTGTGCGACAGGATCAGCGTGCTGCGTGACGGTACATATGTCGGGACGAGAAATATTCCGGAGACCAATATGAACGAGATTGTCAAGCTGATGATCGGGCGTGAGATCGGGGAACGCTATCCGGAACGAAACTGCAAGATCGGTGAAACCGTCCTGAAGGTCAGCGGCCTCACCAAAAAAGGCGTGTTCCAGGATGTGGAGTTCGAGGTGAAAGCCGGGGAAGTTCTCGGGGTCTCCGGCCTGATGGGAGCCGGAAGGACAGAGATCATGCAGGCCATTTTCGGCAATCTCCCTTATGAATCCGGGAGAATCGAGATCAACGGCCGGGAGGTGCAGATCAAGTCTCCCATCCAGGCCATGAAAAACGGAATCGGCTTCATCACGGAGGATCGGAAGGTGGAAGGGCTGATGCTGGAGGAAAGTATTGAGAAAAATATCTCACTGGCCAACCTGCCGATCATCTCAAATAATCACGTGCTGGACCGGAAGAAAGAGCGGGAACTGGTGACAAAAGGAATCGAGGAGCTGCGCATCCGCTGCTTCGGACCGTCCCATGAGTGCAATAACTTAAGCGGCGGAAACCAACAGAAGGTGGTATTCGCAAAATGGGTCTACACGGATCCGAAGATTCTGATACTGGATGAACCAACCCGCGGCGTGGATATCGGCGCCAAAAAGGAGATCTACAACATCATCAATGACCTGGCTGCCAAGGGGGTGGCGATCATCATGGTGTCCTCCGAGTTGCCGGAGGTGCTCGGCATGAGCGACCGCATCATGGTCGTGCGCGAGGGCGTAGTCAGAGGAATTGTTTATAAAGAAGAAGCGAACCAGGAAAATATCATGACATTAGCAACAGGAGGTACAATTTAATGGAAACAAATAAGAAGAAAATAACGGATTATCTGCAGGATCAGGGCGCGCTGATCGCGCTGGTGCTGCTGGTTGTCGGAATCAGCATCATAAGTCCTGAATTCAGAACAGGAAGCAACTTTTTGTCCCTGCTCCGCCAGTCCTCGATCAACGGTCTGATTGCCTTCGGCATGACCTGCGTGATTCTGACCGACGCCATCGACCTGTCTGTCGGCTCGACCCTGGCCCTGAGCACGGTGCTCTCTGCGGGCATGATCGCCAGCGGAGTTCCTGCCGGAGCTGCCATGCTCCTGGCTCTGGTAATCGGAACAGCGCTTGGCGCGGTCAGTGGAATTCTGGTGACTAAGGGACGGCTGCAGGCTTTCATCGCAACCCTGATCACCATGACGGTTTACCGCGGCGCTACGATGATCTTTACAGGCGGAAAGCCGATCTCCAACCTGGGAGACAGCTTTGTGCTGAAGCTGCTGGGAAGAGGAAATTTTTACCGTGTGCCGATTCCGGCCATCCTGCTTCTCCTGATCTTTGCCGGCTTCTATTTCCTGCTGAATAAAACGACCTTCGGGCGTGCTGTGTACGCGACAGGAAGCAACTGGAAATGTGCGAAGCTTGCGGGAATTGACATTCACAAGACGAAAATCACCGTGTACGCGATCTCCGGCTTTATGTCCGCCCTGGCCGGCCTCATCCTTCTGTCAAGGCTTGGTTCCGCGCAGCCCCAGCTTGGAGACGGGTTCGAGCTTGACGCAATCGCGGCCGTGGCACTCGGCGGTACGAGCATGAGCGGCGGACGAGGCAAGATCTACGGAACACTGATCGGCGTGCTCATCATCGCAGTGCTGAACAACGGTCTGAATATCCTTGGCGTATCTTCCTACTATCAGGATGTGATCAAAGGCTTCGTAATCCTGATCGCCGTATTATCAGACCGCAAGAGATAACCGTGTTTTTATGAAATCAGCAATTATAGAGGAGGAAAAAAGAAATGTTGAAAAAAATAGCAGGGATTATGCTGGTATTATCTATGACGCTTGGCCTGGCAGGGTGCAACGCGATCACCATCGACGGCGAGGGGGAAGCTCTGGAAAGCACCGGAAACGGCTCCATCGGACTTTCCGTCTCCACACTGAACAACCCGTTTTTCGTATCTCTCGCGGAGGGCGCTGAGGCTGCCGCTGAGAAGGAAGGGGTAAAGCTGGCGGTTGCGGATGCCGGCGATGACAGTGCAAAGCAGCAGAATGACATTGAAGATCTGATCTCCAGAAATGTCAGCGTGCTGATCGTCAATCCGGTTGATTCCGACGCGGTGGCGCCAGCCGTACAGAATGCGATTTCTCAGGGTGTCAAAGTGATTTCCGTGGACCGTGTGGTAAACGGGGTCGACGTACACTGCCAGATCGCGTCCGACAACGTGGCCGGCGCGAAGATGGCTACCGAATACCTGATCGAACAGATTGGGAAAGGCGCGAAGGTCGCGGAGCTGGAAGGGGTTCCCGGGGCGTCCGCTACCATCGACCGCGGCGCAGGCTTCCACGAAGCGGCAGACGAGAACCTGGATGTAGTGGCAAGCCAGAGTGCGAATTTTGACCGCGCGGAGGGAATGACCGTCATGGAAAATGTGCTCCAGTCGGATTCTTCCATCAAGGGAGTGTTTGCCCACAATGACGAGATGGCTCTCGGGGCGCTGCAGGCAATCGCGGCAACCAAAAAGGATATCAAGGTTATCGGATTCGACGCGACGGATGACGCGGTAAATGAAGTAAAGGCCGGACGGATGACGGCTACGGTTGCACAGAAGCCGGAACTGATGGGCGAGACAGCCGTTCTGACGGCGATCAAGCTGATCGCGGGAGAGGAAGTAGAAAAATCTCTGCCGGTAGAAGTGGAACTGGTCACAAAATAGGAGAACTTCCACAGCGGACTACGAAAAGACTGTCCCTTGCTCTTTGGCAAGAGGACAGTCTCATTTTTTCGGCGGAGAAGTTACAGGTCACACCTTGACCAGGCATGCCCTGTAACTCAGGCCGCCATTTAAAATTGCCTTCGGCAATGGGCGGCCTGAATACCAGCTTTTATGTGCATCCTCCCGACCAATCAGCGTGGTGATTGGTCGGGGTGTGACATGTAACGCGGAGAATCTGTATAGTTTCTACACATTCTCGGTTGACTTTTTGTCAGGTCATAACTATGATATAAAGATAGGAAAGCTGAAAAATATTGGATTATCGGGAGCGGGAACAAGAAAAGAAGGTGGAAGTACTTCATGATTATCATCCATGATCTGACAAAATATTTTGACAATACATGTGCGGCAAACCAGATCTCTCTGGAGATACCTGACGGAATCACGTTTGGCCTGCTTGGCACGAACGGAGCGGGAAAGACGACGCTGCTGAGGATGCTGGCAGGCATTCTGGACGCGGATTCGGGAGAAATCCTCATCGACGGGGAGGAGGATTCTTTTTCTCCAGTGTGCAGGGAAAACTTCTTTTATCTTCCGGACACGCCCTATTATTTCCCCAATGCCTCAATTCAGGTGATGGTGGATTTTTTCAAAAAGCAATACCCTGGGACAGACGCAGAGTCTGCGGCCTACATGGCGGAATCGCTTAATCTGGATATGAATCAACCAATTCGTACCTTCTCAAAGGGAATGAAGCGGCAGGCATTTCTTATCATGGCGCTGTGTACCCGGACAAAGTATCTCTTTTGCGATGAGGTCTTTGACGGCCTGGATCCGATCGTAACGGAGATTATGAAAAATTTATTCCGCCAGGAAATGAAAGCGAGGAATTTTACGATCATCGTGGCGTCCCACAATCTGAGAGACCTGGAAGATATCTGCGGAAATATTGCCATTCTCCACAAGGGCGGTGTGGTCACGGCAGGAGATTTCAGGAAGCGGGCAGAAAATGTCCGAAAATTTCAATGTGTATTTCAGCAGAAAACGAAGCTGGACGATCTGAAAATGCATCCGGGTATTTTCCGCTTTCACGAGGACGCGCGTTTTATTACGCTGCTCACAAAGGGCGATCCAAAGGAAATGCGAAGCCTTCTGGAAGCGCGGGAGCCGATCTTTATCAATGAAGTCCCTTTGAGCCTTGAAGAGACATTTATCGCGGAAATGGAGGGCGCAGGGTATGACATCCGAAAAGTACTTTCTTAAGTGGCTAAAGGAAGCGGGAAGAGGGCATATCGCCGCATGTCTGTCCTGGGGCAGTCTGGCAGGCTATGCTTTCGTCAAAGGGGTGCAGCTGAGTCTGAGTACGGAATATAATTTTTTTGGCATGGGCAGCAGGGAGCTTTTATGGCTTAGCGCAGGGCTCGGTCTGATTCTTTCCCTGCTTGAATTTTCATATCTGCTGCAGCCTGGAAAACTGGATTTTTATTATAGCCTGCCGGTCAGGAAAAGTACCATATTTTGGAGCCGGTATGCCCATGGTTTTTTGCAGTTTATGATTCCGCTCTGCCTTGCGGCCGCGGCCTGCGGACTCATTGAGAGCAGTTTTGATCCGGACTTTTTCCTCTACTCGGGCAGCTATACGGGACGCAGTATTCTTGCGTTTGCCGCCGTGTTTCTGATCTTTTATCATATGGGAATTCTTTTTCTTACGGTCTGCGGAAAGATCATTCCGGTCATCCTGGGGTATGCGGTCTGCCTGTTCTACGGGCATATTGTGATCGGAAATGCATTTACCACGTGGGCGGAAAATTATTTTCGGACGTATTACAGGATCCCGCTGTTTGAAAAACTGGATGTCATTCTCGACCCATTTTCTCTGAGCGCGGAATTGACAGGAAGCAGTCTGTTCGATAAACGGCTTGTCTTTGCATATGTCCCGTCCGGAGGCTGTATTGCGGCCGTTCTCGTATGGCTCCTTCTGCCGCTCCTTCTATTTGCGCTGGCGCAGAAAAGAAGAAAAGTGGAGCGCGTGGGAAAGATATTTGTGCTTCCTATGGCAGAAAGGACGGCGGAGTTTCTGCTTTCTTTTCTGGCGGGGGTGTGGAGCGGCAGTTTTTTTATGGATGTATCCGGACTGGCAAAGGAACATCCGGCGGCAGGCACGGCGGTCAGTTTTCTGGCAGGTGGATCCGCGGCGGCGGCGGTGCATTTCCTGATGGAATGGGGGATGCAGGCTAATGCGCCGGGCACGCATGCATCGAATGACGCCCGGGAAGGGAAATCTCAGAGAGGACTTTTGCGGAGGAAGGGGCAGCTCGCCGGGGAGTGCGCGGCAGCCGTTCTGACAGGGGCGGTATTTTTTGCGGGAGCCTCCTCATTTGATTCCTTTCAGCCGAAAGAAAACGAAGTCGAGACGATCGGAATCAGTGTGGACGGCCTTGGCATGAATCAGGAGTGCTATGCACAGATTCTCCTGCATGGAAATCGATACGAGACGGCGGAACAGCTTGAAAAGTACGTGCTTGCGGAGGAGGGGAAAACGGCTGCCCGGGCATGGGCCGCCTTATTGGCCGAAAAAACGACCACCTCCGCACATACCCATGCCGCGGTGTGCTATTCTATGAAAAATGGAAGCAAAGTCTATCGGCTATATCCGGTGGACGAGGAGGATTTTCAGGCATTTTCCTTTGTATATGAGACCGGCGAGTACAAGAAAATCGCGTATCCGTCTGCCGAAGGAAAAGAGCTGGCGGACGCGCGTTTCAACTGGTCGGACGGAATTACGAACACGGCGTTGAAACTGACGGCTGAGGAAAAGGAAGCCATAGTGGATGCCTGCCGGAAGGATATTGAGAATCTGAAAATGGAAGATCTTAAGGAAGCACTTCCCTTGGGTTTTGTGGATGTAGATTCGGAGATGCGGCAGCTCTCGGGCTCGCTGGTGGTCTATCCGTTTTTTACGCAGACATGCGGGCTTTTAGAAAAATTCGGAGTTCCGATTCATAAGAGGCTGTCAGATTATCCGGTGCGTTCCGTCAGTGTCAGAAGCGTTTCCGCTGACGGCATGGGAAAACACAGTTCAAAGTATTGCGAAGAACCGGGGGAAATTGAGCGATGGACGCAAAAAGCGGTTCCGGAGAGATTTGATCTGCAGCCATTTCTTTATCCGCTGGATTATTCACAGGAGATTCGGGCTGAAGTGAACGATGAGACGACGAATTCCATCGTAAATGTATACTGCTATTCTTTGGAGGAATAAAAGAGTAGAAATCTTTCTTTTTTTGCCTGACTTTTTTAATTTAGGAAAGGAAAATTGATATATGGATACTACGATTGACTCATATCTCTCCCATAATGGGGATCATTTATGGGATTTTGAGATTAAATAAGTCAATACTTTTTTGAGAGATAAATTTACTG
>VSNK01000299.1 GCA_009774255.1 Faecalicatena sp.
AGGAGAATCAAGTCTGCGTCGGCCAAAAGCGCTGTTTCTTTCATATTTTCAAAATCATCGCTAAATGCGCAGTCATATCCATATTTTTGTAAAAAGCATGTCAGCTCCAAGCGTAACTTCTTGTCATCTTCAATTAAAAATAATCTCATAAAAATCACCTGCCCGGTATTCTTTTATCCATTCCCGCTAACCATCCACTCACCAGGAACTGCACTATTCTTACCGAACTATGCAATCAAAAAAGCTTGTATCAAAACCTTCTTTTGATTTATTACTGAATGTATCAGCCGCTTTCTAGTATATAATAAAACAGCTGAATATTCAATAATTGAACTACAACCTGGAAAAGGTTCGCGGGGGCGCTGTACACTTATTGTTCACTTGTCCAGACTATTTTTATCCAGCAGAAATTCTTTCAATCCCATTGTCACAATTCCATGCTCATCCCTCTTAAGCATCATATTATCTTTTACAATAATGATCTTCTTGAATGAATCACCAATTGAAAGAAGCGGCCGTTCTTCCTGCCATAGCTTCTCTTCTGACGGCAGCCAAAATGCTGACTGGACATAATATCTCCTGCTTCCTTTATTGATTACAAAGTCAACCTCTGTCTGTTTCCGCGTATAAAAGCCTTTCTCATTTGCCTCGCTTAGCTCAACGATTCCTACATCAACAGAAAAGCCCCGTACTCTAAGCTCATTAAAAATAATATTTTCCATGATATGCGTCTCCTCCTGCTGCCTGAAATTCAGACGGGCATTTCGAAGTCCTACGTCTACAAAATAATACTTATATGGCGTATTAATATATTTTTTCCCTTTTATATCATAACGTACGGCTTTTTCAATAATGAACGCATCCTCTAAGTATTCCAGATATTGCTTGATTGTCGGGGCGGACAATTCCGCCTGTTCGTTGCTTTTAAAGGTATTTGCCAGCTTATTGGCGTTTGTCAGCGAGCCGACAGCGGAAGAAATGACGTTGACAAGCTCATCTAATTGCACATCATTCTGGATTCTGTGCCGCTCAATAATATCCTTAAGGTAGGTTTCCGCAAACAATCTTTTTAAATATGCCGCCTTATCCTCTTCTTTGTCCAGATATAAAATATACGGAAGTCCGCCATAGGTATAATATTGATTCCAGGCATCCTCCCAGGATCCAAATTTCCGCGCGGCATAAAACTCGGAAAAGTTTAAAGGGTAAACACGGATCTCATCCCCCCTGCCCCTGAATTCCGTTATAATATCCGAGGACAGGAACTTGGAGTTGCTTCCGGTGACATATACATCTACATACTCCATATGAAGAAAAGAATTTAATACATCCTCGAATTCAGCCATAAACTGCACCTCATCCAGAAGAATATAGTGCCTATCATGATCCAGTATCCTGGAGTCTACATACTCAAGGCAGTTGTCCGGGTCTCTCAGTTTTTTATTCCTTCTGTCATCAAAAGCAATCTCAATAATATGGTCAGGGGCTATATTATCCTTTAACAGATGCTGCTTAAACAGTTTGAACAGCAGATATGACTTCCCGCACCGCCTCACCCCGGTTATGATCTTAATAAGACCATTGTGCTTTTTATCTATCAATTTTTCAAGATATTCGTTTCTTTGTATTTCCATGTCCTATCTCCCATTTTAGATTTTTGCATGTTTTGCACCTTTTCTAAAATAGATTATATCCGTTTACGCCATTTTTTTCAATCGTCATTTTTCCCTTTTTCGTACAGTTTATACCAGTTGTGTTACAGTTTACTCGTCAGCCGATATCATGATAAGTTTGTGCTTGCACAAGGACTTATCATGACATCGGCTGACGAAGGGAGCGCCGGTTTATGAGCAAAAATAGCCGCAAAGCTGCGGAAAAGCATCGAAGATGCGTTTTGCGAATGGCGCGGAGTGAACTGTAATAATCCGGCAGATGATGGGGATTATTGTCTATATTCAAAATTTGTTTTTTTACATTGGATGTGTTATCATAATTTTCATAAAAGAAGGTGAGAACTGTGAGCGACCAGAAGTATCTATTCAGCCATTTGGCAGGTGTTTTTCATACAGGCGTATTTTGTCTGCGGGAAGAAGAAGTAATTTCTTATGAAGAGAACCCGGAATATAACCCCATATATAAAAATGAACCCTTTCGGCTCTCATTAGCTGCCAAAGCAGATGAACAATCAGAGCCTGCCATTGTAAAGGATGATTTTCATATGTTTTACATCTGTGTGAAATGGGAAGCGATTTATTATATGATGGGGCCTCTCAGCACACGGGTCCTGAGCCGTACGCAGAGACACGGCTTCTATCATTTTTACGGTATTGATAAGAAGTGGGAGAAAAACTTAAATTACCGCACGTTGATGGAGATTTTGCAGATCGCAGGAATATTTACCAGGATCATCACAGGTCAGGAGTACACAGACCAACAGCTTGTGGATGCAAATTATCGTGCCGTGTCCAGTGAGAGAGAGCAGCAGGAGCAGGTGTGGTTTGATATCAAGTCCGAAGATGAGGATATATACCGCCATACCTACCAGGAAGAGCGCCGGATACTGGATGCCGTAAAGGAGGGAAATGTAACAGAGGCGGTTCGTCTGTCAAAGGTGATGGATGTAAATATCGGCAGATTGGGAGAAAGTGAAGTGGACCACTGGAGAAATCTGTCAATCGTAGCCGCGACACTATGTGCAAGAGCCGCGATCGAAGGGGGTGTGATGCCGGCGGCCGCATATCGACTCAGCGGTTTTTACATCAATAAAATTACGGCGTGCAAAGATATTACCCAGATCTTGATCTATCGAAATCATGCGGTCGAGGAACTGGCAAAGCGGGTGCGCGAAAAGAAGGAAAAGCGCCATACTTCCAGCTATACGGAGCAGTGCAGAGATTATGTATATCGACATTACCGAGAGAAGATTTACCTGGATGACATTGCGGATAAGCTGGGGATCAGCAGCAGCTACCTGTCCCGTCTGTTCAAAAGGGAGACAGGAAGCAGCCTGCAGGATTTTATCAACAATGTCCGGGTGGAGAAGGCAGCCAATCTGTTGATCTATTCAGATGAGACATTGTCCGAGATTGCAGAGTATGTGAATTTTCCTACCCAAAGCTATTTTGGGAAAATATTTAAACAGAAAATGCAGATGTCCCCAAAGCTGTACCGCGAATTACATAAACCCGTGGAATTTTACGGCAAAGAAAAATGAGGTACTGCGAAAGTATGAACGTAATCTTTCACAATCGTTTGTGTCAGGCGGCGGCATGGCTCAAGAATGAATCTTCACAGTCCCCAAACAATCTTTTAGCGAATGGAAAAAAGTTTGGACAAAATAAGAACAAGCAATGCAAAATAACGATATAAAGGGAGCCTCTTTTATGCTAATCTATAAAGCACAAAGAGAGCTCTTCTTTTTTATCTCTATTCAAACACAGAAAAAAAGATTCCAACTGTACGGTTAGATGATCTAAAGATCATCCAACCTGCGCATCCCTTCGCAAAATCCGTGCTATCGCACTCTTGCGTCTGCTGATGCAGCCGCATTTTGCTCATTTATGCGTAGGTTGCTAATCTGAATTATTGGTTTTATTGCAATAAATTGCATAAAACCGATCGTTCGGATTGCAACCGTACAGTTAGAAAAGATTACAGGAGGACGCGAGAAATGATATCAGATAGATTCTACGGTATGGGTGAGCCATTGATTCAAAGAGAAAACGATACGGGTGTCATGGCGGCAGAATATCTGGATCTTGTGAAGGCCGTAGGCTGTACGGCGTACAGATCCTGGATGCATTTGACCGATATTCTGACAGATCCGACGACCCCCAATGAGGAGGCTTATGCAGCCCATAAAAGGCTTCTCGACAGAGCGGCGGAGCTTGACTTGGAAGTGACCGGGATGAGCCATGAGTGGTTTCTTCCGGAGGGCTGTAAGCAGCGGAAAGGGCATGCGATGCCAAAACGGGATCTTACGGAAGGCAGCCTGTATATGCAGGCATTGGAAATGCTGGAAGAATCCTGGTGTACGCAGGCGAAGCTTTTTCCGCAGGTAGGGAACTGGGAGATCGGCAATGAATGGAACCTCAATGCTTTTCTGCACCCGGACGGATTTTTAGAGGAGGAAGGGGCCGAGCCATTTACGGCAGACGAGAAAATGGACATTGCCATTGATCTGATGTACTTTTCGGCAAAAGGCGTGAGAAGGGGAAATCCGAACGCGAAGGTTACCTGTTTCTCACCGGCTCTTTCCACACCGTGGCTCGGCGGCGATCTGCCGGATTATCTGCCGCCGATGTACGGGATTGCCTGGACACTCGACAAGATGTACCGCCGGATCAAATCCGGAAGGTTCTGGTCGGATCATACGGACGATTACTTTGATATGCTGTCCTGGCATCCCTATCAGATGAGTGTGGACCAGAGCAAGGTTGGAATGGATCTGTTCCTGGATATTTTCGAGCCGGACCATCTGTGGAAGGATTACAACGACGCGGCATACAGGGTGATGTGTAAATACGGAGACGGACATAAGCAGGTCATTCTCACTGAGGTCGGATTTACGGACTGCGGAAATGAGGAAGAAGAAATCAGACGTGCGGAATATACACGCCAATTGTTAAAGCTGGCGGCAGAGCTTCCCTATGTGCGGACGATCTATAATTTCCGCCTGCTCAATGAGGAGGGGATGTTGAAAAAAGCGGGAATAGAGGACAATCAGATCGGAGGGCTTCCGGAGGTATATTTCGGGTTCTTTGAGGAACCGTGGCATGAGTGCAGGCCGAGAAAAAAAGCGTATGTACTGCAGGAAATGACCGGGAGTAAAGAGGACCTTGCAGCAGTTGCCAGGAGGGTGGCAGCCACGAGAAAATAATGCGCACAGCCGCAGAGGAATGAACCGCTTTGCGGATACGACGGATGGGAATATCACGGCAGATTTCACTGGCCGTGGGTATCAATGATCTTTAGATAAGATGAGAGAACGGAGGATAAAAAGGAATGTTTAGTTTTGCTTCTAAGACAGATAACCCGAACACAAAGCTCGGATGGAATGACCGGATTGGTTATGGCATGGGGAACTTTGGTATGGCATGGGTAAACGGCATGATGTCCGCTTTCCTGATGAAATACTTGACAGACGTATCTTTAGTTGACGCAGGGGTGGTCAGCGCGATCATCGCGATCTCAAAATTATTCGACGGTGTTTCCGACCTGATCATGGGACGTATCGTAGACGGTACCCATTCAAAGTTCGGAAAAGCCAGAGTGTGGCTGATCCGGATGTGCATCCCGATGGCGCTGTCCACAGTCTTATTGTTCAGTGTGCCCTCCTCGATGTCAGGAGTGATCAAATACATCTATGTATTTATTCTGTACAATTTGGTAAATGCCGTATTTTATACCGCCATGTTTGTACCGTACAACTCGCTGATCTCGCTGAGTACGACGGACAGCTATGAACACGGAATGCTGGGAAATATCAGTATGATCTTCCAGACAATTGCCAATATTTGTATGAATACCTTCTTTATGACAATGGTTGTGGCATTTTCCGGCGCGGCTGAGCCATATATGGTTGAAGCGCAAAGGGGCTGGACAATGGCTTCGATCGTAGTAGGGATTATCATTGTAGCATCCGCTCTGATCTGCGTATGCGGGACAAAGGAACGAACCGCCGTGCAGGTAGAAGCAGGGGAAAAGCCAAAGGATGACGTATCCACAGGAAAGGCTTTAAAATCTCTGTTTACCAACAGATACTGGCTCTCCATGATCTTTGCCATGTTTGTGATCTTCTTCATCATTGTTATGTACTCGGCAGGGGCAATCTATTACTGCGCCGATGTACTCGGTGATTATGCTCTCTATACGCCGGTCAATAACGCACTGTCCATCGCGCAGTTTGCTACGATGTTCTTTACTCCGTTTTTTATGAAGAAATTCGGAAAACATATGACATACATGGTCGGCCTTGTCGGCATGGGTCTTGGTTTCCTTGGCACAGGCTTCGCAGGAACGAATGTGGCCCTTCTGGTTGTGTTCAATGCCCTCAAGGGAATCGGTCTTGGAGCAGCCGGCGGTATGGCCTTTGGTATGGTCGCTGATACTCTGGAGTACGGAGAGTGGAAGGATGGATTTAAGGTTGTAGGTATGGGAAATGCTGCGATATCCGCGGCTCAGAAGCTGGGACTTGGCATCGGCCAGGTGGTTCTCGGATGGATCCTTGCGTTCGGCGGATATGACGGAGCGGCCGCTTCCCAGAGCGAATCCGCAAAAGCTGCAATCTCCTTTATTTATAACTGGCTGCCGGTAGGGCTGATCGTTGTGACCTTCGTCATTATGCTGACCTACAAGCTGGATAAAGAGCTGCCGAAGATTCAGAAAGAGCTGGATGAGCGGCATAAATAATACGATTTTGCAGTGGCATTCATAGCCGTTACGCGTCAGAAAGCGCCCCCGCACCTGGGAGTTGTAGGAAAATAACTGACACATCTTGGCTTGTCTATTTCTCCGGCTGCACAGGTCAAAAAGCCTCGACGTAGCCCGCTACGCC
>VSNK01000003.1 GCA_009774255.1 Faecalicatena sp.
ATATACAACAAAGTATACTTTCTACCAGTTCATAATTCTATACAATTTCTTTCCCAAACCACAAATTTACTACACAAAAACAGATGGTTAATAGAAAAGAATCATTAGTTCGGATAGTATGATAAAAATAAAGGCGTTTCAAAGAGTAATTTCCTTGAAAAGCCTTTATTTTCAACCATTTCAGAGCTGCCTAGCGGATTTGAACCGCCGACCTCATCCTTACCAAGGATGCGCGCTACCTGCTGCGCCAAGGCAGCCTGTCGGCATGTCGTAAACACTTCCTTCTTCTCTTCGTCAAAGTTCTGCTCTTCCGACCAAGTCGCAACAACGTGCCAAACAATGTTATTATACGGTATAAGCTGCTGTTTTGTCAATATTTTTTTAGAAAAATGTCAATTTTTTCACGTTTTTCATTTTCTGTTGTTGCAGGTCACACCTTAACGAATATATCCATCCGCATTTGGGACAGTTCCTTACCCCTGATACCCCCGATATCTGCGATATCCCAGCCATACGCTGACTGTCCC
Organism: Faecalicatena sp.; assembly: GCA_009774255.1. GTDB lineage: Bacteria > Bacillota > Clostridia > Lachnospirales > Lachnospiraceae > Schaedlerella. Next base: position 528 of record VSNK01000003.1, read on the forward strand.
GACAGCCAGTGCGATCACAAGGTGCACCGCCACCTGATCTGCCGGGAATGCGAAGTCCCAGGTCATGGGCAGATAAATCGGCATGGAGGCCATAAAATGAGAGACCGCTTTTGTCACAAGAAACCCGAAGATCCGCATAGGGCCGAGCACTTTCACCCATACTACCGGCACGAGGTACAGCATCAGAGAAAACACCACCGTCAGAAATGCATTCCTGCAGAGGGCGGAGACTGCCAGGACCACAGCGGTCAGGAGGATCGTTCCCGCAAGTCCCATACAGAATTGATACAGCAGGAAGCCGCCAACCGTATCCGGGCAGTAACCCCAGGAATTGCCCCACTGGATCATAACGGAGGAAGCGTCCAGCCCCTGGGTTCCGAATATTTTCAGATAAACCGCCCATACATACAATGTTGAAGCCAAAAAAACGGTCACCGTAAATCCGAAGGCTGCGGCCGCTTTCATCCAGATCCCGCTGCCTTTTCCCCTCCGGGTGGTCAGAAGGATATCCGCTGTTTTCAGAGAATATTCTTCTGAGAATACCGGCGACAATCCGATGATAAATATGACGGACAAGCCATAGATCATCAGCATCCCGTAGGTTTCTGCCAGATCATCCCACCCGTATACATAGTCGAATCGAAGATCGGCTTTCAAAAGGGGCGCCGCATTATTTTCCCAGTCATTTCCCTGATAGAACTGAATATCTTCCGGAGCCGGTTCGTCCAACTGCCTGCTGTTGGTCATCCGCTCCGTGATGAAGCGGCTGCAGTAGTTCCCCCTCTTTTCTCCTGTGTCCCTGTTCAGATAATAAAACCCGTATTGCTCATATATGTTCCTGACCTTCTCTTCGGTCAGAGGCCCCGCATACTTTGCTGTGAGTTCCTGATCCTTCTGAATAGCCTCTTTTCCGTAAAAGGTTTCTTTGCCCGTCGTCATAAAATACTCGTCCTGTACCATTCCCAGCCGGTATCTTACGAAAAACAGCAGACAAAACAGTGCGATCCAGACAAGCCTTCCGGACGCGATCTTACAAAATTCTTCCCGAAATATTTTCCACATGCTTCTACCTCCTCATAATTGCCATCAACCTACAAAACATATTTCTCATGTAATCTGTTCCCATATCTTTCTTCCGGTAAGAAACTGTGAAAAAATAACTTCCCATTTTTCGCAAGCTAAGTGCTAATATGACTTTTTCGCAGTTCCTTACCAGACACTACTTCCCAAAATAATACAGATATACATCCTCCAGCCCTGGTTCCACCGGTGCTGCGCCTTCGCAGGGGCAGGTATCGGAAACAATCCGGAGGTACACCTTATCCCCTTCATTTCGCAGGTTGCTGACCGCAAATGTCTCATTCATCCGGTCCGCCTCATCCAGTTCTGCCAGGTATTCCCAGACTTTTCCCCGAACACTCGCGGTCACCTCCCGGGAGGTTCCCTGCTCCACGATACACCCCTGCTTCATAAGCAGGATCTGATCCGCAATGAATTCTACATCGGATACGATATGAGTAGACAAAATCACGATCCTCCCTTTGGAGAGGGCGCTGATGATATTGCGGAAGCGGATTCGCTCCTTAGGGTCCAGTCCGGAGGTGGGTTCGTCCAGTATGAGGATCTCCGGGTCGTTTAAAAGTGCCTGGGCGATTCCAAGCCTGCGGATCATGCCGCCGGAAAAGGTCTTGATCTTTTGCTTCTGCTCCCCTTCCAGTCCTACGAGCCGGAGCATTTCCTGCACCTTTTCTCTGGCAAGTTCTTTGGGAACCGCCTTGCAGGCAGCCAGGTATTCCAGATACCTCTTCGGGGTAAAATCAGGATAATATCCGAAGTCCTGGGGCAGATACCCAAGCAAAAAACGGTACTCCCCGTCCAATATGCGGATTTCCGTGCCGTTGCACCGAATCTCCCCCGAGGTGGGCCGCAAGACGCCGCAGAGCATCCGCAGCAGCGTTGTCTTTCCCGCCCCGTTTGCTCCCAGGAATCCATAGACTCCATTTTGCAGATGCAGAGAAACCGCGTCCACCGCAATCTTATTTTTAAAACGTTTTGTCACCCTGTCAATTGTCAATTCAGGCATAAGCTGTCTCCTCCTTCAATTTTTCCCAGAATCCTGTAGATTTCCGCCGCCAAAAGCAGCACGCCTGCCACCCCGGACACTCGCCACCAGGGCAGATTAACCGCTTCATACGCATGCTCAAAAAGCGCCGGAGAGAGCGATAAGAGGCCGCACAGAACCCCGGCTGAGAACCGGTAACCGGCCGATCCATTTCGAAAAGCGGTCAGCATGTGCAGATAGAGCACGTCCGACCAGAGGAAGGGAACCAGCATATACAGCAGGTAAGCCCCTGTCCCTGCGCTGTTTAGCCGGCCGGTCATGCCTGCCAGGAGGCTAAGGATCACCAGATCCAAAATCCCGGCTTCCAGCATCTGAATACAGACCATTTGCTTGAGGTTTAGATACAGCGTCTGTTCCAACTCTGCCATGTGCCAGGAAAACAGGCGCGCCACCCCGCTCAGACAGATATTTCCGGCAAATACAAGAAATACCGAGCATACAACGATGGATTCACTGCCGGAAATCTCCCTTCGGTTCAGCAACTCCGCAAGAAGCATGGCCGCAAGAAGCACTGCCCCCTGGGCCGCACGGCATTTCCATGGAAGAAAGTGGAACTGATTCCACAGATTTGCCAGGAAAGAAGGGTACTGCCGGAGCTGCTTTTTTTCAGCGGCCTCACGGATTACCGCAAGGCTTCTGCCCTTTTTGGATTCGTCCAGCGGGAATCTCCACGGTTCCTTCCGGCTCCCGTAATCTTTGATTTCATTTAATGTGGATTCCATCTTTTTGTGTTTTATCTTATCATCCATAGAAATCCTCCCTGTTTAAAAGCTGCTGCAGTTTTTCAAGCCCCTGTCTGACACGGGACTTGACCGCGCTGTAAGAGGCGCCTGTCATGCGGGAAATCTCCCGGTTCTTGTAACCGTAAAAATAATGCAGAAGCACCGCCTCCCGTTGGATGTCGGGAAGCTTATGCAGCGCTGCCTCGAGAAGCAGGCTGTTCTCCTGATCTTCATATTCCCTGCCGGGAAAGCCCGCTGCTTCCTCTTCGCCCCTGTCTCCCTGTTCCGCTCCGTATGAATCCGTCAGAACAGGAGCTTTCCCTGTGTCATGTGTGTAATTCCTGCATAGATTCATGGCAATGGTCAGGAGATAGCCTTTCAGATTCCGGTATTTGTAATGATCCACATATCGGATGAAACGGAGAAAGGTTTCCTGAGCCAGGTCGTAGGCATCCTCACGGCTGCCGGTCTGGTAGCTGCAGAAATAATAGATGTCGTCATAATATTTTTCGGCGATCTCGTTCAGGTACTGCTTCTGCCCGCCCTGAATCCGCCGGATCAGCTCTCTGTCATCCAAAAGGCATCACTCTCCTTCCTGATTGGTCCTCTTATTGTAACTACTCAGCACAGGATAGCGCATTTACTGCGCTATCCGTACGAAAACGTATAAATCGCAAGAGCAATCCCCATTGCCGCAGGCAATTTTCATGGGATTGCGGCGTAACTACGAAGGTACTGAGTCGTTACCTCTTATTAAATATAACCCGATTTTGGCGGAAAAGGATTTAAAAATTTGCAGATTTTATCTTTTTTGTTCTATAGGAAAATTCGGAGAAGTTTCCTATAGAATAAAAAATACGGAGCTTTTGCTCCGCATCTACATAATTATAAATTCTCTTGCATTTTCCTCAAAAACATCATCATACATAAGCGCATCATGTTATACTGCGCATCAGATTTCATCGGCTGTGAGTATAATAAATGCGCAACAATCCGTGTCGTATTTATTCGATGTATGGAATAGTCTTACAACTTTTCCGAATCCAGCACGATCGTAAAGGGACCGTCATTGACCAGGCTGACTTTCATCTCCGCCCCGAAAGCCCCTGTCTCTACAACCGCAACCTGTTCCCGGCATTTTGCGATAATGTATTCATAAAGCGCATTGGCCTTCTCCGGTGAACCTGCCTCGATAAAGCTAGGACGGTTCCCTTTTCTGCAATTTGCGTACAATGTGAACTGGGAGATCAAAAGCAGCCCGCCTCCCACATCTGCCAGTGACAGGTTTGTCTTTCCGTTCTCATCCTCAAAGATCCGAAGTCCGATCATTTTTTTCACCAGCTTGTCCGCTGTCTCCTCGGTGTCATCCCCGGATACCCCGATCAGTACCATGAATCCCTTCCCAATTCTTCCAATGACAGCATGATCTACGGCAACACTGGATTCCGTTACCCGCTGAATCACAAATCTCATACCCAGTTTCCTCCTGCATATCCATTGTTTCGTTTTCCGCTCAAGTTTTATACTGCGCGCCAGATAAATCTGCCGTGCAGTATAACATGATGCGCACAGCCGCATGAGGAATTATGCCGCTTTGCGGCTGCGGCTGGCGCGATACTCACGGCAGATTTCATCGGCCGTGAGTATAATATCCAGCGCAATCTGCAAATGTTATTTTCCTACAGTTCCTAACAGCTTCCCTGCCTTTGTCTTGATCCGCTGCAGCGCATTGTCAATTGCTTTCGGGCTTTTATTCAGAATTTCCGCAATGGCCCGGTAATCGGTCCCCATCAGATGCAGATAGAGCACGTGATTTTCCAGTGCGCTCAGAGAATCCTTCAGATTCTCAATGAACGCTTCCGTATACTCTTTTCCAAAATAGAGCACCTCCGGGTTATTATCCACCTCCGAACGAATCGTATCAATCAGCGGAACTTCCTTACTGTCCTCGTCGTTCTGTTCCACTTCATACAGAGAGACATAAGAATTAAGCGGAAAATGCTTTTTTCTCCGGGAAGCCTCGATTGCGCTGTACATCTGGCGGGATACGCAGAGCTCGGAAAAGCTCTGAAAGCTGTTCCCCTGTTCCGGGTCATAATTCCTTACCGCCTTCATCAGGCCGATCATCCCCTCCTGGATCAAATCGTCATTTTCTCCGCCGATCAGGAACATCTCTCTGGCCTTACGGCGCACCATGGATTTATATTTTACCATCAGATAATCCATGATATCCTTTTCCCCGGCCCGAAGACGGGAAATGAGCTGCTCGTCCGTCATTGCGTCATATGCTCCCATGTTGTTCCTCCCCGTCGGATCCCTTTACCCGTTCTTCTGCAGGCGCTGCCGCACGATCTCATAGGCCAGTACTCCGGCTGCCACGGACGCGTTCAGGGAATCGATCTCTCCCTTCATGGGGATTCCTGCCAGAAAGTCGCAGCGCTCCCGCACCAGCCGTCCCACACCTTCTCCTTCATTGCCGATGACCAGCCCGATGGGGCCGGTCAGGTTCAGACGATAGGAAGGCTCACCATCCATATCCGCACACACAAACCAGAGCCCCTTTTCTTTCAACTCTTCGATGGTTCTGGCGAGATTCGTGACCTTTGCTACCGGAGTGTAATTCAATGCTCCGGCAGAAGTCTTTGCCACGGTGGCTGTCAGGCCGGATGCTCTCCTCTTGGGAATGATCACGCCATGGGCGCCCATAACATTGGCCGTACGGATGATCGCGCCAAGATTATGGGGATCTTCGATATTATCCAGCAGGATCAAAAAAGGATCCTCTCCCTTGGAACTGGCCAGCTCCAGCATATCCTCCACCTGGGCATATTCATAGGCCGCCGCAAAGGCAATGACCCCCTGGTGCTTTCCCGTCCCGGAGAGCTGGTTCAGCCGTTCCCTTCCCACAAAATTCAGAATCACGTCCTGCTTCTTCGCCTCCCGGATAATTGTGCGCACCGGACCGTCCTGGCATCCGTCCAGGACGAACAGCTTATCCACTGTCCGGCCGGAACGAAAGGCTTCCAGAACCGCATTTCTTCCCTCAATCACAAGCTGCTGTTCCCGGATTTCCTTCTTATTCCCCAGTTCTTCTGCTTCTCTGTCTCTTCCCAATTTCTCCATATTCTATGCTCCTGTTACTTGTAACGAATCTCGCAGCAAATGGATTTCCTGCCTGTTATTCCTCTTCTTTCAGACTGTCCAGCCCGATCTTTACGAGTTCCAGCAATCGCCCGTATCTCTGTTTCAGATACAGATATCCCACAAGCGCCTCGAAACCGGTGGCCCTTCGGTAATCCGTGATCGTCTGGTTCTTCGCGGGGGATACGGACTTCGTGTTGCGCCCTCTGCGGTAGATGACGTGCTCCTCCTCCGTAAGATGCTGCTGCATGGTACGCATCATCAACGATTGGGCGGAAGCCTGTACATAGCTGCTGGTTTCCTCATGCAGTCTGTGAACCTGTTTATTCCCGCCGCTGATCACCATACTCTTGATGATCAGATCATAGACGCAGTCCCCGATATATGCCAGTACAAGCGGAGAATAGCTGTCCGCATCCACCTCATTTAACTGCAGTACTTCCCGGATCCTGTCATGAAACTCAAATGTTATGCTCTCTTCCATTGCACTCCTTCTCGTGTATCCTTCAGAACAATCCCCCGGGCAAGCAGTTCGTTTCGAATCTCATCCGCCCTGGCGAAGTTCTTTTCCTTTCTTGCGGCCTGCCGCTGGGCGATCAAAGCCTCGATATCCGCATCCAGGAGTTCCTCCTTTTTCTCCACGATGATTCCCAGCACATCGGTGAGCTTGCCCAGGACGTCCAGAAGCTCCTGCAGGTATTCCTTTGAGCTTTCACCTTTTGCCGTGGTATTGGCATACTTCACCAGTTCAAACACGGCCGCCACCGCATCTGCCGTATTAAAATCATCGTCCATCGCACTCTCAAAGTTCTCCACATATTCCCGGATCTTTGCAGATAATTCCTTCTCTTCCTCAAGCAGGGCTCCTGTCTGCGCGTTCTTGATCAGAAACCGCAGATGATCCGCACATGTCACGATCCGTTCCAGCCCGTTTTTCGCGGACTCCATCAACTCTTCGCTGAAGTTCAGGGGGCTGCGGTAATGAGCGCTCAGCATAAAGAAACGCAGCACCTGAAGATCATACTTTTCGCTGATTTCACGGACCGTAAAGAAATTACCGAGAGATTTGGACATCTTCCGGTTGTCAATATTCAGGAAACCATTGTGGAGCCAGTATTTCGCGAATTCTTTTCCGTTTGCCGCCTCACTCTGCGCGATCTCGTTTTCATGATGCGGGAAAATCAGGTCTTCTCCTCCTGCATGGATATCAATCTGTTCCCCCAGATACTTCTTGGACATCTCCGAGCATTCGATATGCCAGCCCGGCCGTCCCTCACTCCAGGGCGACTGCCACGCAGGCTCCCCTTCCTTTTTCGGCTTCCACAATACGAAATCCAGCGGATCCTCCTTTTCCTCTTCCCCGGTCACAAGAAGAGAACGGCTGCCGGAGCGCAGGTCATCCAGGTTCTTATGGGACAGCTTCCCATAATCCTGGAACTTCCTGGTGCGGTAGTATACGGTTCCATTCTTCTCATAGGCAAAACCCTTGTCGATCAACGTCCGGATCATCTCGATCATCCCGCCGATCTCTTCCGTTGCAAGCGGATGGGTGGTGGCAGGCTTCACATTCATGCCTTCCATATCCTTCTTGCATTCCTCGATATAACGCCTGGAGACCTCTTCCGCAGGAATCCCCTCTTCTATCGATTTCTTGATGATCTTATCGTCTACATCCGTAAAGTTAGAGACAAAATTCACATCATAGCCTTTATATTCAAAATATCTGCGTACAGTATCAAATACGATCATCGGCCTGGCATTTCCGATATGGATATAATTATAGACCGTAGGTCCGCAGACATACATCTTCACTTTATCCTTTTCCAAAGGTACGAACTCTTCTTTTCTCTTTGACATGGTATTATATAATTTCATTGCTCTTTTCCTCTCTTTCCGATCTGCTTCTCCATATCGTCCATCCGCCTTCGAATCTGTTCATTCTCCTGCCGGAGCGCCTGAATGTCATTGCGCACCGGATCCGGCAGATGCACATGGTCCATATCCGAACGTGGTACCTTCTGGTTACCCATCCTTACCACGCGCCCCGGCACGCCGACTACAGTACAGTTCGGCGGAACCTCTTCGAGCACCACGGAGCCTGCGCCGATCTTGGAATTCTCTCCGATGGTAAAGGAACCCAGAATCTTGGCTCCTGCGCTGACCATCACATTATCCTTTAAGGTGGGATGTCTCTTTCCCTTTTCCTTTCCGGTTCCTCCAAGTGTCACGCCCTGGTAGAGGGTCACATTGTCCCCGATGATCGTCGTCTCCCCGATGATCACGCCGCTTCCATGGTCAATGAACAGCCCTTTCCCGATCCTTGCGCCCGGATGAATCTCGATTCCGGTCTTGCGCGCCGCCCTCTGTGAAATCCAGCGTGCCAGAAAATAGTGCTTCTTCCGATAAAGTCTGTGAGCCACGCGATAGCTTAGGATCACTTTAAAGCTGGGATAAAGGAGTACCTCCATATTTGATTTTATGGCCGGATCCCTCTCCCGGATCACCTGAATTTCCTCTCTGATATAAGATAAGATTCCCATATACGACCTCCCCGACAACCTCCATACTCTCATCTAAACAATCTCATTCAGCCAGACATTTTCCAGTGCTTTCAGCTTTTTCAGTTCTTCTGTCAGATGCTCTGTCAGGATCACATCCTCCTCCTGCGCCGCTTCTGCTATGCTGCGGTATCCGAACAGCAGACCCGCCAGAGCACCGATCGTAAGCACACCTTCCGAATCCTCCGTCTCACGGACCCGGACCTTCCACTCGGTGGCTTCCCCGCCCCAGATCCGCCAGATCCGGCTGTTCTGAGGCAGAATAGAATCCAGCACCGCAAAGGAACAGTCCATTTCCTCCCCCTGCCGTACTTTCATACGGCAGAGCATGCTTTCCAGATGGAGAAGGCGTACCATAATAAGAGGCTTCCTTCTGCTCCCTTTATCCCATGCATAAAGCTTCACCCGTTCCCTTTCCCACATCAGCTCAACGACCGCCTTTTGAAAGGAAGACTCATATTCTTTCAGATAAAGAGGCTCCCGGATCTCCAGTCCGTCCTCCTCCGCGTAAAGGAAAATCCCCACAAGCCTTCCGTCCGCCCGGATCATCCGGATCCCGCCGTATTCGCTCTGCTGCTCAAAAATCAATGTCTGATAATATTCCGCGTTCCGTTTTGCATATACCTGCCAGTCTTTTGTAAAATGCTCCTGCACAAATGCTGCCAGCTCTTCCCCGTCCCCAATGGACGCATCTTGAAATAACTCCTCCGCCGCAGGACATTGGGAGGACAAGGTGCCAGGAAGGGCAAAGCTGCTTTTATCCACCCCCTGCTCCTCCGTCTGGCGCTGATCGTACACAAAACGAAAATCATAAGGGGCATAGATCTTTTCCGCAGCAGGCATCAGAAAAGTAAAGGGTTCCTTCCTGCCGTACATCTCCTCCATGGCCCGGCGCAGCAGCGCTCCCATATAGCCCCGCTTCCGGAAGGCTTCTTCCGTAGCCACCGCAATGATATAATGGCAGGGGCAGGAATCGTCTTCGATTGCCAGTTCATAAGGGTTGAGCTGCAGCATGGAGCGGACAGCTCCCTCCTCCTCTATGACAAATATCTCATTGTTCTTTGCCTTAAAAAAATAATAATAATCCAAAAATTCCCTGGAGTCTTCTGAGAACACCGTCTCCCACAGCTTTCTGGTCTTCTGATGTTCGCTCTGTTCCAGCTTCCGGAGCTCCATAACACTTTTTTCCTTTCCCAGTAATTTCTCACTACCGACACACCACACAGAAAGCACCTTCTAAGAATCGGCCATCTTTGTGTTCGTACATCCGCTGCAGCTTGCGCACGGCCGGTCTTGGGGAGTCACATCAAAGCTGCTGTAATTCAGGATCTTCTCCAGGAGGCACACCGCCTGGGAGGAAATCCCCTCCCCCGTGCCGGTGAATCCAAGCCCTTCCTCAGTGGTAGCCTTTATGCTGACCTGATCCACGGAGAGCTTCAGCGCAGCCGCAATATTCCTTTGCATACTTTCGATATAGGGCAGCAGCTTCGGCCTCTGTGCGATGATCGTGGCATCAATATTCTCTACAATATACTGCTGTTCCTCAAGAAGCCCGGCCACATGCTCCAAAAGCCTGATACTGGAGATTCCCTCATACTTCGGATCCGTATCCGGAAAATGCTTTCCGATATCTCCAAGGGCCGCTGCCCCGAGCAGGGCGTCCATAACCGCATGAACCAGCACATCCGCATCCGAATGCCCCAGAAGCCCCTTTTCATAAGGAATCTTCACGCCGCCAAGTATCAGTTCTCTTCCTTCCGTCAATCTGTGAACATCATATCCTATTCCAACACGCATACCGCACTCTCCTTATGATCATTTTGCAGCTCTTCAAATCCGCACACTGTAGACCCGTCTGCTGATCTGAATGTCACATTATTTTTTCCATACCATCGTATCCGGTCCGACTTTTTGCAGCCTTACTGTCGCGGAAGTGCTGCCAGGGATCTGCGCATGCCCTGTCCGCTCCTGCAAAGCCCCCTCTCTCGCATCGGATTCCTGTTCTTCCGTATTCAGCAATGTCATCGGAGCCGTCCGAAAAAGGGAATGGTCACGCACGGGCCTTGCCGCAGGCGCAGGTTCTCTTTCTTTCATCTTCTCCGCGGCCCGGGCGTCCATGCTTCTTTTAATGGCACCTGCGAGCAGTCCGATCAGATATCCGGAGCCGACCAGGATAAAGACGGCTGAGATCCCGCACATCACTTCCTGATTGCCCGGACAGACTTTCTGGATCGTACGAAGCAGCATGACTCCCACAAATATAAGATAGGCTCCAACCAATATTTTTAACGTCAAAAGTATTTTGCGGCTCAAATTTTTATCCTCCGGTATATGACAGTGTATTCTTCACAGTGTTCCTATTATAGCATGAAAAAGTGCCGCAGAAAAGGAAAAAAGAAGAGTTCTTTCGAAACTCTTCTTCTGAGTAGCGGAAACTGGATTTGAACCAGCGACACCACGGGTATGAACCGTGTGCTCTAGCCAACTGAGCTATTCCGCCGTATATATATTTGAGAAAATCCTGGGGCCTATAGGGCTCGAACCTATGACCCTCTGCTTGTAAGGCAGATGCTCTCCCAGCTGAGCTAAGACCCCATAATTCTCTTTCGAGTTCCTCTTTCCCGAACCCGCTTTGCTATTATACTATCAAATCATGTCAAATGTCAACACTTTTTTTAAAATTTTCCAATTTTTTTCAAAAACCGGTTGCAGGACGCACACTTTTTCATAATTGTACCCATATCGGCACCCGACATAAACGATCATGAAAGATTACTTTCATACTTTTGTTGTACTTCCAAATCCGCCGTTGCGTACATCCGTCACGTCATCATCCACCGTCACGCCGTATTCCACAAAGATCCCCTGCATGAACCCCTCTCCCGGCGCAACTTCCACGGTCTTGCCTTCTTTTGAGTCATTGGTCATTTTCGCAAAAATATGTCCTTCGTTGTCGGAATAAAAATAATCGCTGTCGATGATTCCCACCGTGTTATTCAGCTGCAGCCTGTACTTGAATCCCAGTCCGCTTCTCGGATAACATTTGAGCACCCAGCCATTCTCCATCTCCACCCGAATCCCCGTAGGGATTTTCGCGGTCTCGCCGGGCTTTAAGACAATCTTCACAGGCGCGTAAAAATCATAGCCCGCGGAACCCGCCGTAGCCCGCTTCGGAAGCTTTATGGCCTGATAGACCGCGGACGCTTCCTCTTCCCCGCGCTCCGAAAATGTATCCGCCCAGTCCTTGAGGAACTGTTCTTCGCTCACTTTGTGAAATTTTGCTATTCTCTGCATACCGTCTCTCCTGCCTCCAGACTCTTCTGTACGTCAATCACTCTCTGGTTCCTGCTTCCGCGCCAGCTCAGCAGGGGATCCCTCTGTGCCTCCACATATCTGCCGTCCACAACCACATCCAAGAAAGGAACCGCTTTTTCTCCTTTGATATCGTCCCACTGATATCCGGTATAAAGCCACTGGGTCTTATCCGGATATTTTGCACGAATCTCTTCCGCCAGCCCGGCGATCGCTTCCCGGTTCCCTATATACAGTGGGTCGCCCCCGCTGTAAGTAATCCCGTTGATATAACTGTGTTTCAGCTGGTCAAAGATCTCCTGCTTTGCCTCCATGTCAAATTCCAATCCGCCCGCCGGATCCCATGTCACCGGATTATGGCAGCCCGGGCAGGCATGAGAACAGCCTGCCACCCACAATACTACCCGAAGTCCTTCGCCGTTGAGCATATCATCCTTTGTAATATTATGGTACTGCATGTTTACATACTTTTCCTTTCCGCAATTTCTGCCATCTTGGCCTCATTCAGACGGGTATCTCCTTTTACCCGGGAATAAGACAGATAACCGTTCATCCGGTCGATCTTGGTCAGATTCTTACTGCCGCATACCGGACACACATCCATATCCAGTTCTTCATGTCCACAGTCATCGCAATAGGCCAGGGACAGGTTGACCCCTTCATAATAGCCCTTCTTCATCGCTCTCCGAACCAGCGCGCGTATGGCCTCTTTGTTATAGCTGACCGGATACTTCACATACTGGATCTTGCCGCCGTTGCTCAGATTCCAGAAACGTCCCTCCAGATTCTGCTTCTCGATGGGTGTGATCTCTTCACTGACATGGCAGTGAAAGCTGTTGCTCACATACTCCCGGTCCGAAACATTTTCAATGATTCCATATTTTTTCCGGAACTGGTGTACCTGCACGCCGCACAGGTTCTCCGCGGGAGTTCCGTAGATGGCGTACAGATGCCCGTCCTCTTTCTTGAACTCATTGATCCGGTCATTGATATACTGCAGAGTCTCCAGGGCAAATGCCCCGTCTTCCGCAATGGACTTTTTATTATAAAGCTGCTGCAGTTCATTGAGCGCCGTGATCCCGAAGGAGGCGGTGGCCGACTTCAGCAGCGGCTTGATCTTATCATATAGTCCCAGATGCCCGCCGTAAAATCCACCCTCACAGTAGGCAAGGGGATTCGTAGAAGCTTTCATTTCTCCTAGATAGTCATAGGTTCTCTGGTGCAGTCTGCGGATCAGGTTCAGATAATAATCCAGTTCCTCATGGAAGTCCTTGCCCTCCTGCCTGGACTTGGCCAGGATCATAGGAAGATGCAGGCTGATGGCACCGATATTGAATCGGCCTACAAAGATCGGAGTATCCTCTTCGTCTGCCGGTTCCATACCGCCCCTCTCATACCACGGGGATAAGAACGCCCGGCAGCCCATGGGACTGATGATCTTCCCATACTTCTTATACATACTTGGCACATAGCCCTCGCCTGTCAGGCTCAGCCAGTCCGGATACATGGTCTTGCTGGAGCATTCGATTCCTGCTTCAAACACATCCTCCAAAGGCTTCCCCGGTCCATGCAGATTCTCATCATACAGGAATACAATCTTCGGGAACAAAACCGGCTTCTTATGCCCTGCCCTGCCCTGTCCCTTTTTCCGTACTTCCAGCATGGTCTTCGTCACCAGCTTTCCATACTCACTCGTTCGGGTGCCTGCGGTCACGGTAATGAAGGGATAATCTCCACGGCTGGAGGATACGGAATTGAATTTGTACTCCCATCCCTGGAAGCCCTGTTCCATCTCTTTTTCCAGATCCTTCCACGCCACCTCCTGTGCCTTGTCCTCCGCCAGACCCAGCTCTCTGTACTTTTGAATCAGCCGTCTGTGGGACTTCTTCGCATAGGGCTCCAGGATCTCGTCCACACTGGGCACCGTAAATCCGCCGTACTGCTGGCTTGCCGCGCTCAGAACGATATCTCCGATCACGTCAAATGCCGTGTCCAAAGTCTTCGGCTCATTGTACCAGAGATTGCCCATCTCGAAGCCTCCGCTCAGTACATTCTGTACATCGAACAGACAGCAGTTCATCGTATCTCTTCTGGCTGACATGTCATGGATATAGATATATCCGTCCCGGATCGCCTGGATCTCCTCCACTGTCAGGAAAAACTTCTTATATAGTTCTTTATTCAGTTCATTAAAGATCAGGCTTCGCTTGGTAGATACCAGCGCGCTGTCGGTATTGCTGTTCTCCTTATCTCCGATATACATGATGGACTGGCTCTTCTTGTATACCTCATCCAGCATCTGTACAAAATCCTGCTTATAATTCCGATAATCCTTGTAGCTTTTTGCCACCGCAGGATTTACAGCCTCCAGAGCGCTCTCCACAACATTATGCATCTGTGCGATCCGAATCTCGGATATCTGCATTTTCTTCACACGTTCCTCAACGAACCGGCAGATAAAATCCAACTCCTCGTCCGTAAATGTGACCAATGCCCTGTAAGCGGACTTATTCACCGCTACAACAACCTTCTGCACATTAAAATCTTCTTTCGTGCCGTCTTTCTTCACTACACTGATCATGTTCCGCCCTCCCATTAATTATTCATTATATATCTATATTTAGTGTCTTTGTAAACACTTTTCCACAAGATGAAGTGGTCAGTATTAAACAGTGTAACACTATATCTTCCCCTCGTCAATTCGTAAAATTGTACAAAAATCAGCTCAGCTAAAATCAGGCGTCCCATACAGGTCATAAGGCGTCACCTGATAGACATAGTAATTGAGCCAGTTGGAGTACAGGTTGTTGGCATGAGAACGCCAGATCAGCTGCGGTTTATTCTCCGGATTATTCTCCGGATAATAATTCACAGGCATCCGGATATCCAGGCCTTTCCCCAGATCTCTTTTATACTCACTGTCCAGTGTCATCCGGTCATACTCCGGATGACCCATCACAAAGATCTGTCGGCCTTCCTTCGCCATGCACAAAAAGATGCCGGCCTCATCCGAATCCGCCAGGATCATGATGCGCTCATCCTTTTCCAGCAGCTCCCGTGGAACATCGGTATGCCTGGAATGGGGGGCGTAAAATACATCGTCGAACCCTCTCACCAGAGGGATCTTGCGGTTCCGCACATGATGCGGAAAAATGCCGAACTTCTTCTGGGGAAGCCGTACCTTATTGATCCCATAGTGATGATAGAGCCCTGCCTGCGCTCCCCAGCACAGGTGCAGGGTGGAGGTCACGTTAGTCACGGTCCAGTTCATGATCTCCGTCAGTTCCTCCCAGTAGTCCACTTCCTCAAACGGTATCTGCTCAACCGGCGCTCCGGTAATGATAAAACCGTCGAACTTCTGCCTTTTGATTTCCTCAAAGGGTTCATAAAATTTATAAATATGGCTGGTCGAAGTGTTCTTGGATACATGGCTGGATACACGGACAAAGGTCACGTCTGTCTGCAAAGGTGTATTGGAAAGGGAGCGCAGGATCTGAAGCTCCGTGTCCTCCTTCAGCGGCATCAGGTTCAAAAGCCCGATGCTGATCGGACGGATCTCCTGATGTGCCGCACGATATTCATCCATAACAAAGATATTCTCACGTTCCAGTACTTCTTTTATCGGCAAGTCATTTTGCACTCTGATTGGCATCTCTTATTCCCTCGTCTTTCATTAAATCATTTTCTTTTGAATGTACATAAGTTCCGTCGGAATCTACATAACTGAATTCATCATAGCAGGATGTTTCCACAGGCAGGGACTTTTCCTCCAGTCTGTGGTTGATCAGCATACGTGTAATATAATAGATCACGGCAAAAGTAGGCACTCCAAGGATCATGCCTACAAATCCGAAGAGCCCTCCTCCAAGAAGGATGGAGAACACGACCCAGAATGCAGAAAGCCCGGTAGAATTCCCAAGAATCTTCGGTCCGATGATATTGCCGTCCAACTGCTGCAGGATCAGGATAAATATAATAAAATACACTCCCATCTTCGGATCAGAAAGCAGGATCAGAATCGCGCTCGGTATGGCTCCGATGTAAGGGCCGAAGAACGGAATTACATTTGTGACGCCTACGATGACGCTCACCAGAAGCGTATAAGGCATTCCGAGTATCGACAGGATGATAAAGCACAGGACTCCGATAATCGCCGAATCAATGATCTTTCCAATGATGAAGCCTCCGAAGATCTCATTGCTCTTGATCGTCAGATGAAGGATCATGTTCGCCTGGGAGGGCCGGAACAAGGCACAGACAATCTTCTTTGTCTGCATGGAAAAGGATTCCTTGCTGAACAGTACATAAATAGAAACAATGATTCCGATGATCGCGTTAAATAACTCGCTGACAATATTGATGACCCCTTCAGTCAGGTTTGACATGACCACATTGGCCTGAGTGAGCATATCTGTTTTCATCCAGTTCTGCAGCAGATCCGTGACCTCCCGCAAGGTGCGGGTGAATACCTGCTCCAACGCCGAATCCCCTGCCATCATTTTTGTGATCCAGTCCAGCGCGTCATTGAGCTGCCCGGGAACTGTGAACGCCATATCCCGTATGCTCCCGTACAGTTCCGGGATCATCATATTGCACAGTGCTACAATGATTGCCAAAAGCACCATGACCGCAGAGAGAATCCCGACGCTCCTGCTGATCTGGTGTACCTTTTTTAATTTAGGAAATGCTTTCTCAAGAAGCCTGCTCAAATGCTGTTCCACAAACTTCATGATCGGATTCAGCAGATAGGCGATTGCCAGTCCATAAATGATCGGCTTTAAAATGCGGATCACCATCCACACGAGCTTTGAAATTTCATCCAGCCGAAGCATCGCAAAATAAAAGATGATAACAACGGCAATGATGATGAACAACGACTTCTCTCTGCTCAGATGCTGACGCAGCTTCGATGCCTCTTTGCCGCCGAAACTGGGGCGGTTGCTGTAATGCCCGCTTTTCTGCCGGGACGTGTCACTCTGTTCCTTTTTTGATTCTATATCCTGATTCATATCTGTCAACTTCCTGTTTAAACTACATGATTGTTATTGTTCACTCCTGGGCCGTACACCACGCTGCACGGTCCCGAAATCCTAAAACATGATAGAATTATAACGCCGTACGGCTTTGGGAGTCAACCACAAAAAATAACTGAAGCGACAAAAAACGTTACCGTTGTTACTATTCACGGCCTAGCCGGCCGCTCATAGTAACGACATCTGCCATTTAAAATCGCCTTCGGCGATGGGGCAGATGTCATCGCCCCATCACTTTTCTGGCGGCTAACCGTGCAGCGAGTGCACGGTTAGGCCATGAACAGTAACTTACCGTTCACACCGCGCTATTCGCAAAACGCATCTTCGATGCTTTTCCGCCGCTTTGCGGCTATTTTTGCTCATAAACCGGCGTTCCCTTCGCCAGCCGCTGTCATGATAAGTCTTTGTGCAAGCACAAACTTATCATGACAGCGGCTGACGAGTGAACTGTAACAAAAAAACTGCAAAAAATCCGGAATTGCTCCCGGATTTTTTGCTTCATACCTTATATAGCTAATATCCACATTTAAAAGTCGCGCATTCCGTAGATTCACAGCGACAGGCATTGCTGCCTTCCACGCTGATCTTTCCGGCATGGCACTTGCACTGTTCATTGTACTTACATTCCTTTGCCTCGCAGTGGATATCCGTAGCAGGATCTGCCTCGCCCGCTACATTCGAATAGGTATCTCCATGTCTCTCCTGGAAACTGTCGCAGCAGGTCTCCCCTGCCCTTTTTGCGTTGCTTCCGCCGACCTGAATCTTGTCCAGATCACACAAAAAGTTTTTATTGTGCCTGCATGTCTGTACGGTACATTTTAATTCCGGCATAATGATTCCTCCTCTTTTTTTAAGATCAGTATCATTATACCCATATCGATGCTGATTATACTATTTTATATATGATTCGCCCGCCAAAAACTCTCATTTCCCTTGCTGCCAATTTTCTGAATCTTCATGCCACAATATATGAGGGCGATGCACCACATCGCTTCCATATATTGTGGCACGAATCTTCGAAAAATTATCTCAACAATGAAAATGGACTTTTGACGGTCGAATCATATATTTCTCCCGCAGCACTTTTTATATTTTTTGCCGCTTCCGCAGGGACAGGGGTCGTTCCGCCCGATCTTCTTCTCCCTGTGGACCGTGCCGGACTTTCTCTGTTCGAGGAAGAGGCGCTTTCTCGTCTCCTCATCATAAATATCATTCCACTGCGGCAGCTCATACAGCCAGTCCGCCCTCGCATCCACCATATTCTTATACAGCTTCTCCTTATCAAAGGCCAGGCTGACTTCCGTATCTTCATCCATCGTCTCAATCGGGTTCGCGGTCTTCAGGCTGTCATTGATCCCGTCCAGAAATCCGACCATGGTCATAAGATCCATATCATACTTTTCAGCCAGTTCCTTTACCGTCCCCTTTACTTCTACGTCCGGCTCGGCCAAAAGCTGTTCATAAACACCCTTCTCTTCCTCAAAATACGCGTCCCACAAGGTCTTAAGCTGCTCTCTTGTCTTTCTCTGGTCATACGCCATACCGCGCCATTGTTCCAGTAAACTCTTATCACTCATTGTATTTAACTCCTTCATCATAAATATAAGTCGCTTGTATCTGCCCGGTACCCTCACAGATACGCCCGCAATCCCATGAGAATTGACTTCGGATCGCTTATCTATTATATACTACTTTTTTTGTTCCGTAAACTCTTATTTTTACAATATATGCATAATAAACGGCATTACGGTTCATGCCCTTTTTATTTTCCAATTGAAGTTTTCCGCGAATTCAGATATAATATTCAAAAACCTGCCATTGGCTGATATTTGGCATACTATGGAATCCAAAAGGAGGATTGATCCATATGAAAAAAATAAAACGAGTTCTGGCCCTTCTCGGCGCAATCCTGTTGATTGCTCTGTATGTTTCCACTTTGATCTTCGCGTTGTTGGACAGCCCTCTGTTCTTCGACCTATTGAAGGTCTCCGTAGCTGCCACGATCTTTTTTCCTGTCACGCTGTATGCCTGCATCCTTTTCACCCGCCTTGGTGACCATGACGAAGAGGAATAATCATATATACAGTAGTTCCGCCAGTGTCATCACTGCGCTCCAGTGGGCAGCGGCAGTGATCTTGCCGGTGTCCTCACTTTTTTTTTCCTTTTTGCTCCTGCTATGTAGATCCTTTCCCGGCTCCTCAGATTCCGGTTCTTTTCCCTTGATCACGTTCTTTTTCCTTAGATATTCTTCCATTGTTATCATGGCATCTTCCTCTTTTCTATTCATTTTCCGTTGCATAGTTACCTCCTGTCCGTTTAGACCCCAGCTTTACTATTATATGCTCTCCTTTCAAAAATATTCCTGAGATTCCCTTTTTCATACTTTTTATCCTAACAATCAAATGTGACAGGCCCGTGACTCATTTCTTAAATATTTCGAAGGATTCTAAAGAAAAATTGAAAAAAACACCTGACGCAGGACTGCTTTGTTCCGCTGCGTCAGGTGTTGCTACACACGCTATCTGTATATGATATCCTCTCGTCCGGGACCATTGCTGATCATATGGATCGGATATCCGATCTGTTCTTCTACAAACTCAATATACTTTCTGCAATTCTCCGGGAGTTCCTCATACTTCTTGATTCCGCGGATATCGCATTTCCATCCCGGAAGCTTTTTCAGCACCGGCTTCGCCTTCGCCAGCAAATGTGTTACCGGAAATTCTGCCGTCACCTCTCCGTCAATCTCATATCCTACACAGACCGGAATCTCGTCCAGATATCCCAGCACATCCAGTACCGTAAATGCCACGTCTGTCGTCCCCTGCAGCCTGCAGCCGTACTTGGATGCCACACAGTCGAACCAGCCCACTCTTCTCGGCCGTCCTGTGGTCGCGCCATACTCTCCGCCGTCTCCGCCCCGTCTGCGGAGTTCTTCCGCCTCATCCCCGAAGAGTTCACTGACAAAAGCGCCTGCTCCGACCGCGCTGGAATATGCTTTGCACACCGTAATGATCTGCTTGATCTCATAAGGCGGGATCCCTGCGCCGATGGCACCATATGCCGCCAGAGTCGAGGAGGACGTCACCATAGGGTAGATCCCGTGATCCGGATCCTTCAGAGATCCGAGCTGCCCTTCCAGAAGGATATTCTTCCCCTCCTTCAGAGCATTGTGCAAAAACAAAGGCACGTCGCACACATAAGGGGAAATCATCTCCCTGTAACCGATCAGTTCCTTGTACAACTCCTCCGGATCAATGAGAGGCTTGTGATACAGATGCTCCAGAAATACATTTTTCTGCTCCGCCACACGGGCTGCTTTTTCTCTGAGCAGTCCTTCGTCATATAGTTCACTGACCTGGAAGCCGATCTTTGCGAACTTATCCGAATAGAAGGGCGCGATCCCGGACTTGGTAGAGCCAAAAGACTTTCCGCCAAGGCGCTCTTCCTCATATGCGTCAAACAGCTTGTGATATGACATGACGATCTGCGCACGGTCAGACACCAGGAGCTTCGGCGCAGGAACCCCCCGGTCAATGACAGACCGTATTTCCTCACACAGTGTGGGAATATCCAAAGCCACTCCATTTCCGATTACGCTTGTCGTATGGCTGTAAAATACACCTGACGGCAATGTATGCAGCGCGAATTTTCCATAATCATTTACGATCGTATGCCCTGCATTGGCACCTCCCTGAAAACGGACAATAATGTCGGATTCCCTGCCCAGCATATCCGTAATCTTACCTTTACCTTCATCGCCCCAGTTTGCTCCAACTACTGCTTTAACCATTTTAAACCCTCCTGCAATCTGCGCAGCCAATTTTTGACACTACACTTTTGTATCTGTAAACTGCCGTATGCATTATACTATAATTTTTTATATCTGTAAAATACATTTTAAAAAAACTTATCCTTACATCAAAGGCGCAATCAGACGAAGAACCCTGCCCATAAAGATCATCCCGAGATTGATCTTCTTCAGATCGGCCACGGAAATCCTGTGGCATTGTTTCAGGGTCTTCTGGAAATCCTGCTCCACATCCCGAATCACAGGATTATTATAGATGAACACCCCGCACTCAAAATGCAGATAAAGGCTCCGATAGTCCAGATTAATCGTCCCTATGGTCGCCGTATCGTTATCAGAGACAAAAATCTTCGCGTGCACGAAGCCAGGGGTGAACTCATAGATCTTGACCCCTGCCTGGATCAGTTCCCTGTAATAGGTCTTTGCCAGCGCAAACGCGTACCGCTTATCCGGAATGCCCGGCATGATAATCTTCACGTCGATCCCGCTCTTCGCCGCCCGGCAGAGCGCATCCGTCATCTGGCTGTCCAGAATCAGATAGGGCGTCATGATATGTACGTACTTTTTTGCATGATTCAAAATATGGCAGTACACTTCCTCGCCCACGTCTTCATGATCAAAGGGACTGTCCCCATAAGGCATCACGAATCCCAGTTCCCGCCGCAGTTCCTTGCACGGTTTCGTAAGATATCTCCCATAATACTCCGGTTTGCGCTCCGTGGCGTTCCACATCTGCAGGAACAGCATCGTCAGGCTCTGCACGGCATCGCCCTCCAGCATGACAGCCGTGTCCTTCCAGTAACCGAATCTTTCCTGCCGGTTGATATATTCATCTCCCAGATTGATTCCGCCGGTAAAGCCCACTTTTCCGTCTATGACGCAGATCTTCCGGTGATCCCGGTTATTCTGCGCGGTAGTAAGTACCGGCCGGATGGGACTGAACATTTTACATTTGATTCCAAACTTTTGGATCATCTTCGGGTAATTATAGGGAAGAAGGGAAATACTGCACATCCCGTCATACATAAAGCGGACATCCAGTCCCTCGGCCGCCTTCTGCTTCAGGATCCGTAAAATGCTTTCCCACATATAACCCTCGGCCACAATAAAATATTCCAGAAAAATAAACTTCCGGGCGCCTTTCAACTGCTCCAGCAGTGCCGGAAACTTTTCCTCCCCGCAGCTAAAATAGGTTGCTTTTGTGTTACGGTACACCGGAAAATGGAGCGACCGGTTCATATAGTGGGCCAGATTGGCATTGGCCGGTTTGCTGCGGCGCAGATCTTCCACGATGCTCTTTTTCTGGTTCAGATAAGGCCATGTCTCCATCTGCCGCTGTTTGAGCTGTTCTCCTATAAAATGGACTCCCAGTTCCATCTTGGCATACACATAAAAGGCGCATCCAAAGACCGGAAAGATCAAGATCAAAAGAATCCACGTTCGGCTGAATTCCGGACAAGTCTGCTCATTCATGATATAGATGATCACACCAGCCTGTACCACCAGAGTCACGCCGTAGATATAGACCATATAATCCCTAAGGATCGTCAGCAGGCCCGCAAACATTGCCAGCTGCAGCAGGATCAGCAGCAGGATCAGCGCGGTACGGCTGAATATAATACGCAGAACTCCCTTTTTCGCTTTTTTTCCAGCCTTTACAGCTATATTGTATTCCATAAAAATAAAACTCCTTCATCAAGGCTCTGACAATCCGTACAGAGCACATTGCCGGCATTTTCTGCCGGATTCCGGAAAAAACAAATGAAATCCCTTAGAGCAAAAGCCCCTTGGGATCCCATCATCCTCTCAGTTCTACTCTTTGTCGGAAGCGACCTCTTCGTCTGACCGGACTTCCGTCTCTTCTGCCGCAGGCGCAGACTCCTCCTTCTCTTCCGCGGCTTTTACCGTGTCCTCCTTCTCTTCTTCCGCGTCCTCACCGGATTCTGCGTCCTCCTTCCGAGCCGGATCCGCCGCTTTATTCAGCGGAACATATCCCCGTCCGGAAACAGGCTTCAGATCGCCATCCAGGTCAAAATCATCCTCATCCTCAAATTCGTCATCCTCGAATTCGGATGCTTCATTTTTCTTTTTACAAAAATAAGCAATTATGATACCGATTATCGTTCCTACAACAGCGAGGGCTGCCAGCCATTTAAAATTCTTTTTCAAAACAGGACTCTCCTTTCTTCCATTCCGTGACTAAATCATTTACTATTTTAATACTTTTTAAACACAATTACAATCTTTTTTTTGATCAGACCTTCCATTCTTCGGTAAGTATTTTCACCGCCTCTACGATCTTCTCTTCACTCATATTCGCATATCCCAGCAGAATCGTTGCAGGAGCCTTCGGCCGGGGCTCCACATCATATTCGGAGAGTCCGTATACTCTGACTCCCCGCCGCCCGGCCCGGCGGATCAGTTCTTCCTCCGACATCCCGTTCTGGACATGGAGGAGAAGATGCACCCCCGCATTTTCCCCGGAAATGCGGAATGCTTCTGTCCGGCAGAGAGAACTTTTCAGGCAGGAAAGCAAGGTATCATGCCTGCTCTTATAAAGTGCGCGGGTCTTGTTCAGATGCCGTTCAAAATAGCCGTTTCCAATGAACTTTTCGAGAATCAGCTGATCCACCTTGGACACCGTGGAATTCAAAAAGCGGCTCCGTTCCTGATATAGCTTGAGGAGCGGCTGCGGCAGAACCAGATAGCTCATCCGGATTGCAGGAGCGATCGCTTTGGAAAACGTACCGATATAAATCACCTTTTCCTGGCTGTCATATCCCTGCAGGGCGGGAATCGGCTTTCCCTTATAGCGGAATTCACTGTCATAATCGTCCTCAATGATGTACCGGCCCTCCTGCTTTCCTGCCCATCTCAGCAGTTCCAGACGGCGCTTTATGGGCATCACGATTCCCAGCGGATACTGGTGGGAAGGCATGACAAACGCGATATCCGCGCCGGAAGCCTCCAGCTCCTTCACGTCCATCCCCCTGGAATCCATATCCACCGTACGGATACGGAAGGACAGATTCTCAAACAGACGGTAAGCCTGCCTGTAGGTCGGATTTTCAAAGGCCACCGTGTGATCCTGTCCTGTCATGGTGGCGAGGAGCATCAGCAGATAATCATTTCCTGCGCCGATGATCATCTGCTCGGGATCACAGTTGACCCCTCTGGCCTGATGAAGGTAGCTGCAGATCGCGCTGCGCAGTCCGTATTCTCCCTGTGGGTTTCCCAGCCGGAACAATTCCGCGCGGTCATCCAGCAGGCTTTCTTTGGAAAGCTTTCGCCACGCGTTGTAAGGAAAGCTGTTCAGATCCACACCGTTGGGCGTAAAATCATAGAGACAGTCCGTCCCCTTCGCGGTGTCCGCACCCCTGTATCTGGCAGCAGGACGTCCGAGCTGATACAGCCCCTCTACGTCCGCGACAAAAAAACCGCGGCAGGGTTCTGCCTCCACATAACCCTCTGACAGCAGCTGCTCGTAAGCAAGCTCTACCGTGCTTCTGCTGACCTCCAGATACCGGCAGAGGGCACGGGTAGAGGGCAGCTTATCACCGCTTCTAAGCTGTGCGGTCCGGATCTCATTTTTGATGTAAAGATAAATCTGTTCATACAGCGGTGTCTTTGACTTTGCATCCAGACTCATGGTCAGTTCATTCATAAGAAAAGACTCCTCTATGGGCTTTTGGCATACCTGCAAGGGTACTGAGCAGATACGCCTCTGTTTACTTCGGCAGTTTAAAGGAACTCTTCAAAGATACGATCCGGTTAAAAACCAATGCCTCCGGAGAGGAATCCTTTGCGTCAATACAAAAGTATCCGTTCCTTACAAACTGGAAGCTGTCATAGGCTTGCGCTTCCGCAAATCCCGGCTCCACCGGGCAGTCCTTCAATACAGTCAGAGAATTCGGATTCAGATTCAGGGAACCGTCCTCCTTGTTATAGACCCCCTTCTCTTCGTCCACCAGATTCTCATACAGACGGACTTCCGCTCTTTTGGCCCAGGGAGCCGCCACCCAGTGGATCGTCCCCTTGACTTTTCTTCCGGTAAACCCGCTTCCGCTCTTCGTTTCCGGGTCATAGGTACAGTGTACCTCTGTTACATTTCCCTCCGCGTCTTTGACAAAGCTTTGGCATGTCACAAAGTATGCGGACATCAGGCGCACTTCATTGCCCGGGAACAGGCGGAAATACTTCTTCGGAGGTTCCTCCATAAAATCATCCCGCTCGATATACAGCTCCCGGCAAAACGGCACCTTTCTCGTTCCCAACGCTTCATTTTCCAGATTGTTTGGAACGTCCAGATATTCGGTCTCCCCCTCCGGGTAATTATCAATGATCAGCCTGATGGGATGCAGCACCGCCATCATGCGTGCCTTTTTCATCTTCAGATCTTCCCGGATGCAGTATTCCAGCATGGCATAATCGACGGAGCTCTGTGCCTTAGATACGCCGCACATCTCAATGAACATCTTCAGAGCCTCCGGTGTGAACCCGCGTCTGCGCAGTGCGGCGATGGACACCAGGCGCGGATCATCCCACCCGTCAACGATGCCGTCCTCCACAAGCTTTTTGATATAGCGCTTTCCTGTCACCACATTGGTCAGATACAATTTCGCGAACTCGATCTGGCGGGGCGGATTTTCAAATTCACACTCCCGTACGACCCAGTCATACAGCGGCCGATGATCCTCAAACTCTAACGTACAGATCGAATGGGTGATCCCTTCGATGGCATCCTCGATCGGGTGCGCGAAATCATACATCGGATAGATGCACCACTTATCCCCTGTCCTGTGGTGGGACATCCGCGCCACACGGTAAATCACGGGGTCACGCATATTGATATTCGGCGAAGCCATGTCAATCTTTGCGCGGAGTACCTTTTCTCCGTCCTGAAATTCCCCGGCACGCATCTGCTCAAAAAGACGCAGATTCTCTTCCACCCCGCGTTCCCGGTAAGGACTTTTCCTTCCCGCTTCCGTCAGCGTCCCGCGGTATTCCCGGATCTCTTCCGCGGACAAGTCACAGACATATGCCTTGCCTTTCCGGATCAATTTGACCGCGCATTCGTACATCTGGTCAAAATAATCGGATGCGAAATACAGATGGTCTTCCCAGTCTGCCCCCAGCCACCGGATATCTTCCTTGATCGAGTCTACAAATTCTATCTTTTCCTTTGTCGGATTCGTGTCGTCGAACCGCATATGGAATGTTCCATGATATTTTTGCGCCAGCCCGTAATTCAAAAGTATGGACTTTGCATGTCCGATATGCAGATATCCGTTCGGTTCCGGCGGGAATCTGGTACATACATGATCGTACACTCCTTCCGCCAGATCCTTGTCGATCTCCTGCTCTATAAAATTCTTCGATACAACGTCATTTTCCATGGTTTCCTCCTCAATCCTTCAATATCTGCCAATTATCTTACCATAATTTGCATACAACGGCAAGGCTGAAATAGCTTTGAAAGGACAAAAAAGCCGCCCTTCGTTACTGTTCACGGCTAACCGTGCACTCGCTGCACGGTTAGCCGCCAGAAAAGTGATGGGGCGATGACATCTGCCCCATCGCCGAAGGCGATTTTAAATGGCAGATGTCGTTACTATGAGCGGCCGGTTAGGCCGTGAATAGTAACCGCCCTTCCTCCGAGGCCGGCTTCCTTATTGATTCAAAAAAATTGAGTTTTCTCTTTTCTAATCCAAATTTGTACCCGGAACAAAAAAACTTCCCACCGCATTGAGCAGAATCAGATACTGCAGACACAGCTCTGTCTGGCATTCCTCAAACAGCCTGCAGGAAGGGATTCCCACATATTCGTCGTTGGCCAGATCCCAGTCCCGCACCAGGAGTGTCCCGAGATATCTCAGTCCCTCTCCCTTATCTTCCCGTACGCAGATGCAGATTTCGATGTTATCCTTCATGGATTTCAGATAATGGATCAGATAACGGATAAAATCCGGTCTACCCAGATGCTGCCATTTTTCCACAAAAAGCGTCAACTCAACCAATGCATCTCTCAGCGGAATCAGATGTTCTTTTTTCAGGTTACTAATTATCATACTGTTCCTCTTAAGCCTACCGTTATTCAACGTACCATTTAACCACATGAGTTGTATATCGTACGCAGGCCCGGAATTCAAAACAAAAGGAAACGGAATGAAGCAGGTTCCATGTATAATGGTTTTAAAGTACAGCGATAAATCTGCGGAATGCTTCCAGTCCTTCCGGTGTGTATTTGTATACACCGGCATCCTCCAGAACCTGGCAGAATACCTTTCCGATCTCTTTTTGAAGGATCTCTTCAATATTCTCCGCGCTCACATCCGGGTACGACGGCAGGAATTCCTCCACCCAGTCCGCATGCTTTTCAATACTTTCATTAGAACGGATGTCTTTGCCTTCCAGGATATATTCCTTCAGAAGCTCCATCTCTCCCTTCAGACGCGCCGGGAGCACCGCCAGTCCCATAACCTCGATCAAACCGATGTTTTCCTTTTTAATATGATGCAGGCCTGCGTGGGGATGATAGACGCCCAGCGGATGCTCTTTTGTGGTGATATTGTTCCTCAGGGTCAGATCCAGCTCATACAGATCTCCCCGTTTCCGCGCGATGGGGGTAATGGTATTGTGCGGCTGTCCGTCGGTCTCAGCGAAGATAAACGCTGCTTCGTCCGTATAGCCCCTCCATTTGTTTAAAATATGTTCCGCAAGGTCAATGATCCGTGTCTCATCCGCGCACTGCAGACGGATCACGGAAAGCGGCCATTTGACGATTCCTGCCGTCACATCCTCATAGCCTTTTACGGTGAACTGTTCCACAACCGGCGCCTTTGCCATGGCAAAGGTGTAATGCCCTCCCTGGAAATGGTCATGACTCAGGATGGAGCCGCCCACAATCGGAAGGTCCGCGTTGGAGCCCAGGAAATAGTGGGGGAACTGCCTGACAAAGTCAAACAGCTTCACAAACGCGGCGCGGTCGATCTTCATCGGGGTATGCTCCCCATTGAACACGATGCAGTGCTCATTATAGTATACATAAGGCGAATACTGGAAGCCCCAGGCGGACTCATTGACCGTGATCGGAATGATCCGGTGGTTTTCCCGCGCCGGATGATTCGTGCGTCCCGCATAACCTTCATTCTCCATGCAGAGCTGACATTTCGGATAGGCGGAATTCTTTGCGTTTCTGGCAGCGGCAATGGCTTTCGGATCCTTTTCCGGCTTGGAAAGATTGATGGTGATGTCCAGAGTTCCATAATCGGTATCCACGGTCCATTTTCTATCCTTTTTGATCCGGTAGCGCCTGATATAATCGCTGTCCTGGCTGAACTTGTAATACTGCTTCGTTGCTTCCTCCGGGGAAACCTCGTAATTTTCCCAGAAGGTCTTATGCACCTGTGCCGGACGAGGCATCAGACAGTTCATCAGCTTCGTGTCAAAGAGATCCCGGTAAACAATGCTGTCCTCTATGATTCCCCGGGCGCATGCCTCATCCAGGAGTTCCCTCAGAACATCCTCCAAAATAATTTCCGTCAGGTCACAGGAAACATCTTCATAGTCGTTCTCCTGAAACAGATCCAGCAGAAGATTCGTCGTATATATGCGCTCACATTCCGGTGTCAGCCCGGTATTGATTCCATATTGAACCAGCTTTTTGATATTTTCGTATAATTTCATCATATCCATTCTCCATTCTAGTTGATCCTGCATGCTCCGTCCCCGATATCCACCGTGTAAAATTCTGCCTCATGCCCTACTTTTTCTTTGTAGGACGCTCCGATGGACCTGATAAAACAATCTACCGCGTCATTTTCCACGATGCTCACGGTACAGCCTCCGAAACCGCCTCCTGTGATACGGGATCCGATCACGCCGGGAATCTTCCATGCCAGATCGACCAGGATATCGATCTCTTCACAGGATACCTCATAATCATCCCGAAGAGACACATGAGACTGATTCATCAGTTCTCCGAACCTCGCGATATTGTCAGCCTTCAGAGCAGCCACCGCCTCGATCGTACGCTGGTTCTCCGCCACGGCATGCCTTGCGCGCTTTTCCAGAATGGGATCCGTGAGAACATGCTTATATTTTTCAAATTCTTCCACCGTCAGGTCGCCAAGCGTCTCGATATCCGCTACGTTCTTCAATGCGGCAAGAGCGTCCGTACATTCCTGCCGGCGGTCATTGTACGCAGAATCCACCAGACTGTGCTTTACCTTGCTGTTCACGATCACGATTCTGGCATTTTTTAATTTCACAGGCGCATATTCATAGTTCAGGGTGCTGGTGTCCAGAAAGATTGCATGATCCTTTTTGCCCATAGCGACTGCGAACTGATCCATGATCCCGCAGTTGCAGCCGTTAAAATTATTTTCCGAATACTGCCCTGTCAGCGCGATATCCACCATGCTCAGTTCTGAGATATCATACATGTCTTTCAGAATCACGCCTGTGAGTACTTCCAGAGAGGCGGATGATGAAAGCCCGCTTCCATTGGGAATATTGCCCCAGATCACCATATCAAATCCGGTATCCAACGGATGTCCCTTTTTCTGAAACGCCCATACAACACCAAGAGGATAATTGGCCCATCCATAGGCTTCTTGATTGGTCAGCCCATCAAGAGAAGCTTCCACAACACCAAAGTGATCCAGATTCATAGAATATAAATGTATCTTGCGGTCCTCACGCTTCCTTGCGGCACCGTAAGTACCGATTGTCAGCGCACAAGGAAATACATGTCCGCCGTTATAGTCCGTATGTTCTCCGATCAGATTGACACGCCCCGGCGAAAAATAAAATCCGGCTCCTGCCGCGCTGCCAAAGAGTTCCGCAAATTTTTTTAGCAATTTTTCTTTCATGATCATCAAAATCCTCACTTTCTGTTTTGATCTGTTATCGGCAGAAAAGCACAATCCTATGTTGAATCGTTACGATCTGTCTGCCTTTTATTATAAAATAACAAGGGCGTCAAATCTATAAAAAATCCGTGCAATAATATGCAATAATGTTGCTTCATTTCAGTTCACTCGTCAGCCGCTGTCATGATAAGTTTGTGCTTGCACAAAGACTTATCATGACAGCGGCTGACGAAGGGAGTACAGTTCACTTTTCTTTCTGTCTCTTTTTCCTTTTTGCAGCCTGTCTCTTTCTGACACTATAGCCGAATGTACCGAGCCGCCTCCCCATGGCCATATATTCCCCATGAGAATACAGAAGAAGCCCTGCCTTGTTCAGTTCTAATTGGTTCCGACCATTCAGGTATTTTTCGTCGGCGTGGACTGCCTGCACCTTCGCGAGGAACATATGGTGGCTGCCAAGCTCCTTCACTTCTGTTACCACGCACTCAATATTTACCGGTGCTTCTTCGATCAGCGGCGCATACCGAAGCTCCTGCCCATTTTGCGGATGAAGCCCGGTCTTTTTCCATTTGTCCACTTCCCTGCCTGATTTTACACCACAGTAATCGGTGGCCCAGGCAAGAGTCTCCGTAGTCAGGTTGATGACAAATTCTCCGGATTCCCGGATCATCATATAAGAATATCGCTCCGGACGGACGGATATGTACGCCATTGCCGGATTGGTACAGATCGTACCGGTCCATGCGACCGTCAGTATATTGGTATTCCCTTTCGTATCTCCCGTGCTTACCATCACAGCCGGCAGCGGATACAGCATATTCCCCGGCTTCCATATTTGTTTGCCCATTTTCAATTTTCCTTTATTTTAAAGAGATCATACTTATTGCTGCAGCGCTTCCACCAGTGCCGGCACGAGCTGTTTCTTTCTGGATACGACTCCCTTGAGATGCAGTTCTTCCATCTCCGCTCGCAGGTCAAAGGCGTTGATCAGCTTTTCCCTGGCTTCCGGTCCGGCACACAGCATCTCCGAGGATTCCGTGATAATGTTGGTGAGCATGAAGAAGATCATGTTCAGCCGGTGTGTGGTCCTTGCTTTTTCCAGATGCGGCATCACCTTCTTCTTGATATCCTTTAATTCCTCCGGACTCATGGAGTTGACCTGTCCGACACCGAATACCATATCATTGACCGTAAACTGTTTAAAATCAAGGAAGCAGATTTCCTCCGCACTCTTTCCCTTCAGATTGCTTCCCGCGCGGAACATGGCCTGCGCCAGCATCTCCACGTCCACCTCCGCAATCTCCGCCAGCTTTCTCGCGGACGTCTCATCCAGCGGCGTGCAGGTCGGGGAACGGAACATCAGGGTATCGGATATGATCGCGGCACACAGGAGCCCTGCGATCGTCGGTGTCACCTTTACCTGATTTTCCAGATACATCTGATACACGATGGTGGCGGTGCAGCCCACCGGCTGATTGCGGAAAAATACCGGCCCCATTGTCTCAATACTGCTCAGCCTGTGGTGATCAATGATCTCCAGCACATCCGCCTGTTCAATCCCGTTCACCGCCTGGCTCTTCTCGTTGTGATCCACAAGGATGACCTGCTTCTTCCGGCAGTTCAGAAGTCTTCTTCTGGAAATGAATCCAAGGAACTTGCCCTTATTGTCCAGGACCGGAAAATCACGGTAACGGTTGCGCATCATGATTTCCTTGACATCATCCACATAATCCCGCATACGGAAGGTGGTCAGCCCGTCTCTGGGGCTCATAAAATGGCGGATAGGAATGCTCTGGTTGATCAGCCGGGCTACGGTAAAGGTATCCTGCTCTGTCATAATGATCACAATCTCCTTCTCCTTTGCCTGTTCGAGAATGCCTTCCTCCAGCTCCGCGCCGGCGGAGATGATCATACAGCTTACCCCCGCGTCGATAGCCATCTGCTGGACCTCCTTGCGGTTGCCCAGGATGACCAGATCCTCCGGCTCTACAAAATCTGCCATCAGCTTCCGGCTGGAAGCAACGATCCCTACCTTTCCGTTGGACATATAGCTGTGGGGATTGCCCGTCACGATCTCACCGTCAATGCAGGTGGCAATGTTGCGGTACTGTGCCCGGGAAGTCGCGAGGCTTGTGCTGTCATACACATCCATATAAGAGGTGGCGATATCTCCGATCGTGATCACCCCTTCTAGTTTGCCGTCCCTGGTGACCGGAAGAGTCTTCAGATTCTCTTCCTTCATTCTGGCCCATGCGGTCTTGATGGAGACCGATCCGTTCATGCCTTCCACTTCCCGCAGCGCCACATCCTTCACCTGTACCCGGAGATCTGTCAGCAATGCCGGTGCCTTCACGTCAAAATAGTCGAGTACGTACTGGGTCTCCTCGTTCAGTTGTCCTGCACGTCTCGCATTGTGCCGTTCTCCGGTAAGCTCTGTCCGAAGTTGGGCATACGCAATTGCAGAGCAGACAGAATCTGTGTCCGGATTCTTATGTCCCACCACGTAGATCTTATTGTTTATTACACCTTTTTCCATATTTCAATCACACCTTTCGGGGCGCAGTTTGTCCCCGCGCCTTTTCTCTTTTATACTACCTTACCACTTTTTTTCAAATTCGTCACTTGAATTTGCAAGATTAGTTGTTTTTTTAGGGAAACATATGGTATACTTGATCTATAGTTATTACAAATATAGAAAGATACGTTGAGGTGCTGCAATGAATGAAGAATTAAAAACTGAAGAAATGACTCAAAATGTACAGGTCGAAGAAGCTGTCAAAAGCGAAACAGCCGAGGCAGCAGTCCGGACCGAAGAAGCTCCTTCCGAGACCATGGCAGATTATGAAGAACATCTTGATGATGCCAATCCCTGGAATCTGGTCACAAAATATATGGAAGAGAAGACGGTCCTTCCTGTGAAGGTAGAAGGTGTTGTAAACGGCGGCGTCATTGCCATGGTAGAAGGGCTCCGCGGATTTATCCCGGCTTCCAAGCTCTCTCTGTCCTATGTGGAGGACTTGGAGACTTACCTGCTCAAAGAGATCGAAGTACAGGTGATCGATGTCGATCAGGCTAACAACCGGCTGGTACTCTCCGCCCGTGACATCCTCAAGGCACAGGAGAAGAAAGCACGCCAGGATCAGATTGCCAACATCAAGATCGGCACGGTTATGGAAGGTGTGGTGGAGACCCTGCAGAATTACGGCGCGTTCATCAAGCTGGAGAATCATCTTTCCGGTCTGGTACACGTTTCCCAGATTTCTCAGAAGCGTGTCAAGCTGCCTTCCGATGTTCTCAATGTGGGGGATGCCGTGACGGTCAAGGTCATCGGGATCAAGGACGGCAAAATCAGCCTGAGCATGAAAGCTCTGGAGAATACAGCCGCGGAAGAAGTTCCGGAGAGAGTAGAGATTCCAAAATCTGAAAATATCGGCACGAGCCTGGGCGACCTGTTCAAGAACCTGAAGCTGTGACGTACTGCGGGGCAGATCATTGTATCAATGATCTGCCCCGTTTTCTGTGCAGTGGCCTTTGCAATGTCTGCAGTCTCCGCCGCATTGAATGGATTTTCCATTTTTCTTATCACGTATCATACTTCGGATAATCAGCGCGACGATCCCCGCAAGAACCGCGCCTACCAAAAAAGTTCCCATATGAAATCCTCCCCTGATAAACAGATGGACATCCCCTGGTACTGTTTCCGCAGTCAGGGGATGTATTGACATGATTTGTTACCTTAACGCCCAAAAGGTAGGAACATTCATCATTATTTTGCTCCGGCAAGCTTGTGCATATTCACGTTCAAAGAGGTTCCTTCCTTATACGGCCTTACGAGCAGATAGACAAACCCGGCAGTCAGCAGGAACGCAGCAATCGTGAAGATACCAAATCCGCCGCCTGTTACCATGGTGCCGATCTGATATACGCAAAGCGCAACCACATAAGCCAGCAGGCACTGATACCCGATCGCGAACCAGAACCATTTCGCGTTGTTCATCTCACGCTTGATAGCTCCCATTGCTGCAAAGCAAGGCGCGCAGAGAAGATTGAATACGAGGAAGGAATATGCCGCAAGCCCTGTCATGCTTCCTGCAAGATTTCCCCATATTTCCGCACCATCTTCCGCTACTTCCTCAAGCCCGTACAGGATACCAAAGGTTCCGACTACGTTTTCCTTCGCGACAAGGCCGGTGATTGCCGCAACCGCCGCTCTCCAGTCTCCCCAGCCAAGAGGCACGAAGATCCAGGCAAAGAGATTTCCGATGGAAGCCAGAATACTGTGGTCTAATTCCATACCGTCCAGCATCCTGAACTGCCCGTCAACCCATCCGAAATAGGAGGTGAACCATACCACGATCGTAGACAGAAGGATGATGGTGCCGGCCTTTTTGATAAAGGACCAGCCGCGCTCCCACATGCTGCGCAGTACATTTCCCAGAGTGGGCATGTGGTAGGCCGGAAGCTCCATAACAAAGGGCGCTGGATCTCCCGCGAACATCTTCGTCTTTTTCAGGATGATTCCGGAACAGATCACGGCCGCGATCCCTACAAAATATGCGCTTGGCGCTACCCATGAGGCCCCGCCGAACAACGCGCCCGCAATCAGGGCGATGATCGGAAGCTTTGCGCCGCAGGGAATAAAGGTTGTGGTCATGATTGTCATCTTCCGGTCGCGGTCATTTTCAATCGTGCGGGAAGCCATGATTCCCGGAACCCCGCAGCCTGATCCGATCAGCATGGGGATAAAGGACTTTCCGGAAAGTCCGAATTTCCGGAAGATACGGTCCATGATAAAAGCGACTCTTGCCATATATCCGCAGCTCTCCAGGAAAGCCAGGAACAAGAACAGCACCAGCATCTGCGGTACGAACCCGAGCACGGCTCCCACACCGGCGACGATTCCGTCCAGAATCAGTCCCTGCAGCCAGTCCGCGCAGTTCACCGCGGTCAGCACACTCTCCACCGCCGGCGGGATGATCTCACCGAACAGCACATCATTGGTCCAGTCCGTCACAATGGTTCCCACGGAAGTGACAGACACATAATATACGATATACATGATGACCGCAAAGATCGGCAGCGCCAGGAAACGGTTCGTCACGACACGGTCGATCTTGTCGGATACGGTCATCACTTCCTTTGCCGCATGTCTGGTATAGCATTCCCCGATGATGGATGAGATATAAGTGTACCTTTCGTTGGTGATGATGCTTTCCGTATCATCATCCATTTCTTCCTCGATCTGCGCGATCTCCGCGGAGATATCCGGAACCTTTTCCATCTGCTCTTCTATTTTATCATCTTTTTCCAGTAATTTCACTGCAAAAAATCGTTTTTGTGATTCCGGTACGGATGCTCCGAGTTTATTTTCGACAGACGCAAGCACTGCCTCCACATTTTCCGCAAATGTATGTACCGGCATGGCTGCCTTCTCCGTCGCTGCCACACGTACCGCCCTGTCGGCGGCCGCTTCGATTCCGGTTCCCTTCAGAGCGGAAATCTCGACCACCTCGCAGCCCAGCTTCTTTGCCAGCTTATCCACATGGATCTTGTCGCCGTTCTTCTCCACAATGTCCATCATGTTGACCGCCATGACTACCGGAATCCCCAGCTCCATGAGCTGTGTGCTCAGATACAGGTTCCGTTCGATGTTCGTTCCGTCTACGATGTTGAGGATCGCGTCCGGCCGTTCGCTGATCAGATAATTCCTCGCGACCACTTCCTCCAGAGTATAGGGAGATAAAGAATAGATCCCCGGAAGATCCATGATGATCACATCTTTCTTACCTTTCAGCTTCCCTTCCTTCTTTTCTACCGTAACACCCGGCCAGTTCCCTACGAACTGATTGGAACCGGTCAGGGCGTTGAACAATGTGGTCTTCCCACTGTTTGGATTTCCTGCTAATGCAATTTTAACCGCCATTTTTTAATCCCTTCCTCCTGATAGATTCTTACAGTCTTGACTACTGTTTATTAGTAGTGTCTAACTTTGATTCAAAAAAAATTACTCAACCATGATCATTTCCGCATCCGCTTTCCGTACGGATAATTCATATCCCCTTACCTTTACTTCTACAGGATCTCCGAGCGGAGCGACCTTTCTCACAAAAATTTCCACTCCTTTTGTAATCCCCATATCCATGATCCTTCTCCTGACAGGCCCTTCTCCTGTCAGCTTTGTGACCTTTACGGTCTGTCCGCAAGGGACTTCTCTTAATGTCATAATCTCTTCACCCTCCTTCATCCGACCATGATTCTGTTTGCCATATCTTTTCCAATGGCAACACGAGAATCCTTTACATTTACGATCATATTGCCGCCGGTCTCGGATACGACCGTCACCTCTGCGCCTGCTACAAACCCAAGGTTCTCAATAAAACGTCTTGTCTCTTCTTTTCCCCCGACTCTGCGGATGATGTTAGGCTCTCCTTGCTTTACCATTGATAAAGGCATCATACGTCACTTCTTTCTGTCATTATTTTTTATATTCTAAATATTATATCGTTAGTATAAACTAACATCAGATAGTTGTCAAGTACTTATTTCGTTTTTTCTAAATAAATCCATTTTCCTATAGAATAAAAAAGTGCGCATCCCCCTGAGGGTTTTTGTTCTATAGGAAAATTCGGAGAAGTTTCCTATAAAACAAAAAAACCGCCCCTGCGCAAACAGGAACGGCTGTATATGAAAGCCGAAAATCGGACTCGAACCGACGACCCCTTCATTACGAGTGAAGTGCTCTACCAACTGAGCTATTTCGGCAAGGCTCATCAAACGAACCTTTACTATTATAACCATTCTTTATACAAATTTCAACTACTTTTTTAAAAAAATTAAAATTTTCTATTACTATTCCTCGTTCAAGGTCTCTTCTTGATCAGGGTGATCCATATGCACCGTCAACTGAGTATATGGTATCACGATGCCCTCTTCATCAAAGGTCAGCTTAATCTTTTCCAGCAGATCCCACCGGGTAGCCCAGTATTCATCTGTCTTTACCCAGCCTCGGATACCAAGGACTACCGAGCTTTCCCCAAGGGAATCTACGAACACATACAGGTTCTCATCCTTGATGATGCTGGGAATATCCTTCAGCATCTGTTCCAGAAGCAGCTTCGCCTTTTTCAAGTCCGAATCATAGGAGATCCCGATCCGCAGATCCAGTTGCCTTTCTGCTTTTGCCGTCACATTGGTCAGACTGTTGTTTGCCAGCATCCCATTGGGAATCACGATGGTCTTATTATCCACCGTAGTCAGCTTCGTGTAGAATGTCTGTATCTCTTTCACCGTACCCTCGTCATGATGCGAATCTTCTATGATATAATCTCCGACCACAAAGGGCTTCAGCAGCAGGATCAGTATTCCCCCGGCAAAATTAGACAGGGTCTGCTGCAGGGAAAGAGAGATTCCTACACCGGCCGAGGCGAACAGCACGGAAATCGAAGAAATCTCAATCCCCAGATTCGCGGCTACGATAAGAAGCAGACATATATAAAGCGCTACTTTTAAAAAAGAATCCGTAAATTGACTCAGCCCGGTATCCGCATTCTTCTTGCCTAAATAATTCCGAACCCGCTTCCGGAACCACTTGATCAAAAAACGGCCTAACATAAAAATAGCGACCGCAATTAGAATACGCAATCCAAACTCAATAAAATCCGGGATATGCTCCTGGATAAAGAGGACGAACCTGTTGACATGGGTCTGCATTTTTTCCGCGGATTGTTCCGCCGATTCCTGCAAAACCTCTACCGTAGAATCCATATATTGCCTCCTTTTCCGTAAAAGAAATGTATTTGTTTCTCCGATACGTCGCCGTGCCGGATTGTATACATGTATTTCGCAAAATATGATTATTCTGTTTCTTTCAATGCCAGAAAGCCCGCCAGACTTCCCCTCTGGTTTCCGGCGGCCCGGTGAGAATAAAGAATGCGGCTGTTGCAGTGTGTACACACATTCGTGACTGCCATATGTTCCCGCAGGATTCCGGCTTCCGCAAATATGATCTCATTTGCTTTCCACAGATTCAGCTGATATTTTCCGTTCTCTTTTTGGAAAAAAAGCTGTTCCCAATCATCTTCCGCAAAACTTTCCTGAAACTTCTCAATCACATCAGAACTGACTTCATAGCATTCCTGGCAGATGGAGGGTCCTATGGCAGCCAGGATATCTGCCGGATCCGAGCCGAACTGCCGTTCCATCAGCTCCACGGTCGCTTTTCCGATCTTTCCTGCGGTCCCGCGCCAGCCCGAATGACTCAGCCCGATTGCCTTTTTAACCGGATCTACAAAAAACAGAGGAACACAATCCGCAAAGAATGTCACCAGGCAGATTCCCGGAATATTTGTGACCATACCGTCCACATCCTGAAATTCCGTCGGGCGCAGGAACCCCATGCCTCTGTCCTCTTCTGTCACAACCCGCACATTCGTTGTATGGGTCTGTCTGGAAAATACCATATCTTCACATCGTACTTGGATCGCCGAAGCCATGCGCCGGAAATTCTCCCGCACGGCTTCTTCTTCGTCTCCCCGCCCGAAGCTGAGATTCATAGAAGAAAAGCAGCCCTCGCTGACTCCGCCCAGTCGGGTAGAGAATCCATGCCTTACAATTCCGGTGTCCGAAAGCAACGGATATTCGAGAAACGGAGTCTCCTTCTCTACCTCTCTGAATACCTGATCATGATTCTTATATCTGATATCTAAACTCATCTGATTCCCCCTTCCACTTCTGTCCGCGGTCCTCTTTCCGACACACCTAAGGAACTGTCCATTAATAACTTGTGCATTTGACTTGTCTAAATCCGCACAGTCTGCGTTGTCATCAGTCAGCGTACCCCGGTACGCCTCCCTCTTCCGCCTTGCCTGTACGAATTTATCCTGCGTCATCTGCACAAGTTATTTTCGGACAGTTCCTTAGGCACTTGACAGCGAAATTTTTCGCATCGTGCTTTTGCGGTTTATCCGGGTTGGGAACTGAAGACCTAAGCCCGCATCAAAAGCCTTCAAACGCATTTTTTATCAGTGTTACCTTTGTGCCTTCAATCCCGACCACATCGTATCTGCAGGGAATATCCCCCAGATGCTTTTCCATCATATAGTATTGCGCGCATCGGAAGATCCGGTACTGCTTCTTTCGGTCTACCGCCTCCAAAGGGTTCCCTCTGCTCCCGCTCTTCCTGTACTTCACCTCGCAGAACACAAGGCAGTCTCCGTCTCTGGCAATCAGGTCGATCTCACCGATCCGGCATCTGTAGTTATAGTCCAGGATCTCATACCCCTGCTGCTCCAGATAATATCCGGCCGCCTGCTCATAGGCCGCACCTGTTTTTCGCTTATTCTGTTCCATATTCTCCTTATTAAGAAACTGCCCCTAAGATTCTATCATTGTTTTTATAAATGTCTTTCGGTGGATCGGACACGGACCGTACTTTTTGAGAGCCTCGATATGGGCTGCCGTGCCATATCCCTTATGTACGGCAAACCCGTACAGGGGATACATTTTGTCGTATTCCTCCATCAGCCGATCCCTTGTCACCTTGGCAAGAATACTGGCCGCAGCAATGGAGATACTTCTGGCATCCCCCTTCACAATGGGCACCTGTTCGATGTCAAGCAAAGGGATCCTCACAGCGTCATTCAGCAGCACATCCGGAACGATTCCCAGATTGCTGACCGCCATGCGCATGGCTTCATAAGTGGCCTGCAGGATGTTGATTTCATCGATCCGCTCCGGTTTTGCCATCCCGATGCCGGTTGCCGCTGCCTTTTCCATGATCTCATCATACAGCGCTTCTCTGCGCTTCGGGGAGAGCTTCTTGGAATCATTGAGATACAGGATCTCACAGTTCTTCGGCAGAATGACTGCTCCGGCCATCACCGGACCTGCCAGCGGCCCTCTTCCGGCCTCGTCAATTCCGCAAATGTATGTACAATGGACATACTGCCGTTCAAACTCCTGCATTTCCTCCAGACGCTGCCGTTCCGCCGCAAGCTTTTCCTCCTGCCGGCGGTACTTTCCCAGCAGGCTTTGCACGCCCGCCCTTGTGTCAGATGCATAGAACTCCAACAGCAGCTTCCGCTCCTCTGCTTCGGCCCGTTCCAGCTCCTTTTTGATCTCTGCGATGCCCTTACTCATGCTTGATCGCTCCAAATCGATTGAAAGGCCAGATCCGAATCCATGCCCTTCCCAGCAGATTTTCCCGCTTGATCACTCCCACACTCGGATCTCTGCTGTCCGAACTGTGGTTGCGGTTGTCTCCCAGGACAAAATATTCATCCTCTCCCAGTGTAAGAGGTTCCGCGGCAATCCCCGGATTCTCCATCAGTTCGTTGCCATAGTGTTCATCCAACTGCTCCCCGTCGATATACACATATCCGTCCATGACCTGAACGGTCTCTCCCGGCAGTCCTATGATCCGCTTGATATAGAAAGTATTTTCCCTGTACTGATACGGAAATACAATAATCTCGAATCGCTTCGGCTCCCGGAACCGGTAAGAGATCTTATCCACCAGCAGATTATCATTATTATGAAGTGTCGTCTCCATGGACTCTCCGTCCACACGGGTACGCTGTCCTACATATGTGATGATCACATAGGAAAACGCCAGTACGAACAGCAGGTACAAAAGCCAGCTCCCAAGCTCCCGCAAAATACTTTTCTCCTTATTTTCCTCTTTCATGTCCTGAAATTCCTCTTTTCCTCTGATTCCATACGGAATTTACTGCTGCTCACGCCATAACGCCCGCAGGTAAGACTTTCCGCATGGCCGCAAAATATCTGTCGCTTAAACTTCCGAAGATTCCATTTCCTGCGGATATTCCAGCGTGACCCTCCCCAGCCGCCCGTTCCGGAAATCATCCAGAAGCAGCTTTGATGCCTTCTCCAGATCCAGCTCATTCCCTTTCAGAAGGCAGTGTCTGCTTTTTGCCACTCCCCGCAGGTCTTCAAATCCGTCCTCGGATTCTGTCATCCCATATTTTTCCGCCAGCAACCCCGGATAATGCTGTACCAGGAATCTCATCAGCTCTGCCGCAAGTTCCTCTGACTGTAAGATCTCATCCTTGATGGAACCGATCAACGCCAGACGAAGCCCTACCGTCTGATCCTCGAACTTTGGCCACAGGATCCCGGGTGTATCCAGAAGCTCCACGTTCTTGTTCAGCCGGATCCACTGCTTTCCTTTTGTTACTCCCGGCTTATTGCCGGTCTTTGTGCATGCCTTTCCTGCCAGCGCATTGATGAATGTGGACTTTCCCACATTGGGGATGCCCACCACCATGGCGCGCACCGGACGGTTCAGAATCCCGCGGCTGCGGTCACGCTCTGTCTTTTCCCGGCAGGCCTCCCGAATGACTTCCTGGATGGACTTCATCCCGCCGCCTTTCTTTGAATTGACCTTTACCGCAGAATAACCTTTTTTCTGAAAATATTCGGTCCACGCGGTATTCCACTTCTCCTCCGCCAGGTCCGATTTGTTGAGCAAGATCAGCCTTGCCTTATTCTTTCCCAGTTCATCAATGTCCGGATTCCGGCTGCTGAAAGGAATCCTGGCATCTACCAGTTCGATGATCAGGTCGATCAGCTTGATATTTTCCTGCATCATCCGCTTCGCTTTGGTCATATGACCCGGATACCACTGAAAATGCATTGACCTTCCTCCCTAATACCATATCGTTAATTTTTGAGCCTTCCGAAATTTTCTCCAAAGCTGGTAATAAACCATGCCTTTCCGAAAATGTCTTTTCGCTTTACATTTCCCACGTCTGACGTACGGCTGTCATCGCTTCCCTCATGATTATCGCCGATCACAAAATACTCATCACTTCCAAGCTCCACCGGTTCGGCGGCAAGTCCGGCCGAAGTAATGTCCGATACATAGATCTCTTCTCTCCAGACGGTTCCATTGATGTAGATACTGCCGTTCTTGATCTGAACCGTCTCTCCGGGAAGCGCCGCGATCCGCTTGATCATATAATGCGCGTTTTCATTTCCTCCCGGCTTAAATACGATGATGTCTCCCCGCTTCGGCCTGACTACGTTATAGACCAGCCGGTCCACCAGCACCACGTCCCCGTTCTTCAGGACAGGACTCATGGAGTCTCCCGCATTGCTGACACGCTGTCCGTAAAAAAGCACCAGCGAATACGCGAGCAGACAGGCAAGCCCAATCTCCAGCAGCAAAAGAAAAGATTTTTTGAGCTGCTTTTTATCTATATGTATTTTATCCTTTGAGAAATGCAGTTTCGGTGCTTTTTGTAATTTCTTTTTAAATTTTTCTTTTGCTTTCTGTCTCCTTCTCTGTCTCCGGATCTCTTTTATATTCATTCCGTTTCTGCCCTCCGTACCTTTTCCCGTCACAAAAAGCCGGCCACCGGCAGCCTTACGGCATACTCTGGTATCAGAAAAGGGACAAACTACAAACTCTGTAATTGTCCCTCACGTTTCCTTACTATTTTACTAATTCTTTTACTTTTGCCCTCTTGCCGACACGGCCGCGCAGATAGGTCAGTTTCGCTCTTCTTACCTTACCTCTGCGGACAATCTCTACCTTCTCAACATGAGGAGAATGAAGCGGCCAAGTCTTCTCAACTCCAACACCGTTGGAATTCTTCCGAACTGTGAATGTCTCTCTCACTCCACCGCCCTGTCTTTTCAGTACGGTTCCCTCGAATACCTGGATTCTTTCACGGTTTCCTTCCTTGATCTTGGCATATACCTTTACGGTATCACCGACATGGAACTCCGGAGCATTCTCTTTTAACTGCTCAGCTTCAATATTTTTGATAATATCGTTCATATGTGTGACCTCCTAATTATTTGACGTTCTTAACACACTGTACGGGGAAATTCTCTCCTGTTATCAATCTACCCTGTGCCAGAGGACCATCGCTCTTCTTTTCACAACTATTGTATGTTATCACATTTTTCCAGGAGTTGCAAGCGTTTCTTCTATATTTCACAACTTTGATATCTTCTTGTTACTGTTCACGGCCTAACCGTGCACTCGCTGCACGGTTAGCCGCCAGAAAAGTGATGGAGCGAGGACATCTGCCCCATCGCCGAAGGCGATTTTAAATGGCAGATGTCGTTACTATGAGCGGCCGGTTAGGCAGTGAATAGTAACATCTTCTTCTCCCGATTCTAAAGAAAATCTGTTCAAAATTCATCTGAATAATCTGAATGGCATCCAGGCATGATACCTTCGTCTGAAAAGGCTCCCCAATCTTCTAAATCCTGTAAACCAGC
Source organism: Faecalicatena sp. (assembly GCA_009774255.1). Lineage (GTDB taxonomy): Bacteria > Bacillota > Clostridia > Lachnospirales > Lachnospiraceae > Schaedlerella. The sequence continues at coordinate 43,351 of VSNK01000003.1, forward strand.
TTCATTTTCAGCCTCATCATCAAATGTTGTCGGTATGGTCTTTCCGATTGCTTCCGGTCTGCTCTCACTGCGCTTACATATATCCGTATTATCGAATGGATTGAAATTGTTTTCCCTTGCCATAAGTTTTCCTCCGTCTTATACTTATAAAATCGTAATTATTTCATTCTCTTTTCTGCTATGACTTCTTCAGCCATGCCCGCTCTTCTTCTGTCAGACTGCATTGTTCCAGCAGATCGGGCCTCCTTTCCCTTGTACGGAGGATGGATTGCTGCCTCTTCCATTTTTGAATGTTCGCGTGATGCCCTGACAACAGTACTTCCGGCACTCTCTTGCCATGCCATACTTCCGGCCGGGAATACTGGGGATATTCCAGGAGATTTTCCTGAAAGGATTCCGATTCCGCCGAGATATCATTGTGAAGCACACCGGGAACAAGGCGTGAGATCGTATCCACCATGACCATGGCCGGAAGTTCTCCGCCGGTCAGTACATAATCCCCGATGGATACCTGATCTGTCACGATCTCCTCCAGCACTCTCTCATCGATTCCTTCATAGTGCCCGCACAGAAAGATCAGATCCTCTTCTTCTGCCAGTTCCTCCGCCATCCTCTGACTGAAAGTCTTACCCTGGGGAGAAAGATAAACAACTCTCGGCTTTTTTTCCATCTCTGCCTCCGGCCGGCGGCTTCTGATTTCTTCTGCCGCCGCTTCATAGGCCAGATATACCGGTTCTGCCTGCATCAGCATCCCTGCGCCGCCTCCGTAAGGATAGTCGTCCACGCTCTGATGCCTGTTGAACGCATAATCCCTGATATTGATGGTTCGAATGGATAACAGCTCCCGGCTGACGGCCCGCCCGATAATGCTTGTATGCAGCCCGGAGGATACCATCTCCGGAAATAAAGTCAATATATAAAAATTCATCCTTTCAGCCCTTCCAGTAAATGTACCTGCATGCTCCCTGCCTCCACATCCACATTCAGGATGCAGTCCCGGATCGCAGGAATAAGGATTTCCCCCAGGGTCTCAAATTCTACCACGTAGACTTCATTCGCGCCGGTCTCAATCACGTCCATTAGGATTCCCTTTTCTCCCTCATCCGTCACTACCTCCATGTTCAGCAGATCCGCGATATAATATTCGTCCTGCTCCAGCTTCACGGCATCCTCCCGGGCTACGAGAAGACTGGCGCCTTTATATTTTTCAATATCATTGATATTGTCAATTCCCTTGAATTTGACAATGACAAATTGTTTGGAGAAGCGGACATTTTGGATCTCCAACGGGATCTGTTCTTTTTCCGTGGTCAGTATGACCTGTTTCAGCTTTTGAAAACGCCCGGGATCATTGGTCGTCGGAAATACCTTGACCTCTCCCCGAATCCCATGTGTGGAAGAGATCACTCCTACCTGTAAAAACTGCTCCATAAACACACTCCCTGATTGATATACCGTATGAAAGCAGGACGCCCTGCCGCTTGGAGGCAGGGCGTCCTGAATATTATACTGAGCGCCAAATAAATCTGCCGCACAGTATAATCATTGCCGTACCTTATTAAAGAATATCAACAACAACTCTCTTATCGTCTCTGGCTGCCGCAGCCTTTACAACGGAACGGATGGCCTTGGCAATACGTCCCTGCTTGCCGATCACTTTTCCCATGTCACCGTCTGCGACACGAACTTCCAGAACCGTCGTTTTTCCATCCTGTCTTTCCGTTACGGTTACGCCGTCCGGATTGTCCACCAATGCCTTTACGATTACTTCTACTAATTCTTTCATTCACGCGCACCTCCACGGGTCAGACTATTTTTCGATCCCTGCCAGTTTGAACAGTTTGCCTACAACTTCAGTAGGCTGCGCACCGCTGTTCAGCCATTTTTTAGCTGCCTCTTCATTTACCTTGAACAGGCTTGGCTCCTGATTCGGATCGTAGGTTCCGATCTCTTCGATGAACTTTCCGTCTCTCGGGGATCTGGAATCAGCTACAACAATTCTATAAAAAGGAGCTTTCTTCTTTCCCATTCTCTTTAATCTAATTTTTACTGCCATGTCAATACACCTCGTTCTTTCTTATTTTTTCTTATACACTTATCTTGTTTTTATTTATGTGTTAAAAAGGAAGCCGAAACCTGCCTTTTTTGCCACCGCCCATAAGTCCCGGAAGCCTCTTCATCATTTTCCGGGTTTCGTTGAACTGCTTCACCATACGGTTCACTTCTGAAATGTCCACACCGGCACCTTTTGCGATCCTTTGCTTTCTCGGAAGATTCAGCAAATCCGGATTGCGCCGTTCTTCAAGTGTCATGGAACAGATCATGGCTTCCATCCTGGCCATCCGCTTTTCATTCTCTTCGGAATCAAGATCCGGCATTTTTTTGCCGCCCATGGCACCAAGCCCTGGCATCATGCTCATGATACCGGAAAGACCGCCCATTTTTTTCATCTGGCTCATGCTTTCCAGATAGTCCTCATAGTCGAACTGGGCTTTCTTCATCTTCTCCGTCATCTTCCGGGCCTTTTCCTCGTCCAGTTCCGCCCCCGCCTTTTCGATCAGGGTGAGGACATCCCCCATCCCCAGGATCCGGGATGCCATGCGATCCGGATAGAACTGTTCCAGATCCGAAAGCTTTTCGCCCATACCTACATAGAGAATCGGGCGTCCGGTCACGGCTTTGATGGACAGCGCGGCGCCGCCGCGGGTATCACCGTCCAGCTTTGTGACGATCACGCCGTCGATTCCGATCTTCTCATGGAAGCTGTCAGCCACGTTCACCGCATCCTGCCCGGTCATGGCATCGACCACAAGGATGGTCTGATGTACGGAGACCGCTTCTTTGATCTCCCGGAGCTCCTCCATCATGTCCTCATCAATGTGAAGGCGTCCTGCTGTATCCAGAATCACGATATTATTTTTATTCTTTGCCGCATGTTCCATTGCAGCCTTGGCGATATCTGCGGGCTTTGCCCTGTCACCCATGGAAAAGACTTCCACGCCCTGCTTTTCTCCGTTGATCTGGAGCTGCTTTATCGCGGCAGGTCTGTATACATCACATGCCACAAGCAGGGGCTTTTTGCCTTTGAGCTTAAACTTTCCGGCAAGCTTTGCCGTGGTGGTCGTCTTACCTGCGCCCTGCAGGCCGGCCATCATAATGACCGTCGTGGCGCTTCCCGGCTGAAGCTGGATCTCCGTCGTCTCCGACCCCATCAGGGATACCAGTTCTTCATTTACGATCTTAATGACCATCTGCCCCGGATTCAGCCCGTTCATGACATCCTGCCCGATGGCCCGCTCCTGGACATCTTTTACAAATCTTTTGACTACTTTAAAGTTTACATCTGCCTCTAAAAGTGCCATCTTGACTTCCTTCAGGGCAGTCTTTACATCCTCTTCGGTCAGCCTTCCCTTACTGCGAAGGCTCTTAAATACATTTTGAAGTTTTTCCGTTAAGCTGTCAAATGCCATGTTACAACTCCTCTGTCAGATATGCTGCGGGTCATCAATCGTGTGCGTCCTGACGCACACGAGGTCTACAATACGTCCAGGATCGAATCCGAAAGTTCCCGAAACTGCCGGCGCAGCTCCTCCTGGTTCCCCTCTGTCAGTTCACTGGAATCCAGCAGCTTCTCCAGCTCATGGATCTTCTCCTTGATGGAAAGAAAGCGTCTCACCAGATGCAGCCTGGTCTCATATCCTTCCAGCGTCTTCTGGCACCGCTTCACCAGGTCATGTACGCCCTGCCTGCTGATCCCCGCCGTTTCCGCAATCTCGCTCAGGGACAGGTCTTCCAGGATAAACTGCTCATAGATCTCCTTCTGGTGATTCGTGAGAAGCTCTCCATAAAAATCATACAATAATGCCTGCTCTAAAATTTCATCCACTGCTATCACCTTCGTTATATTACCTGAAAAAAAATGTGTTGTCAAGTATTTTTTCTTGTCAAACTAACGTTCGTATTGTTCCGGTTACTGTTCACGGTGCCTTGCACCTTGCTGCAAGGCATCCGGCCAATACAGTGATGGAGCGGCAGATTTATCTGACGCTTAGTATCATCAACACAGCGGATATTTTCCAGTCAGTTCCGCTACCATTGCTTTTGCTTTCTCCACATTTTCTTCGCTTTCAATGACCATTGCGATGATCTCGGCGATCTTCTCCATGTCTTCCTCTTTCATGCCGCGGGTCGTCACGGCCGGGGTACCCAGCCTGATGCCGCTTGTCACAAACGGAGAACGAGGATCATTAGGTATGGTGTTCTTATTCGCCGTTACATGCGCATCATCCAGACGCTTCTCCAGCTCTTTTCCGCTGAGATCCTTTTCCGTCAGATCCACAAGCATCAGATGGTTGTCCGTATCTCCGGATACAATCTTGATGCCCCGTGCCTGGAGCCCTCTGCACAGAGCCTTCGCGTTTTTTACAACCTGCTCCATGTAAGCCTTATATTCCGGCTGCAGAGCTTCCTGGAAGCAGACTGCCTTGGCCGCGATCACATGCATCAGAGGACCTCCCTGGATGCCTGGGAATACTGCTTTATTGAAATTGAACTTTTTGTTCATCTCTTCACTGCTCATGATCATGCCGCCCCGCGGCCCGCGCAGCGTCTTGTGCGTGGTAGTGGTGGTCACATGGGCATAGGGGATCGGGCTTGGATGCAGCCCGACAGCGACCAGGCCGGCAATATGCGCGATATCTACCATCAGATATGCGCCCACCTCGTCCGCGATCTCACGGAAACGCTTGAAATCCAGAGTTCTCGCATATGCGCTGGCCCCTGCCACGATCAATTTTGGCCTGCACTCTTTCGCAATCTCCAGAACCTTGTCGTAGTCAAGCACGCCTGCGTCATTGACTCCGTAAAATGTTACGTCAAAATATTTTCCGGAAAGATTGACCGGTGACCCATGGGTCAGATGCCCGCCATGATCCAGATTCATTCCCATAATCTTGTCTCCTGGCTCCAGCATAGCGAACATGGCAGCCATATTTGCCTGCGCCCCGGAATGCGGCTGCACATTGGCATACTCACATCCGAAGAGCTTCTTCGCCCGTTCTCTGGCAAGATCTTCCACCACATCCACGCACTGACAGCCGCCGTAATATCTCTTCCCCGGATAGCCTTCTGCGTACTTATTGGTTAACGGGCTTCCCATCGCGGCCATCACAGCCTTGCTTACCCAGTTTTCAGAGGCGATCAGCTCAATATGAGAATTCTGACGGCTCATCTCCGCCCGGATCGCTTCCGCGACTTCCGCGTCTGTTTTCTTGATCTCTTCAAAATCGTACATTATCTTCTCCTCCACATCTTCTGAATTCAAATGAACATGCAAATGCGCGCTGCAATTTACAGGGCATGCCTGCCACTGCAAACATTCCAAGCATACCATTTTACGTTCCTGTTGACAAGTACAAGTTTACTTGCTAAAAACTGTTTTTTATCTACGCCAGATCAAACAAAGACAACTGATTGCTCTGGGGCAGATCCCCAAAGAGCCCCAGATCAGCCATCAGGTCGATCACCGTCACGCTGACCTTCGTCCGCTCCCGAAAATCATCCAGGGACAAAAATGCCCCGTCCTTGGCCGCCAGCTCTACCGCCTCTGCCGCTTTCTCTCCCATTCCTTCTATACTTGCAAAGGACGGCATCAGCTTCCCGCCGATAATCCGAAACTGCTTTGCCTTTGCCTGATACAGGTCAATGGGCGTAAATTCCAATCCCCTGGCATACATTTCCTGCACCAGCCGCATGTCCTTGAGTGTATCCTGCTCTTTGTTTGTCAGAGAATCCGAACGCTTTTTGTAATCCTTGATATAGTAGTTCAGTTTGTCCTTCCCCTGGCACATCAGTTCATAGGAAAATGCGTCCGCACGGATACTGAAATATGCCCCGTAATAGGCCAGGGGATAATTGATCTTGCAGTAGGCGATCCGGTATGCCATCATGACATAGGCCGCCGCATGTGCTTTCGGGAACATATACTTGATCTTTTTACAGGAGCCGATGTACCAGTCCGGCACATTCTTCTCCTTCATGGCTGTGATCCATTCGTCTTTCAGACCTTTCCCCTTCCTGACACTTTCCATAATGGTAAAGGACAGCGCGCTGTCCACACCCTGATTGATCAGATAGATCATAATATCGTCACGGGTACAGATCGCCGTGGAAATCGTGGCCGTACCGGAACGGATCAGATCCTGCGCGTTTCCCAGCCATACATCGGTTCCGTGAGACAGTCCGGCAAGCCGGATCAGGTCCGACAAGGACTGCGGATTCGCCTCCATAACCATGCCCATGGCAAAATCGGTTCCAAACTCCGGGATGCCTAAGCATCCCAGCTTGCACCCTTCAATATCCTCCGGTTTGATGCCAAGAGCCTGTGTATTGTGGAACAGGGAAAGCACCTTCTGGTCATCCAGAGGAATCTCGGTCGCCACAAAGGGATGCTCGTCATTATATTCATTTTCCAGGGAGTCGGAGGTGATGTATTCCTCCAGCATTTTGATCATGGTCGGATCATCATGTCCCAGGATATCAAGCTTCAGCAGGTTATGGTCAATGGAGTGATAGTCAAAATGAGTGGTCACAATATCCGTGGTCATATCATTTGCCGGGTGCTGCACAGGCGTGAACTCATTGATATTATGCCCATGAGGCAGCACCACAATTCCTCCGGGGTGCTGTCCGGTACTGCGCCGTACCCCGGTACAGCCCTGGCTGATCCGCTCGATCTCACATTTCCGCTTCCGCTGGTTCTTCTCCTCATAATACCGCCGCACATATCCATAGGCCGTCTTGTCCGCCAGAGTGCCGATGGTCCCGGCCTTAAAGGTATATCCTTCCCCGAACAGCACCTCCGTATACTTGTGCGCCTTTGCCTGATAGTCACCGGAAAAATTCAGGTCGATATCCGGCTCCTTGTCCCCCTTGAAGCCCAAAAAGGTCTCAAAAGGAATATCATATCCGGCCTTGATCAGCTTCGCTCCGCACTCCGGGCACATTTTATCCGGCATATCATAGCCACAGCAGCCGGAATATGCCTTCACTTCCTCGGATTCAAACTCGCTGTAATGGCATTTTTCACAATAATAATGGGGGCTCAAGGGATTTACCTCCGTGATCCCTGCCATGGTAGCCACAAAGGAAGAGCCTACGGAGCCTCGCGAACCCACCAGATAACCGTCCGCCACAGACTTCCACACCAGCTTCTGGGCTATGATATACATCACCGCATACCCATTGGAAATAATGGAATTCAATTCCCGTTCCAAACGGGAAGATACCTGGATCGGCAGCTCCTCCCCATAGACCTCATGAGCCTTTTTGTAGCAGATCTCCCGCAGCTTCTGGTCAGAATTCGCGATAACCGGCGGGCACTTATTGGGATTGACCGGAGCGATCTTCTCAATCATGGCCGCAATCTTGTTGGAATTCTCCACCACCACCTCATAGGCTTTGGCAGAACCGAGATATGCAAACTCGTCCAGCATTTCTTCCGTGGTTCTCAAATAAAGGGGTGCCTGGTTGTCCGCGTCACTGAAGCCCTTACCGGCCATGATGATCCGCCGGTACACTTCATCCCCCGGGTCCAGAAAATGCACGTCACAGGTCGCTACCACTGGCTTCTTGAATTCCTCTCCCAGCTCCAGAATCTGCCGGTTCAGATTTTTCAGGTCTTCCTCCGTCTGAATATCCGGCAGCTTTTCGCTCTCCAGCATGAAATGATTGTTTCCCAAAGGCTGGATCTCATAATAATCATAAAAGTCCGCCAGCTTCGCGATCGTTTCCTGTGATTTTTTGTTCAGGATCGCCTGAAACAGTTCTCCGGCCTCGCAGGCGCTTCCGATAACCAGCCCTTCCCGGTGCTGGTTTAAAAGGCTTTTCGGTATCCTGGGCCGGCGGGCAAAATATTTCAGATTGGAGGCAGAGATCAGCTGATACAGGTTATAGCGTCCGATATCATTTTTAACCAGAATAATGATATGGTAGGTCGGCAACTTGCGGATCGCATCCTCATTGGTATTTCCAAATTGATTGATGCCTTTCAGGGTCGTAATGTTCCGTTCCTTGAGCATCTGCACAAATTTTACAAATATTTCCGCCGTTGCCCCCGCATCATCCACTGCCCGGTGGTGATTTTCCAGGGAAATGTTCAGTGCCTTTGCCACGACGTTCAGCTTATATTTGGACAGGGTAGGCAGCAGCACCCGGGCAAGCGCAACGGTGTCTACGGATACAAAATGGGGCTCGATATCCTGATATCTGCAGTTCTGTTCAATAAAGCCTACGTCAAAGCCTGCATTGTGGGCCACCAGCACCGCATCCCCCACAAACTCCAAAAATTGCGGAAGAATGGTCTCGATATCCGGATACTCCATCACCATCTCGTCCGTAATACTGGTCAGATTCGTGATCTCAAAGGGAATGGGGCGGCGAGGATTCACAAACGTGCTGAACGAATCTACAATCTCCCCTTTTACAACCTTCACCGCGCCGATCTCTATGATCTTATCCTTGATGGCGCTGAAGCCTGTAGTCTCGAGGTCGAACACCACGTAGGTATCGTCCAGGCTCTCATCCCCCGCGCCCACCGCGATCTCCGTCAGGTCATCCACCACGTAGCCTTCCACGCCGTAGATGACCTTGAACGGGTCATCCTTATCCAGACGTTCGATATAATGGTTGGCGTCAGGGAATGCCTGGGCGGTTCCGTGGTCTGTCACCGCAATTGCAGGATGCCCCCACTTATGGGCGCGGCCTACGATATCTTTCACCTCCGAGACTCCGTCCATATCGCTCATCTTCGTGTGGCAGTGCAGCTCCACACGCTTCACCGGGCTTAGATCCTCCCTGGACACGGTAAAGTCTCCCGTCTTTTTGATTCCGGTGACGGAACCGATGGTCAGTTCTCCGTCATATTTATCAATGGTCGTGATGCCCTTGATCTTTAGGAAAGCTCCCTTTTTCAAATCTCCCAGCAGCTCCGCGAGCTGCTCATTGCGGACAAACATTTTTACCGTAATGGTATCCGTAAAATCTGTGACCGAAAAGATCACGATTGTCCGCTCATTTCGGATTTCACGGGTCTCAAAGCTGATGATCTTTCCATGGATCGTGATCTCTCCCATCTCCGTGACCACTTGGTCGAGACGGATAGGTTCATCCTCAAAGTCTCTCCCGTAGATCAGGTTCGGCGCGTCTCCCTGCTTCAGCGGGCGTACATAATCTCTTCCGGAATCCTTTCGGAAGCCGTAATTCCCCTGGCCGCCCTTTCCGAAGCCGGTGCTGCCTTTGCCCTGCGGATTGCTTCTTCCTGTGCCGCGTTCCCTGCCATTGGCATTTACTCCGGCCGTCTTCTCTTTTCCCGCCGCAGATCCGCTCTTTGCGGCAGCGTTCCCGGCGTCGGAGGGATTTCCGCCCGAAGAGTGCGCCCTTCCTCCGGCAGAAGCGCCTTCCTCCCAGGGAGCCGCATATTCCCTGCTGCCGGAATCGCCGCCCGCCTCCTGCTTCGAAGCACCCCCATGAGCACTTTTATTCCGCTGGAAAATGGCATTGATCTCCCTCTGGATCCGCTGTTCCTCGTACTCCCTTGTCTTGCTTTCTTCCCTTTCCCGATAAGTTACACGGAATTCTGTCTTCACGCCACAGCGCCGGTTGAAAATATCATGCAGAAGATTGACAATATGATCTCTTCTCCCTTCTGATACGATTGTATCTACCAGCTCCAGGCAGCATATATTCTCTTCTTCGAATCGGATCTCCGCCTGGTCAAACATATTCGCGGCCAGCACACTGTAGCTTTTCAGCTCCTGGAGGATGCTGTCCCGGTACTCTGCCATCAGGGCGGCAGGAGTATACTGCCCGGACAGCGCGTACTTCTCTTCGATATGGATATTCACCATGGAAGTACCAAAAAGCTGCTCCTTGATCCTCTGCTCCATCTTCCATACCTGATTCTTCTGGAGCAGATGACGGCTGAATATGTATATATGAAGAAAATCTCTTGCGGAATTCGTTGTTATCTTTTTTACCTCCACATCCGCAAACAACATACGGATAGAATCTTCCACCTTTAAGGTGGGAAAAACGTCAAAAAATACTTTCGCGGTCCCTACTTGTTCCAATGTATCAGCTCCTGTCGCAAGGTTTCCAGTAGATCCTCTTCTTTCACCTTTTTTACAATTTCACCCTTTTTGATCAGCAGTCCTTCCCCGTCTCCTCCTGCGATCCCGATATCGGCTTCCCTGGCTTCCCCGGGTCCGTTCACGGCACAGCCCATGACAGCCACCTTGATATCCAACGGAAATTCCTGCACCATGGCCTCCACCTGGTTGGCAAGCCCGATCAGGTCGATCCTGGTTCTTCCACAGGTAGGACAGGATACGACCTCCACACCGCCCTTACGAAGCCCCAGCGTCTTCAGAATCAGCTTTGCCGAGCGGATCTCCTCCACCGGATCCCCGGTCAGGGATACCCGGATCGTGTTCCCGATTCCTTCATACAGGAGAATCCCCAGTCCCACGGATGATTTGATATTGCCGGAATAGACCGTTCCGGCTTCCGTGATTCCCACATGCAGGGGATACGGACATTTTCTGGCAATGATCTCATGAGCCTTCACGCACATCATCACATCCGAAGACTTGATGCTGACCACCAGATTGTCATAATCCATATCCTCAATCATTCGTACCTTGTCCAGGGCACTCTCCACAAGCCCTTCTGCCGTGACTCCGCCGTACTTTTCCAGCAGTGGTTTTTCCAGTGATCCGCTGTTCACGCCCACACGGATCGGGACTTCATATTCTCTGGCTTTTTCGACCACGGCTCTTAGACGTTCCTCGGCTCCGATATTGCCCGGATTGATCCGAATCTTGTCCGCGCCGTTCTCAATGGCAGCCACCGCCATACGGTAGTCAAAATGGATATCCGCCACAAGCGGAATTTGGATCCTCTTTTTGATCTCTCTAAGCGCGTCCGCCGCTTCCTGTGTCGGAACCGTACAGCGCACAATCTCACAGCCTGCCGCTTCCAGCCTGTGGATCTGTTCCACGGTTCCCTCTACATCTTCTGTCCTCGTATTTGTCATGGACTGGATCGCCACCGGATGCTCTCCTCCGATCACCACATTTCCGATCCGGACCTCTCTCGTATTCTGCCTCAGCATATTCTTCTCTGCCTCCTTCCTGCATTTCTTCCTGTATCTGCCCTGCTTAGGAACTGTTCCTTAGCATATGCAGATCGACCTGTAATCACAAAACAGCCCTGCATATCCAAAATCCTGCCGGATATACAAAGCTGTTCTTCCACGTCTTCAGAAACTTCTCTCCGGGACAACGCCTTACTCTTTCACAAATACCATCTGATCCCCATACTCTCGCTCCGTCAGCGTCAGTTCCCCCTGCTCCAGGCTGTAGTCGTAGGTTCCTTCCATTGTCTCGGCAGCAAAACCATACTCCCCCGACGTGTCATAGTCCATCTCTTCTATTTCGCCTGCCTCTTCCTGGTACAAAGTGAATATTTTTGATTTCAGATCCACATGGTACTGCAATTTTGTGCCGCCTTCTTTCGCCTGGTCCGGCCATTCCAATATTGCCGAGCCACTTCCCTGCACCTTCATGATCAGGCCGCTGTCTTCATTGATCCACGTTCCTTCCAAAGGATTGGAAGTAAAAAGCCTGACTCCAAAAAATATAGCAATGACAATGATCAGTATCGAAGAACCTGTCATCGCCACCCCCCAGAGCTGGCTTCTTTGTTTCTCATTATTTCCCGCGATCATACTATAACTTCCTTCCCGATGTTCTTCTAATCCGCACCGTCTTTTCTATCCATTATACGGATTTTTCATACGAGTGTCAACGGGTGAAGTGTTATCGTTAATATGGTTATGCAAAAATAGTTACATCTCACTGGCCAGCCAGCGAACTGTAACGAATCCGGCCTATTTAAAGTTGCCTTACGGCAAGAGGCCGGATTCCAGCTCCAGTCCATACTGGCCTGTGACCGTGCAGCGTAGTGCACAGCCCAGGAGTGAACATTAACTAAAAATGCCGCCAAGGACCGCATAAGACAATACAGTCATCAAAAATGCTGCCAGAAGGACCCCCAGCACGATTGCCGGAAATGCCTTTCGGAACCGGATTCCCAGCAGCGCCGCGATCAGGGAGCCTGTCCACGCCCCGGTACCCGGAAGCGGAATCCCGACAAAGGCGACCAGACCCCAGAATTCGTATTTTTCTATATTCGCACTCTTGCTCATGGCCTTTTCCTCCAGCCGCTTCACGAGCGGCCGAAGCGTTTTCGTGCCTTTCATCCAGTCAAAAATCTTTGTAATCAAAAGCAGGATAAACGGAATCGGAATCAGATTACCGATGATGCAGATCGGGATTGCCTCCCACATCGGCACGTCGAACACCGCCGGTCCCGCAGCCATAAGCCCGCCGCGCAGTTCCAGAATCGGCACCATGGAAATGATAAATATGATCACTTCTTTTCCTACTTTTCCACCTAAGTTCACAACAAACCAATTGATCAGTGCTTCCTTCATTTTCTAAAATGTCTCCTGTACTATTCTATGATTCCGGTACAAAACGTCCGTTTTCATTGCCAAGATATTTACACCGGGATCATCTCCCCAAGAGCCGCAAAAAGCTGCTCCATTTCTTCTCTGGTTCCGATGGTGATCCGCAGATACTGTCTGATCCTCTCACTGTCCCAGTGGCGCACATAGATATCCTGTTTTTTCAAAGCTTCGAACAGTTCCCCCGCGTCATACCGGGGATGTCTTGCAAAGATAAAGTTCGCCTTCGAATCCGGAAATTCGAAGCCCAGCTTTTGAAGTTCTGTTTTTGCCCACTCTCTCGTTTCCACAATCTTTTTGATGGTCTTTTCAAAATATTCCCGGTCCTTCACTGCCTCTACGCCGCAGGCAATGGAAGTCTGATTCATGGTATAAGAATTGAAGGAATACTTCACATCATTCAGATATTGGATCAATGTCGGATTGCTGACAGCATATCCGATCCGCATCCCCGCCATGCAGCGCGCCTTGGAAAATGTCTGGACAACGATCAGGTTATCATATTTACGGATCAGTTCCAGAGCTGATCTCCCTGCGAAATCAATATATGCTTCATCTACGATCACAATCACATCCTGGTTATGAGAAATAATATCTTCCACAAATCCAAGATCCTCATAGATTGCCGTAGGCGCGTTGGGATTCGGAAAGATCACTCCGCCGTTCTCCCGGTAATAATCCTCTTTTCGAATCCGGAACTCTCCGTCCAGCTTCGGGCATTTATAAGGGATTCTGTACAATTGTGCCCAGACTTTATAAAAAGAATAAGTAATGTCCGGAAAAAGGATCGGCTTTTTGGAATTAAAAAAGGTCAGGAAGCACATGGACAGCACATCATCCGAACCGACTCCCACAAATACCTGATCCGTTCCCACCTGGTAGTGCTCTGCCAGTGCGCTCACCAGCTTTTCGGCCGACGGATCCGGATAGAGCCGGAGCCTGTCCGCGTCCATTTCCCGCAGCGCCCGCTCCACCCCCGGGGCAGGAGGATAAGGATTCTCATTGGTATTCAGTTTGATCACCTGATTCTGAGGCTGCTCCCCGGGTACATACGGTTCCACTTTTCTTATGTTCTCTATAATCTTCGCGTTTGGTCCCATCTGCTTTTATTCTCCTATCTTGCTCCAGGTATCTCCTGCGGCCGGTTCTCGCAGGCATACCTTGAAAGACTTCCAAATTTATACAGGTTACTTATACTCCGCTGCCAGTTCCGCGAACCTGGGCAGGGAATTGAGGATCGTTTCGTAGGCCACGCAATAGGCCAGCCGCACATATCCCGGGCACCCGAAGGAGCTTCCCGGCACGATCAGCAGATTGTACTTTTTCGCCGCCGCACAAAATGCCTTTTCATCCGCCACCGGAGATTTTACGAACAGATAAAAGGCACCCTCCGGCCTGATGCATTCAAATCCGAGTTCTTTCAGTCCGTTATATAAGGCTTCTCTGTTCCGGTCATAGAACGAAATATCGGTCTTTTCGTTCAGACAATATTTTACCACCTTCTGCTGCAGCGTAGGCGCGTTGACGAATCCCAGAATCCTGGTCGCCACATTTGCCGCCGAGATCAGAGCCTCGCTGTCCGAAGCCTCATCGGGAATGACCAGATATCCGATCCGCTCTCCCGGCAGGGACAGGGACTTGCTGTAGGAATATCCTACGATCGTATTTGCATAATATTTTGTCAGATAAGGAACCTCCACGCCGTCGTATGCCAGCTCCCGGTAAGGCTCATCGGAAATCAGATAAATGTCGGTTCCGTATTCCTTCTGCTTGGCTTCCATGATTGCGGACAGCTTCCGGATCGTCTCCTCGGAATATACCACACCGGTCGGATTATTCGGTGTATTTACGATCACAGCCTTTGTCTTCGGCGTGAGCTTTGCCTCGAATTCATCCAGCTTGGGCTGAAAGTCGGCGGTATTCGGAGAAATCTCCACCAGCACACCGTCGTAGTTGTCCGTATAGCTCCGATATTCCCCGAAATAAGGCGCGAAAACGACCACCTCATCCCCCGGGTTCAGAAGGGATTTGAGGATCACATTCAGCCCGCCGGCCGCGCCTACGGTCATGGTAATATTCTTTGCGGCAAATGCGGTGCCGAACCGTTCATTCAGAGACTCTGCCACAGCCTCCCTGACATCTTCATATCCGGCATTGCTGTTGGTATATCCATGGAGAACCACCGGATCCTCTTCCTCCAGAATATCCCGGATCGCCTGCTTCACTGCTTCCGGCGCCGGAACATTGGGATTCCCCAGGCTGAAATCAAATACATTTTCTTTTCCGTACAGCTTCGCCAGACGGTTTCCTTCCTCAAACATCGCGCGGATGGCAGAACTATTTGCCACCATATTTTCCATTTTCTTTGAAATCATCGTATTCACTCCTTTTTCTCTTACAGGCCGCATTCTGTCTGGATATGGCCATGCGTTTAGGGACAATTCCTTACGCTTTCCGTGTCACAATTCCCTTTTCCACCAAAAATGCCGGATGATAGGAAAGCTTTGCCTTGCGCAGGCCCTCCGCCCCGGTGTCTTCCTCCCGGTTCACATATTGGTAATCCATACATTCATGCTGAACGAACTGCTGGTTGATCATCGGATAGGCGCCTTCCACTTCGGCAAATGCCTTTTCCACATGAACTACGAAGGTATCCTCACTAAGAGGCTCCCCGACACAGAAGGCAACGATCCTTCCGTCCACACGGACCAGTCCGCCCTTCATATTCAGTTCTTTGAACAGCCGCAGGTAATTCAGAGTCACGCACATCTCCGCGTTCTTTTCCAGATCCTCCTCACATCCGTTCTCATTGCGCCATTCCAGTGCCATCTGAAAACATTCTTCTACATTTTGTTCTGAGATTGATTCATAACTCCAGTCCGGATACAAGGTCTTGAATTTGTTGATATGGTTGCGCTTCCCATGCAGTTTTTTTCCTGCCAACGACGCCAGCTTTTCCGTCTCATAGACATAATCTGCCTCGTCCCGGAGGAACTCCGCCTGAAACTGTCCCGGATACCAGGACTCCATCTGGGCGAAATTCTCTTCCGTCACATTATAAAGCCTGAAAGGATGTCCCTGTTCCTCACTGTAACGCATCAGGTATTCCAAAGCACGCTTTACGGCCTCCGGCTCTCCCGCCGGATAGGCAAATGCCAGGGCGTTTTCATCGTCCCGAAAGATCAGTGCGTCTTCTATAACCGCGTATTTTACATGATAGTGCCTGGACCAGAGGTATACATTCGCGAAGGTCCGCTCACAGCTTCTGCTGGGCGCCTTTTTAAAATAGGAAGCGATGATCTCCTGATCCTCCAGTTCCGGCCTTTTAAATAGTAACTCTTCCATCTTTAATCTCCATCTCTTTTCTGTGTCCTGCACTCCATGGTTTGTTGCAATTCACCGGTCAGCCGGCGGACAGCAGCCATATTTTTCCAGTCAGGCAGCACACTTTTGTCAGTATAGCATATTTTGTCCATATCTGACAAGATTTATCAGGAAATATCAATTAAGGATTACAGCCGGTCAGTTACGGTTCACTGGCTGGCGAATTGTATCAAAGATCGAGCCTGGTGTCCAGATCAAGAAGTTCCTCCGCATCCGCAATGGGAAAATATGTGATTTCCTTCGGATGCTTTTTTAAAACTCTCCGTCCCCCCTGGTCTTCTTTGAGTTCCAGCAGTTCCGGAAAGTACTCCCGCGAAAACCAGACCGGATTTCCGGTCTGTCCCTTGCATGTCACACAGCCAAGTCCGGCCTGGTTTTTCTCCATGGTGTCCAGAAATGCTTCTGCGCTTTTTTCTGTAAAATGGGGCTGATCCGCCACAAAAAAGGCACATGCCTGTGCATCAGCGGCAGCTGTAATCCCTGCGCGGACAGAATAGGAGGCACCTTGATAGCTGTCCGGCGAGAATACCGCACGGATCTTGTTTTTTTCCACCGCTTCATAGATTGCAGGATATTGGGTCACTACGATCACTTCCCATTCCTGGCGGCGGCCACAAAGGCGGGCCAGCCTGTCCAGCAGATGGCGGTATAAAGGCTTTCCGCCCAGTTCATATAATAATTTGTTAGAACCGAATCGGCGGCTGTTTCCAGCCGCCAGATAGATCAGACATACTTTCATTTTATCACCTTGCAGTCACTATAACTTTTATACTCTTATGCTCCATGAATTCCCATATTTCCCGTGCCGTCTCACATCTCTTCGGAGTATCTGCCTTATTGAGTATGACCGAATAGCACATCCCCTTCTCTGTCCCTTTCCTTCCGGCCGCTTCACTTTGCGCAAGCACTGCGATATCTTTGGGGCCCAAGATGTCCTCCACAGATTTATTCAGAAAATCTGCCATAAGCTCCGGACGGAAACAGACCTCCTTTATTCTGCTTCCGGGCGCGTCCATGCCGTACACCGAGAGAACATGCGTCGTCTGCGGCAGAAGAACCGGTTCATGGGCAGCAGGAAACTTTGCCGGAAGCCTCTTCGCCCCGTCTGCCTCGATCAAAATGGGATTTTCTAATTGTAAAACGGCATTCAGGAGCTGCTCCGGAAGTATTTTTATTTTTCCGTTCTCTGCCCTCCCGCCGACAAATGCACAACCTTCTCTCTCCAGAAGCGCAAGGATGGCTTCCATGGAAGGATCCGCCAGAAACAGGGGGGAAGCTTCCCGGAACATGTGGGTACTTGTCATGACGATGGGCCTGCGCCCCAGCTCCCTATATTCCGACGCAAGCCTTTTCAGCGTGGTGGTCTTCCCTCCTGCTCCGACGGCCGCGATTCTTGGCGCGGATACATCCGTCAGTTCCAGAGCTTCACAGAGCGAATTTCTTAAATTCAGATCTCCATTTACAATTTCAGCAATCATTTTGTCTCCTTCTGCGTATTCCCGCTTTCAGCGATCATTTTGCCTTCTTCTGCATATTCCCGCTTTCGGCGATCATTTTGTCCTCTTCTGCGTACTCCCGCTTTTCATCTATCCGATATCTTTTCTGCAATATTTCATGTAAGCAGCCGCCACACCTGCGGCACCATAGCACAGCCCAAGGAGGATCAATTTCACATCCAGGCTCGCGTTTGATACAATATCCGCGCCCTCTGCATATCCGAAAGGCGTGACGTATCTCAAAAATTCCGCACTCTCCGTGATGTTCGCAATCAGATTCAGAAAATACAAAACCGCCGCCACGCCCAGTCCGATTCCCATACTGCCATGGCGCAGGAACGCGGAAATGCCGAAGCAGATTCCTGCAATCTCCAACTGCAGGATCAGATAGGCCGCATGCAGAAGAGAGATTTCCTTCCATGGAATCTCCTCTCCGATCATCGCAATTGACCCGATTGAGAGGATATACACTGCGGCATTCAGAATCAATATCTGAAGATATACCGCGATCAGCTTCTCTGTCACAATGCGGGCACGGCTGACCGGATGTGTGAGCAGAAATTCCGCCGTATGCTCCTTCTCCTCCTTAGCAAGGACCGACACCGCAGCCAGCGCCGCAAAGAACGCACCGCCAAGCCCCAGAATATTTCCGCATTCTACGGCGTAGAATCCGGTCAGCGTGCCAAAGCTGATCTTGTCCATGCCAAAGGCTTCCGTGAAGCTTCCCATGGAGGAAAACATGTCGCTGACTCCGTCCATCTCTTCCTTCATTTCCGGAAAGATCAGGATGCAGACTGCAAAAAGCGCTCCGATCGCCGCTGTCCAGACTGCCAGTGAAACTTTGTTCTGTTTTAATTCATGTCTGATCATCGTCATTTTCTCTCACCTCCATGGGAACCCATTTCATCAAATATATTTCCGGATCCGGCCTCATCCAGTCCAGAGGCATAAGAGAGATTTCCTTCCATGGAAGTTCTTCCTCGATCATCCAGATAATAATGCAGAAAAATTTCCTCCAGATCCGGTTCGGATATGGTCAGATCCAGGATCTTCTGCTTTGCCAGCACCTGCAAAAGGTCCTGCATGTCACCGCCATACAAAAAGCTGATCCCGCTCTCGTTCTGCCTCAGATCCCGAAGCTCTTTCAATTCAGATATATCCACGTCCCCCTGCACATGAACCCGCTTCGCGCTTGTCCTGGAAAGTGCGTCCACACTGTCGCAGGCAATCAGCCTTCCCTCCCGGATGATGGCCGCCCTTGTACAGTTCCTCTGTATCTCCGAAAGCACATGGGAGGAGAGAAAGACCGTGACGCCCTGCGCATTGCGCTCCTTCAATATGGAAAAGAATTCTCTCTGCATCAGCGGATCCAGCCCGCTGGTCGGTTCATCCAGGATACACAGCCGGGGAGCGTGCTGAAGCGCGCATACGACAGACACCTTTTTCCGGTTTCCGAATGACAGTTCGTCCACCTTTTTGGAAATGTCCAGTCCCAGACGCTCACACAGCCGCCCTGCCTCCTGAGTGCAGTCTTTTTTCCGGAGTCCCGCGGACAGCCGGATCACATCCTTTACCCGCATTCCCGGATAGAATACCGCTTCCGAGGGCATGTATCCGACTTCCGCCAGAATGCTGTTCTTCTCCGTCTCAATATCCTTTCCGAATATCCTGGCACTTCCTTTGCTGCTTCGAATCAGCCCCAGAAGTGTACGGACTGTCGTACTTTTTCCCGCTCCGTTGGGACCGATAAATCCAAAAAATTCTCCTTCCCCAACTGCCAGGTCCAGATTCACGATTCCTCTGGATTTTCCATAAAATTTCGTCAACCCTTTCAGCTCAATGGCATTCATTCTTCCTCTCCTTTCATAAACATCTTTTTCCAGAACTCTATCATTTCGATAAAATCATGCTCTACCTTCTCAACGTCCACATCCCCATTCTGCAGCATTTCCCACATATATCCTACCGATGCCAGATACATTTGCCTGTATATCTGCCAGATATCAAATCCCGCCTTGAATTGTTCCGGGTCCAGTCGAAGCAGAGTACCGTACGCATTCGCCTTCTTAAAGTTTTCGTAGCTCGTCTGAATCGCCGGAGCAACTTCCGGGTCCTTTTCATAAAAGACCTTTATCGCAAAGTTGCCCATATGGGGATAGATGCGCATGAGCCGTATCTTGACGATCATTCCCCGGTAAAGCATTTCAAACAGATCTGTCTGCTCATAGCATCCGCTCTCAGCCATGGACCGCATCGTAGTCTTGACACAGGTATCCCATAGAAACAGATACAGCTCCCGCTTATTATGAAAATAATGGAACAAAAGCGATTTGCTGATCCCTGCCTCAGCCGCGATCTCACTCACGGGGCTTTTCCTGTAGGAATTCTCGGAAAACACACGGTATCCTGCATTGATGATCCTCTGCTGTTTTTCCTCCGGAAGCGCAAAAAATTTTTCGTTCATGGAATTTCCTCCGTTCTGTCCGCGACCGATTAGGCCGTGAACTGTAGTTACAGTTCACTGACAATGTCATTTACTTAAGGCGATTCCATGTTGATACAGAGCATATTTGTGTAGGTTCTGACGATGCAAAATTGGTTTTTTCAGCTTAAGTTAATGGCATTGGTTCACTGGCCAGCCAGCGAACTGCAACGATTCGGCCGTCTAATGTACACATAGCAATGGAATATATTGACCACATCGGTTAATATCCATTATAACCGATTGACCGTTTTTGAGAAGACCTTTTTTGCACATTCAAAGTTTAAAAGTATTCCAACTGTGTTACAGGTCACGCCTGGCCGATGTATCACCTGTAACCAATATACTGCGGGGCGCATATATTTTATATAGAAAAATTTTTAACAGGGGGCACTATGGTTTATATTAAAGCAATGCAGGATTCTTCAGAAAATGATGGTTCGAATCGTGATCATATAGACAAAGGAAAACTGCAGATCAATGTCACTTCGGACGTCGATTCTTTTCCGGTACCTGATGCGGTAGTCTCGGTCTCCTATACTGGAGTACCGGACAGTACGCTGGAGGAATTGAACACGGACAGCTCCGGACAGACCGAAGAGGTAGAGCTGAATGCGCCGCCGCTGGAATACAGTCTGAATCCGGAAATTGAGGGGCAGCCTTACGCAGAATATACTCTGGACGTACGGGCACCCGGATTTGAGCCGGTCAGCATCTCAGGGGCAGAGATCCTTCCCGAGGTCACGGCGATCCAGAATGTACGTCTCCGCCCTTTGACACAGGATCATGAGGGAGAAGAGGTCTTCGTGATCCCTGCCCATACCCTGTATGGGGAATATCCTCCGAAAATCGCGGAGGATGAGATCAAGCCCACCAATGAATCCGGGGAGATCGTACTGAGCCGGGTAGTTGTGCCGGAATATATCGTAGTGCATGACGGCTCGCCGCGGGATTCTACGGCACAGAACTATTATGTGAAATACCGTGATTATATCAAAAATGTGGCCTCCTCCGAGATCTACGCCACCTGGCCGGACGCTTCCATACGGGCAAATGTGCTGGCAATCATGTCCTTTACCCTGAACCGGGTTTATACGGAATGGTACCGGAATACATGGTGATTCAGGATTACAAAGCCCTTACACTGAACGAATTGATAGATGCCACACTCCGTTTCGGCCCGTCCTAAACAAGCGTCACAAGCGCTTAGGACCGCCGTCAGGCGACTTCTTAATGGGCTGGATGCCGTTACTGAGAGCACCCGGTCAAGGTGTGAACAGAGAGAATGGTTACAGTTCGCTGGCTGGTCAGTGAACTGTAACACAGAGAATGGATTGTTAATCATATCGCGAAAATAGTGATTGTATTTTGCAATAGATAAGGATATAATAAAAAAGAAAGGAGCGCAAGGCTATGATGTATCCATATATGACGCTATTTGATGAAACCGAGATTGTCCACTCGCAGATTATAGAAGAAAATAATGTACGGAAAGTGATTGTCCATTTTGAACGACCGACAGAGGACGGCTTCGACTATGCAAGATGTGAACTTCCGGAATATAAATGGATTCAAAGAAAAGGGTATTCGGATGAAGAAATTGCCCTATTTGAACAATTACTTCAAAGCAATGCACATTTGCTGTATCAGTATGCGGCAGAAGGAGGAATCCAGATTGCCTAATTTATTCACGGTAAGCGGTTATAAGATTTATTTTTGGTCAAATGAAGATGGTGAGCCAATCCATGTACATATATCGAAAGGGAAACCATCCCAAAACGGTACAAAAATATGGCTGACCAAAAAAGGCGGTTGCATTCTGGCAGATCACACAAGCCAGATTCCAAAGAAAGAATTAAATCAGTTAATGGTATTTATATCAGCGCAGTTTTTCCTTATCTGTTCCGCATGGAAGAAGTTTTTCGTAACAGACGAAATCAAATTCTATTGTTGAAATCAATCGTTTTTCCTGCAAAATGAATCACTTTATGAGAGCGATATAAAAAGATAATTTTTATGAGAAAGGCACAAAAAATTGGATAAAAAAGTCACTTTATAACTTTAAAGCAGGTTTATAAAGTGATTTTTTTGTGCATTTTTTTAATGTAATTGAAAGTTGCTAAAATCAAAAGTAATTATAATATCAAAGCCCAGCGCTTTTTACCTCCCTTATACGAATCAGACAATCTTTCCATTCATAAAATGAGAGCAAAGAGAAGAAACTTGGAGAAATCTGTGGACAGTCAGACATTTGAATACATAACAACGGAGGATAACGGTATGGAAATTACTCTGGAATTTCCCTGTGACCTCCAAGATACTTCTGTTATATCAGAAGCAAAAAGTATTTTAGCAGGAATGTTAAATGAGTATCTCGAAAAAGCATGATTATTGAAAAAATGCTTTTCTTTTTCAATAATTTCATACGGCAGACGATGTCCGTAACCTAATAAAAAACTTGTTATTTTTGTACGATTATTGTAAGCAATAGCATAAAACAACACAGCAATAAGGAAGGAGAATTTTCATGGTAAAAGAAACAGGAGAAAGAAAACGGGCAAGAATGCTATTAAGGGTGAGTTCTGAGCAACAGCTTGAAGCCGATGGAGATTTAAAGGTACAAAGGCAGATTGTGTTAGATTACATCCATCAGCATGAAGATTGGGAATTCGATGGGAAGGAATACTTTGAAGGAGGTATCAGCGGCTATAAAAATTCTGTTGAGGACAGGGTTGCTCTGCAAGAAGCCTATAAAGACGCACAGAGCAAAAAATATGATATATTAGTTGTCTATAAAGATGACCGTCTTGGACGGCAAATGATACAGATTATGCAGTATATTATGAATTTAAAAATATTGGGAGTTGATGTATACACAGTAAAAGATGGCTGCATTTCCCCAAAGACAGATGATATAATGGGACAGATTATGTTAGCTTTAAGATATGGAAATGCTCAAAAAAGCAGTGCCGACACAGGCATGAGGGTAAAGGATACTGCCCAGAAACTGGTGGCCGGTGGGAAATATATGGGTGGAAAGGCCCCTTATGGTTATACGTTGGAAAATTCAGGCGAATTGAGTAAACACGGACGGTTATTGAAAACATTGGTGGTATGTCCGGATGAAGCTGAAATTGTAACATACATTTACCGTTTATCCCTTAATATGGAGTTTGGTTCTGTAAAAATTGCTAAAATATTAAATGAGAATGAAAAATACAGGCAGCTTGCTCCTGATAAAAAGAACTGGAGAGGGGAAACCATTACAAATATTCTGACAAATCCCATTTATTCTGGCCGTACTGCATATAAACGCAGAGAAAAAATCAATGGAAAATATCGGACTTTGGAAAGCAAAGACTGGATTATAGCCAAGGAACCAAATGAAACAATCAGAATCATTGATGATGATACATGGAACAGGGTACAGGATAAACGGGCACTACGGGCTGGCAGATATACAAAGAAACTCGAAAACCAGAATGTGACCGTAATCAGCAGAAACGATGGGTTACTTCCTCTGATTGATATCTTGCATTGCGGCTATTGTGGCTGTAAAATGGTAAATGGAAGCAAATATAATTACTGGACGATAAAAGATACGGGCGAAAGGCGTACCAGCAAAATACCAATATATAAATGCAATCAGGCAGGGCAGGGAGTTCCACATGACAAAACGAAACAAGTTAGAGCGGATAAGGTTGACCCGGTTGTATTGAAAGTATTATCTGAATATATTGACAAACTACAGGAAAATGAGGACATTTTTCAGCTAATCAGTCAAAAACAGAATGAGGAAAAAAGAAGAAAGGAATCCGGCTTAGCAAAAGAACAAAAAGAACTGGATAAAATTAAAAACAGTATTACTGTTATGAAAAGTAAAATTCCAGAAGCTATCACAGGTGATTACGCACTTACGATAGAAGAATTGATGTCGGCTGTCAGAACCCATGAAAAACAGGAACAGGAACAGCAGGATAAAATAAAGCAAATAAAAACAGAACTCGAACATTCATCCGTATCTGTAAAGGAATGGGAGGAAATCCACCAGAAACTTCCCACATGGAAAGAAATCTTCCAAAGCGCTGATGTTTCACGGAAAAGAGTTCTGGTAAACAAGCTGATTGAACGCATTGATATTAGAAAAGACAAGATAAACATCCGTTTCAAAATTGACTTAAACAAATTTCTTCAATCCAGAATGAGTATGGATTATGGGGTACAGGAACAGAGGTTATGATTTTACAATCACCTCTTCCACTGCTTTTGATCACAAATGGATTCCGGAACGGAATTATTTTGATACGATCTCTCTGATTGTAGATGAACTTTTCGCGAATTACCTGTCGCGCCCTAATGTCAGACAGCCCATTCTGACTCAGTACTGCGACGGGCAGAGAGTCACCTGCCCAAACTGGATGCAGCAATGGGGATCCATGTCCCTGGGGGAGCAGGGTTACTCCGCGATCGAGATCCTGCGGTATTATTATGGTGATAATATGTATATCAATACTGCCCCTGAGGTGTCCGGTGTCCCCTCCTCCTGGCCCGGCTATATACTGGAAAACGGCTCCAGCGGAGATAAGGTCCGCCAGATACAGGAACAGCTGAATGTCATAGCCGGAGCATATCCTTCCATCCCCAGGATTCAGGCGGACGGACTATATGGTCCTGCTACTGCGGAAGCAGTCCGGGTCTTCCAGTCTGTTTTCGGGCTTCCCCAGACCGGCACGGTCGATTACCGTACCTGGTACAAAATATCGGAAATCTATGTCGGTGTATCCCGGATCGCCGAATTGACCTAAAAAAATCGTCCGCCAAAAGCGGACGATTTTTTCGCACTTCGCTGCGAAACTTCGATGCATGTATGCGCCAGGACACACACATTATTTTATTCTGCCAGAGAATAAATCTTGAGAGCTTCTTCTCTCTCTTCCCGATCCATTTTTACAAAATCCGTGAATTCTATATCTACATGATACATCGGCTGGCCGCAGCACACGGCCCGGGCCTGGTTATTTGTATAATGGTATCTTTTGCATTTTATGCAGTAAAAAACGTGCATCATTTGTATATCACCCCTGCATATAGGATATAACCAAAGCAGGTATTTGTCAATGGGCTGGATGCGTTACAGGTCTCGGCCGGTTAGGCCGTGAACTGTAACCTGGATTGTTACAGGTCACACCTTGACCAGGCATGACCTGTAACTCAGGCCGCATTTTGAATTGCCTACGGCAATGGGCGACCTGAATACCAGCTTTTATGTGCAGCCTCCCGACCAATCAGCGTTGTGATTGGCCGGGGTGTGACCTGTAACCCTGGATTTCGATTGAACCCTGTGCTTCGCAGAAGATGGTTTACATTTTGGAAAAGAGACTGTATAATTGAGAAAGAAAATCGCAAAGGAGCCACAATGAGAAGAAGGAAGAAAAAAAAGCGGATTTTTCCCCTGATTTTTATGCTGCTGATCTGTATCGGTTTTTGTACCTGGATGATCAAAGAGGCAGCGACCCTATATATTCAAAAATTACCCGAGAACATCAACGCGATCAAAGAAGCAGCGGTACAGACTGTGGAGGACGAGGTCCCGTTTTCCGAGATCATTATTGATGAGGCCGAGGTCGATTCAGGCTTCTATTATCATCTGCTAAATGACGAACAGAGGCTGATATACAAGGAAATTCTACAGGCAGTACGGGATCAGGCCGAAAGCTTTTATATCCATACAGGGGATACGGAAGAATTTTCCAAGATCTATGAATATCTGCTCTATGACCGCCCCGAGATCTTCTGGTGTACCGGCGGGACGCAGATCACCAGCTATACGGACTACGCGGAAGTTTACCCAGCCTACATATGTCTGGGCGATGAAAAGGCGCAGCGTGCCGTGCAGATCGAGGAAGCGACGAACGCATGCCTGGCCGGTATTTCCACGGAGGCACCGGAGTATGATCGAATAAGATATGTCTTCGAATATCTGGTAAATACGGTGGACTATAATCTGGCGGCACCGGACAATCAGAATATCTACAGTTCCCTTGTGAACCGGGTATCCGTCTGCGCCGGTTATTCCCGTGCTGCCCAGTATCTGCTCCAGCGGCTTGGCATTGAATGTATTTATGCCATTGGAACCATCCCCCAGCAGGGTCCCCATGCGTGGAATATCGTGAGATGCAACGGGCAGTATTATCATATGGATGTGACCTTTGGAGATCCGGTATTTCTGCAGGAAGAAAGCGGGGCAAATATTCCTATCGGCAGTATCAATTACGGGTATCTCTGCTGCGCGGATTCGGAACTCTACAGAAGCCATACCCCCGAGCCGGGCATCCCCTATCCGGAGTGCCCTTCCATGGATCTGGATTTTTATGTACTGAACGGGATGTTTTATGACGGATATGACAGCTATGTCATGCTGCAGAATATGAATCAGTCCGTCTATGAGATGAGACCCTCTTTTAGCTGCAAGTTTTCATACTATGACCTGTACCTGCAGGCACATGATGATATCATCAATAACGTGATCCCGCAGGCAGCTCAGACCCTGGCAGTGTACTATGGGCTGGAGACGGTGTGGTATACCTATGTGGAGGATCCGATGATGTCGGTGATCACCGTATACTGGGGATATCAATAAGGAAAGGCAAAGGCTACCTACCATGGAAAAATATTTTAACGTAACAGGGATCTGTATTCCCGAAAAGCACTATATGGCCGATATCAGCGCGACCGTGCGGGAGATTACGGAGACGCTGGTCGATCAGGGCGCGTATTTTACAATGAACAGAGCTCGCCAATATGGAAAGACTACGACTTTATACATGCTGGAAAAAAAGCTTCTGGAAAAGTACATTGTACTCAGCCTGAGCTTCGAAGCTGCAGATGATTTATTTGTCTCCACTTATACCTTTGCCGCAGGGCTTGTCCGGCGAATCGGGAAAAAATTAAAAATGCAGGGGATTTCTGCTGAGATTTTGGATGCGTGGAATGCACCGCTGTCAAGAGAATTTGCATGGGAAGAATTCAGCGACAAAATTACGGAGCTTTGCGGTTCATGCGGCAGAAACGTAATTTTAATGATTGATGAAGTAGATAAAAGCTCAGATAATCAGATATTTCTGTCCTTTCTCGGACTGCTCCGCGCAAAATATCTGGAACAGCAGAAAGGTCAGGATCATACCTTTCAATCCGTGATCCTTGCCGGAGTTTATGATATCAAAAATCTCAAATTAAAATTACATCCCGGGCAGGAGGCGAAGTACAATAGTCCCTGGAACATTGCGGCTGATTTTAACATTAATATGGCCCTGACCGTGACGGGCATTGAAAATATGCTCGATCAGTATGAACAGGATCATCATACAGGGATGGATATTCGGGAAACAGCCCGAAGTATCTACGATTATACATCCGGTTATCCATATCTCGTATCGCGTATCTGCAAGCTGATCGATGAAAATGCCGCTCATTTTGAATATGCCCCAAAAGAGCATTGCGGCTGGAGCCAGGCCGGAGTCGCCGAGGCAGTCAAAATAATTTTGAAGTCGTCAAACACTTTATTCGATGACATGCAGAAAAAGATCATGGAATATCCTGAATTAAAAAAGATGATTCATTCAATTCTCTTCGGCGGGAAAAGTTTTCCGTTTTATCCGGTCAGCCAACCTGTTAAGATCGGTATGTTATTCGGCTTTATAAAAGAAGAAAACGAACAGGCAGTCATCGCCAACCGTATCTTTGAGACTTTTTTCTACGATCTCTTCCTGTCTGAGGATATTCCGGAAAGCAGAACTTATGACGCGGCGCTGGAATCCAGAAACCAGTTCATAAAAAACGGGATTCTGGATATGGAACTGATCCTCCTGAAATTTATGGAGCACTATGAGGAAATTTATTATCAATGTTCAGATAAATTTACTGAGGATAATGGACGAAAACTCTTTCTTTTGTATTTGAAGCCCATCATCAACGGAACCGGAAATTATTATATCGAATCCCGGACCAGAAGCATGGGGCGCACAGATATAGTGATTGATTATCTGGGGCGGCAGACAGTAGTTGAGTTGAAGGTGTGGAGGGGGAATGAGTATAATAAGAGAGGTGAGGCACAGCTGGCAGGGTATCTGGAGGATTATCATGTGAAGAAGGGATACCTGCTGAGTTTTTGCTTTAATAAGAATAAGAAAACCGGGAAAAAGGTTATTTCGTTTGGAGATAAGACGATTGTGGAGGTGATTGTGTAAAAGGATGCGTAAGGCATCCTTTTACGATCCATTCCTGACCATTCCTGAAATGCAGCAGAAATCAGTTCTGACCAATCAGTACTTTTTTTCCGCAGAAAGCGAACCCATACTTCCGTATCTTATCCTTGGCAATTCCTTTTGCGATCAGATTGGAAGTATATTCCTTTCTCTCTATCTGCTTTAGCGCAGCTTTCACCGTGTCGGAAAGTGCTGCCTCTTCCTCCTTTTCTTGTACCTTAAATTCCAGCACGATTGCAGCATCCGCCTGATTGCGGGGTTCGAGCATCACATCATATCTGCCGAATCTGCTTTCCCTGTTGGATGTGATCACATAGCGGTCTGCCAGTTCCACCATAAGGCCCAGGACAAATCCGTGATAAAATTTTTCCGGTTCTTCCTTCGATGGTTTTGTTCCCGTATCGAAATAACTGAACATCTCAGAGCATATACGGTTCATATAAACATTCATGGCCTTCAGGTCATTTTGCAAAAATGCTTTTATAAAATCGTGATAGTCCGCCCCTGTTTCCGCAAACCATCCTTTGATCATGCTGCCGAACATCCGGCGCACCTCAAGATTTGTAAGATCCAGCTCATAATTCGCTTCACGAAAAGCATCCCCCAGATCCTCATATTTCTCATAACGGATGACTTTTAAATATCCGCTGGCAAGAAGCAGGCTCCAGATTGCCCATTCATTGGTTCCCAACTGGCCATACACGATCTGTTCATCAATCGGCGTGATCAGATGCTCTCCCGACAGAAGTCCTTCAAAAGCCTTCTTTACCTCCTTGTTTCCTTCTCTGATTAGCTTTCCGGCCAAACGGTTAGAGCTGGTATTTGCCCAATACAGACCTACCTTTTTCTTACTCAGATAGTTTATAATCGACCATGGATTATAAATATCTGTCAGTCTGCCAAATGTAAAACCATCATACCACAGCTTCACTTCCCGTGCCCTGTCAGATAATCCAAATTCATCTAACGCCGCAAATACTTCTGCTTCCGTAAATCCGAATGCATCCGCATATTCTTCGGATGTAGTTGTAACCACCTCGAGATTATTCAGGTCTGAAAAGATGGATTCCTTGCTTACTCTCGTAATCCCTGTCATGATCGCACGTTCGAGATAAGGGTTTTCCTTAAACGTGGAATTGAACAGATTTCTGATAAAAGCAGCCAGATCATCCCAGTATCCGTTTACATAAGCTTCCTGCATCGGAGTATCATACTCATCCAAAAGGATAATCACGTTCTTTCCATAGTATCTTGACAGATACGAGGACAACTGATGAAGCGCAAACGTTGCTGTTACATCATCCATATCTACGGTAACATCCTCAAAAAATTTCCGTTCCTTTCTGTCTAAAAATGTATCTTCCATCAAAAAATTATAGCTGGAGTATATATTGGATAAAATCTGACATATCTTCCTGCGCGCCGTTATATAGTTTCCTTCTTTTATGTTCGCGAAAGAAAGGCTGATCACCGGATAAGTTCCCTGCAGCTGCCGGTATTCCTGAGCTTCCCATATGGAAAGCCCTTTAAACAGATCTTCTCTCTGAGTATATTTTACAGAGAAAAACTGTTCCGTCATACTCATATTCAGAGTTTTGCCAAATCTTCTCGGGCGGGTGATCAGGCATACCCTGTCGCCGCTCTCCCACCATTCTCTGATAAATTTTGTTTTATCCACGTAGAAATAGCCCTTCTTGCGAAACGTCTCAAAATCCTGATGTCCAATCCCGACTGTCCGAGCCATAATATCACACCCTCTCTAAAGGAACTGTAGGAAAATAACTTTTACAGATTGTCAATGTGTAAAAGTTATTTCTATACAGTTCCCAACTATGAATCCAGTTACGAATCCATTATAACCCATCTTCTGCTCCTTGTATACCGTATTTTCCGTTACAGTTCACTGGCTGGCCAGTGAACTGTAACTATTTTCCATCCCAATTAGCAATTTTCAATTGGTTCTCTTGCTATTTTTTCTTCCACATGATATCGTATATCCATAGACCGAACCAGAAAGGACGTGACCACATGCCATTACCACAAAAACAACTTTACACATCCGAAGATTACTGGAACCTTCCGGAAGGACAGCGCGCGGAACTGATCGATGGCCAACTGTACGCTATGGCTCCGCCAAGTTTTATTCACCAAAAACTAGTCCAGCAATTCGGGCGCATGATCGGCAATCATATCGCCGACAAAAAAGGGGATTGTGAAGTGGTTCCCGCCCCATTCGCCGTCAATCTGGACGCGAATGATCAGACATGGGTAGAGCCAGATCTTTCTGTTATCTGTGATAGAAATAAACTGTCAGACCGTGGATGTGAAGGTGCTCCGGACTGGATCATAGAGATCGTCTCCCCGGGCAATCCTAAAAATGATTATACGGTCAAATTGTTCAAATACCGCACTGCGGGTGTACGTGAATACTGGATTGTAAACCCGATGAAAAAAGTTGTCCTGACATATATTTTTGAAGGTATAGAGGATGTAAATATATATTCTTTTGATGATGAAATGCCCGTCTATGTATTTGATGGCCTGACTATCAAAGTCTCTGATTTACTATGAACAAGGGGTAAAATTTATGGATAAAAGAAGAAAAACAAAAATGAAATCGCATACCAAAATAAGGATGTCCTGTCTAAGGTCATGGCAGAGAATTTTAAGTTAAGTCTTTGAAGGTCTATGGAATAGATGTCCCCAAAATCAAACAGGTATTACCGACGAACCTCCCTGAGATTCAGGTCAATGAGATGCGGATTGATAACCTGTTCCTTTTGGAAGACGGCTCTATCGCAATCATAGATTACGAAAGCTCCCTGAAATGGGAAAATTATCTGAAATACCTGAACTATGTTGTACGCATTTTGGAGCGGTATAAGCAGACAGCAGAGCATATCCGCATGATTGTGATCTATACGGCAGATATAGAGGAGGCAGAAGATGAATTTCATGCAGGCTGCATTACTTTGAGGCTGGAGCAGGCATATTTAAGGCAGATTGATTCAAAAAGTATAAGGGATATATTGGAGAAAAAACTGGATAATGGCATACCGTTATCAGATGATGAACTGATGCAGTTTATCATATTGCCGCTTACTTATAAAGGAAAAGAAGCGAAAAGAGAGGCAGTCAAAGATGCCGTATATCTGGCCAGGAAAATTACGGACAAAAAGACTCATATGTTTGTGCTGTCTGGAATTCTGGTCTTTGCTGATAAGGTTATTGACGCAAAAACAGCGGAACATATAAAAATATCCCTGAGCGGCTGAACCATGTGATCCGTGAGATATCTTGCTGAGTATGCCCTGTAAGCATTGGTTGTATCTGTAAATCGATGACGAGCTGTTAATGAAATGATCGGCGCATGGATCATCTTTACGGAAATGTTTCTGATAAATGGGGTATTAATCGCCTTACCACCCTTGATAAAACGTGATCCCTGAACCAAATCATATCCTTTTTCAAGTTTCTCAATAAAACAGGGAACATCTTCTATACTGTCTTTATTGTTGCCATCAATGGTTATGATTCCTTTATATCCCCTCCGGGGTGCCCACCAGATACCCATTCGAAGCTGCGCCCCCTAAATTCTTCTTAATGTTTTTACCAAAGAGTCCCGGTAATCTGATGATCAATGCATCCGGATACTTTTCATGAACCCATAACTCCATCAGATACCTGTTATACCCATAGGCATGGAAATTTTGCGTATCAATCACAGAGTTTTCATCCATATCCTTTGGGTCCTTGAAAACATCTATTGTAGAAATCAATACCAGTTTTTTGGGGTTAATCTTTTTAATATTTTCCTCGGCCTGGTTAATCAGCTCCATATCCCTTCCGGGTCATTATTTGCCAGATATTTCTCGGCTCTAAGACCCGCATATATGAGCAGGTCAGGATTGGTTCCATGCGATTCCTCTATATTTTTTGAATTGTATACCGCATCGAAATGGCCGGCTGCATATAGATTGCTTCCGACAAAGCCTGTATATCCTACTAATGCTTTCATGATCTGTTCCTTCCTATTTTGTCAGTTTTTCTATACTCTCATAATTGTAGTGCTTTCTTCTGAATATCAGATTCACTAATAGCTGAAGATATTTGATAATTATTGTCAATACCCCAAACAGCCCAAAGAATACTACTGATAAAAACAGGATGGTCGTTGTCCAACCTTCTACAGGGTTTGCGGCCGCATATATTACAACGGAATAAATAACCATAAATATAGACATAAGCATCATGAATGCTGTCATCGCCTTTGTAAAGCTGTACCCTATCTCTGTGTGAACAGAATCAGTGAATCCACTGCCAGGGCATATCTAAACCCCTTTTCTTTTTGATCAGGAGAAATTAGAGTCGGAGTCTTATATTTAATATTATCCGTCCTTAACCCGCAGCCGACATATAACACTTTCCTA
Organism: Faecalicatena sp.; assembly: GCA_009774255.1. Lineage (GTDB taxonomy): Bacteria > Bacillota > Clostridia > Lachnospirales > Lachnospiraceae > Schaedlerella. Next base: position 75,993 of record VSNK01000003.1, read on the forward strand.
TAGGGAACCATCTTATTCATAGAACTGATTCTGTTTATCACCCTCCTGCTCAATACGCGGAAGCTTTCCGTTGACATCTTGTATGAAAGCTCCGTATATCTATCAAAAACCTTATAAAATATTCGTGATGTAAACCGTTCTTTCCGGTCAGCCGAAGCACTGACAATATCATATCCTTTCAGCAGATGATGATAAATATTCATAATAACAGACGGTTCAAATCCAGACAGGTATTATCAAATTCAAAAACAAAATCCCCTATGGCCATATCCATACCGGCATTCATAGAGAGCTCCAGGCCATGAAAATAACTCATATTAATTACAGAAATACTCGTTATCGAAGCAATCATACTTACTGAATCATCAATTTCAGAACTCATAAGTATCGGCTTCATTGAAAACAGTGACGTTCTATATTCAAACCCATACTCATCAAGCATATATTTCCTTGCCAGATTTGCCATATATGGAAATGCAGTTTCCGGTTTTGCCGGACAGTCATTGCAGTTTCCTAAATGGGATTGTGAACACCTTCCCTTCGTCCTTTCCTGACACGAAAAAGCAGGCAATTCATAACAACCACTATTTTCTGTAAATTACCGAATCATATCTTAGCATATAGCAAAAAAATTTCAAGACCTTTTGGGGAAAATACCATGTTTTTTCCCCACTCATTAACTAAAAAGTATATAATATGCAAATCCCAATGAATTTATTTTCTGTTTCCAGGTTACCTATTGCCAAGCAGCTACATTTAAAGAAACAATAGCCGAAAAATCTTTCGCATATGAAAGCAGATAAAATTATGTCAGACTATGTACTTCCTCAATACCGATATATGATTTAATATTGCTGATATCCCAAAGGATACAACAAACACTATAGCGCCTATACACAATACTGCAAGTATGGAATTAAATGACAATGTATTCAGTCCTATGCGAGTGTTTAATTGCTCGATCACAAGTGCATGAACAAGATATGCACCAAAACTATATTTTGCAATTTTTTGAATGAATGCATTTAATCTGTCATTTTCATAGTGCCTATACTTGAACCATATAAAAACAGCCAATGCTTCAAGCAACACATTAATGGTAAAATTACCGTAATAGTTATCACAATATTTTTGTGTCTTCAATGCAACTATTAAATCTAAGACTATAGTAGAGCCAAAGCCCAGCAATCCCATTACATATACTACTATCCTCCTTTTTTTATTCAAAGTTATGTTATCAAGATAATATCCTAAAACAAAATAGCTTATATATCCCAAAACTATATGCATATTCATGCTGTTAACATCCCCGTTTATCGCATTTGCTCCCTTTTTTATCAGTTCGCCCCCCAAAGTCACTCAATAAAGTCATTATTTCAGGAATAAAAAAGGCAAAAAACAAAGCAAGCAAAAGATAATATCTGCACCTACCGTCATTTTGCACGATGGGCTTGATTAAAGGAATACACATATAAATGCCAATTATCATAAAAATAAACCACATATGATAATGGCCCTGCACTACGGCCAATAATCTATTTATCATCGTACCATCCGCAAACAACGCATATACAACAGACCACACGATAAAAGAAACCATCATGCGCAAAATATACTTTGAATATATTTTTGATAACGGCACATCTTTGTTCAGAAAAAGCGAACCACTAATCATAACGAAAACAGGTACACCCCATCTTACAATACTGTCAAAAAAATTGAATATTTGCCTTTCGACACCATTCACATCGGTTGTATACCAGTTCTGCGCAGAAATGTGTAAAATCATAACCGCAAAAGTAGCGGTAACCCTCAAATAGTCAAAATATACCGTTCTGTCTGTCTGTTTCACTTCACTATGTCAACCCCTTTTTTCAAAATTTGTAAAAAAAGAACAAGCAAATTACACTTAAAGGAACTATATCAATGATGTTTTTATTTAACAAAAACGGAAGCACCCTCATTCAAAGACTGCTCATTAACAGCCCATAAAACCTCATACTTGTTTTCTTCTAAAAATTGTATGATGTCATTATCAAAATGCCCCCCCTGTATCACAATTAGCTTCGGCACTTCTTCATACAATTCCTGCCAATACTCGTGCTTAATATCAGGAGATACGTTTCCTATCGGAAACTGATACGAATACTTTGTAGCATGCATTCTTCCACTTAAAACATAGACAATATCATAATTTCCATATACTGATATCCTATCTTCATCAGAAGAATTTTTTACAACAACATTTACTAAATCTGTTGTTTCATCAGGAACATGCATTTTTTCACGGTCTTCATACACTGAAATGAATTCGGCCAGAGTAGTTTCCCAATCACTGGCAATAACATTGCAAAGTAAAAAAGCCGCCAATAAAAATGTTCCTGATTGCGCTGACTTTTCATTAAAATATTCCATAATGGATGCAACAGGAAATATAGTCGCCGGAATAAGCATCATCCCATAGTGTCCAAATGTCATTCCAGACATGGAAACCAAAAACAGATTTACTATCAAGTATATAAAATAGGTTTCATAAATGTATTTATTTTTGTGAACTAAATAAATCGTAGAAACTAAGGAAAAGGTATATATCGGAGTATTTAAGAATGCATAAAAGGCGATATTTTTAGCCGCTGGCAACGCTCTCCCACCTTCGACGGACGTATACAGTATATTAAATTGAATGTAATCAAACCAAAAATCCATTAACGCATTGTTTCCCCATAGCCAAATAATAATTGGTATAATAATACTGCAAAATCCCACCATAAACCATAAGATATATC
>VSNK01000030.1:0-22775 GCA_009774255.1 Faecalicatena sp.
ATATAGTACTTTTTGCAAAGAAAAATGACCAAAAGTCATTCTGGAAAAAGGAGGCAATTTACATGGTGAAAGCAGGCAAAAAAATTGTAAAGTGCAGGATCTTGATTCTGATACTTGGCTTTTTGCTTTTGATTCCATCAGCATTGGGGTATTTGAAGACCAGAGTCAATTATGATATCCTGTATTATCTGCCGGACAATATCGACACGATGATCGGGCAGGACATTCTGATGGATGACTTTGGAAAAGGCGCGTTCGCGATGGAAGTCGTAGAAGGCATGACTACAAAGGAAAGTTCAGACTTGAAAAAGAAGATCGAAGAAGTGGAAGGCGTGGCGGATGTGATCTGGTATGATTCCCTGATGGATACATCGGTTCCTATGTCAGTTCTGCCGGATCATCTGCGGGAAGTGTTCAATACAGAGAATGCCACACTGATGGCAATCTTCTTTGAAGATTCCACTTCCGCAGACAGTACCATGGATGCCATACATGAGATTCGAAGTGTTACGAGCGGGCAGTGTTATCTGAGCAGTATGTCCGCGGTGGTAACGGATATCAAGGATCTGTCGGAAAAGGAGACGCCGATCTATGTATTGATCGCCGTGATTCTGACCTGTATCGTGCTTTCCATATTTATGGACTGCTGGCTGCTTCCTGTATTCTTTATGCTGAGTATCGGTATGGCGATTGCCTACAATATGGGCAGCAACTATTTCCTGGGGGAGATTTCTTATATTACAAAGGCTCTGAGTGCGGTACTGCAGCTCGGGGTGACCATGGATTATTCCATTTTCCTCTGGCACAGCTACCAGGAGAACCAACAGAAGCTGGGCGGTGACAAAAAGACAGCCATGGCACATGCGATCGCCAATACATTTTCTTCCGTTGTGGGAAGCTCGGTGACCACTGTTGCAGGGTTTATCGCCCTGTGTTTCATGAGCTTTACACTGGGCCGGGACCTGGGAATCGTAATGGCAAAAGGGGTTATCTGCGGTGTCATAAGCTGCGTCACCATCCTGCCGTCCCTGATTCTTGTCTTTGATAAAGCGATCCAAAAGACCACGCACAAGTCCATGATTCCCAATATGGATCAAGTGGCCGCGCTGATCACAAAGCATTATAAAGCATTTGTACTTCTGTTCCTCATTCTTCTGGGACCGGCACTGTGGGGTTATACAAAAGCAGAAGTTTACTATAATCTGGATGCCACGCTTCCGAAATATCTGCAGAGCATCCAGGCAAATGAAAAGCTGGCAGATGAATTTGACATGAACGCGACTCATATGGTACTGGCAGACGCAGAGCTCTCGTCAAAGGACGCAAAAGCGATGCTGAATGAAATGTCAGACGTAGAGGGTGTAAAATTCGCACTGGGTCTGGACAGTCTTCTGGGTTCTGCGATTCCAAGGGATATGATTCCGTCGGAGGTGACGGAGAAACTGAAACAGGGAGACTGGCAGCTAATCCTTGTACAGTCGGAATATAAGGTGGCTACGGATGAGGTCAATGACCAGTGTACGAAGCTGAATTCCATTGTAAAAAAATATGACAGTTCGGCAATGCTGATCGGAGAAGCGCCCTGTACAAAGGATCTGATCACGATCACAGATAAGGATTTCAAGGTGGTAAGCGCAGTATCGATTATCGCGATTTTCCTAATTATCACCATTGTATTCCAGTCCGTTTCCCTGCCGGTGATCCTGGTGGCGGTTATCGAATTTGCCATATTTATCAACCTGGGAATCCCGTATTACACCGGGACGAGGATGCCCTTCATCGCATCCATCGTAATCGGAACAATCCAGCTTGGGGCTACCGTGGATTACGCGATTTTGATGACCACCCGGTACAAAAAGGAACGGGGCAGCGGAAAAGAGAAACAGGAATCCGTCCGGATTGCGCTGTCATCCTCAATCAATTCGGTCATCGTATCGGCGCTTGGATTCTTCGCCGCGACCTTTGGGGTAGGTCTGTACTCAGACATTGATATGATCTCCGCGCTGTGTACATTGATGGCAAGAGGCGCAATTGTCAGTATGTTCGTTGTAATCTTTATTCTGCCGTCGATGATGATGGTATTTGATAAAGTGATCTGCGTGACGACCAGAGACATGCACAAAAAGAAAGAAAAGCTGAAAACAGTGACTACATTATAAAAAATCTAATGAATCGAATATCATATTGAATAGGAGGCTGTGTTTTATGAAAAACAGAGAAGTGAGGGTATTCATTGCAAGTATGATGTTAGTAGGTCTGGTGGCGGGAAGCCTGTCAGGCATTCCGTCAGATGTGTCTGAGACAGGAAATGTGACGGTGACTGCGGCGGAATTTGCCGGATCGGAAAATAAAGAAACTGCAAAGACAGGTTCGGAAGCAAAATCGTCCGAAAATAAATCTTCAAAGGAGTCGGATTCGAAGTCCTCGGATAAAAAATCGTCCTCCGTAAAGCCGAAGAAGGAGGAGACAGTATACGCGAAGATCGACGGGAGCGGTTCCGTAAAATCTGTCACCGTGTCTGACCAGCTGAAAAATGTTTCTGATAAATCAAAATTGGAAGATATCTCGGATCTGCGGGATATCGTAAATGTAAAGGGCGACGAGGCATTTTCCACGATGGGCAGCAGCGTTGTGTGGGACACGGCGGATGCGGATATCTGCTATCAAGGAACTACGACAAAAGAGCTCCCTGTTGGGATCAAGATTTCCTATAAGCTGGACGGAAAGGACATTTCCGCGGCGGATCTGAAAGGGAAGAGCGGCCATGTGGTCATCCGTTATACCTATGAAAATAAGAGCGGAACGAAAGGAAAGGCATCGACTCCGTTCATGATGGCGACCGGGCTGATTCTTGATGGAGATATATTTAAAAATGTCACGGTAGAGAACGGGAAGCTGATCTCTGACGGAGAGCGGGATATGGTCATCGGTTACGGCCTTCCGGCTATGAAAAATATCCTGGGGATCGAAGACAAGGACCTGGATATTCCGGATTACTTTGAGTTCGAAGCAGACGTGACGGAGTATGAACCGGTGGAAGGACTCACCATAGCGACCAATAGCATCTTCAATGATCTGGATACGGATGATTTTGACAGCCTGGATGAACTGAATGACTCCATGGACGAACTGCAGGACGCCTCCAGCCAGCTTGTCAGCGGAAGCGGCGAACTGAAGAACGGGATTGACACACTGCTGTCCTCATCCGGTACGTTGACTGACGGAATCGATCAGCTGGTGGCCGGCGGCGGAGATCTGCAGGCCGGGACGAGTGAGCTTGCGGATGGAAGTAATCAGTTGCTGGACGGGAGCAATCAACTGGCAGACGGAAGTAAGGAACTGGCAGATGGAAACGCGAAGCTTGCGGACGGAAGCAAGGAACTGGCGGACGGAAACGCGAAGCTTGCGGACGGAAGCAGGGAACTGGCAGATGGGAATGCAAAGCTTGCGGACGGAAGTAAGGAGCTGGCAGCGGGAAATGCGAAGCTTGCGGATGGAAGCAAGGAGCTTGCGGCAGGAAATGCGAAGCTTGCGGACGGCACCAGCCAGCTCTATGACGGAACGAAGACTCTTGCAACTGGGGCAGGGGAATTGAATCTGGGGCTAAAGACCGCGGCGGAGAAGACCCAGAATGTGCTGCTTCCCGGGGTGCAGGCATTGGATGCAGGTGTGGAGCAGATGCAAAGCCAGCTTACGGAACAACTTCCGGGGCTTGTCGCTGGAGTCGGACAATTAGATAGCGGAGTTAAGACATTGCAGGAAAAAACCGGGGCATTAGCATCCGGAGCAGACCAGCTGTCATCCGGAGCAGACCAGCTGTCATCCGGGGCAGAACAGGTGAAAACTGGTCTTGACGCTCTTAATGGAAGTATGGGTGAATTAGTAGCGGCGGCAGACGCTTTATCAGCCGAATTAACTTCAATTGATCCATCAGCTTTCGTTCAGCCACCAGCAGATACGGCATCTGTGGATGCCGCAGGGGCAAATGCGAAAGCAAATGCCGATGTATTGGTTAACCAACTGGAGGCAGTTGAATCTTATGCCAGCCAGGCTGCTTCGGAAACTGGAGGCTCATATGTTTCAATTGACGGAAATAGCGCATTAGCGGGAGTTATAGAGGCGGCTAATATGCTTACAGATGAGAACGAAAAGCAGTCCATATTGAATGCGGCATATAGCGCGATTGACGTGATTAACAGCAGTAGTTCTTATAGTACCGCTGCTCCAAGCGCAGCTGCAAGTGAGGCGGCAAATATGGCATCGGCGGCGCTTCAAAGTGCGGGAGCAATATCTAATGATATAGATCAAGTTGTAAATGAAGCAAATGCGGGGATAGCCGCGCAGGCAGAGACTCCCTCTTTATCGGCTCAACTTGATGCTTTGAAGGGAGCAGCAGCGCAGCTATCCGAAGGTTTGAAAGGTGGTCAGGCGGCAGTGGCGAAACTGGCAGGAGGCGCAGACGCAGTCAATACAGGGGCACAGACGTTAGTAGGGAACATGCCTGAGCTTCAGGCGGGGATTGGTGCTTTGGCTGAAGGTACAACAGCTTTAAATGATGGAGTAAACGGTATGGTTGGAAAGGTAAATTCCGGCGTGGCCCAGCTCAAATCTGGAACCTCTCAGCTTGTTGCCGGTGTCGACGGCGAAAACGGCCTTGCAAGCGGCCTGAATCAGTTATCTGCAGGCGCGCAGCAGCTTGACGCAGGGAGCGCACAGCTTTCGGAGAAAATGGGAGAAGCCAACGAGGGTGCGAAAAGTGCGGCTGCCGGAGCGTCCGAGTTAGCGTCCGGGGCATCGGAAGCAGCGTCGGGAGCGTCTGAGCTTGCGTCGGGAGCGACCGATGCAGCGTCCGGGGCGTCCGAATTAGCGGATGGAGCATCCGAAGCAGCCTCCGGATCATCCGAATTGGCGGATGGAGCGTCCGATCTTGCCTCCGGAGCGTCCGACCTTGCGTCGGGAGCTTCCCAGTTAAACGACGGAGCGCTCACACTCAAAGATGGACTGAATACCCTCAAGTCCGGTTCCGGTGAGCTGATCGACGGCGTGCAGCAATTGGACGACGGAGCCGCAGAACTCAACGACGGCATGATCAGGTTCGACCGAGACGGAATTCAGAAGCTGGTAGACGCATTCGGCGGAGATGTGGAAGAACTGCTGGATAAAATGAACGAGATGCTGGATGCTTCCCGTGCATATAAGAATTTCTCCGGGATTTCCGACGATATGGATGGAGAAGTGAAGTTTGTATTCGTAACAGAAGAATAAAAAGGGTACAATTCACGGCCTGACTGGCTATAAATTGAAACGTATCAAGCCCATGAAAAGTTGCCTGCCCATAAAAAGTCCGTAACCTTGACAAAATAGCGGCCTCTAAATATAATAGACTCATAAGAAACTAACTTATGAGTCTATTATTTTGCCTATCGGAAAATTCTCCAAATTTTCCTGCTTAGCGACGTGGGTCAATGGTGGGGCACGGATCCGAAAATCAGAAAGGAAGTACAGGGCGAGGTTCCCTTCTGACACTTGAAGATATCTATGATTCGAACGTCAAAAGTCCATTTCCATACGGCTCCTTACCGAACAGGGAAAATGAGAGCGTTTGACGGGCGAATCATCTGTCTGATGAAAGAAAAGGAGCGGAATATGGACGAATTTTATCAAAGAATCGAAGACTTAAAACAGGCTCTTGCCAAAGAAAAGCTGGTGATTTTTGTGGGGGCGGGTGTGTCCCGCAATTCCAACCTTCCCACCTGGGGGCAGATGGTCCAGGTATTTGCGGAGCGGATCGGTTATCCTTCCATCGAAAGGCTGGCGATGGAAGAATACATACGGATTCCGCAATATTTCTTCTGCATGGATGAGAGTGAAGGCCACAGGGACTATTATGAGATCATACGGCAACTGGTTCCCAGAGACGCGAAGCCAAATATTTTAGACGAACTGATCGTTTCCCTGCGTCCCAGACATCTGGTCACCACGAATTATGACAAACTGCTGGATCAGATTGCGGACGGTTATGAAATTATCCGTGAGGGGAAGCAGCTTCTGAGAGGCACGGCAAACCAGTATCTGATCAAGATGCACGGTGATATTGACCAGGTGGAGAAGCTAGTCTTTAAAGAGGAGGACTACCTTTGTTATTCGGAAACACACCGCCTGATGGAGGTATTTCTGAAAGCACTTTTGATCGACCATGTATTCCTGTTCGTGGGGTATTCGCTCAATGATTATAATTTGAAGACCTTTGTAAGCTGGATCGAATATATTGCTCAGGCAATGCAGGTCAAGGATGGGATGCACAAGAATTATTTCCTTTCCAGCAGCGTACAGGCGGAAAAAGACTATCTGCAGAAATATTATGAGGGAAAAGGGCTGGAAGTGATTAATCTTTATAATCTTCCTCAGGAAGTGAAAGCACGGGCGGAGGAACTGCCGCTGGAAGAAGATCTGGGGCGAAGAACTTATGCGGTGCTGGAATTATTGAAAAGCTGAAAATCCCTTAGGCACTTCATAACGAAATTTTGCGCAAAGTGGCAAAATTTTCGAATCATGCATTTCTGGCTTATCCAGGTTAGGAGAATGTGCAGTGCGCCATATAAAGCAGATATCGCACTGCACATTTTCGTTTAAAGCGCTTACGGATTCAGCATCACCGAAGCGTAAAATACCCCATCCTTCCATTGGAATCTTGCGTCACCATGATATCGCTTCACGATTAGCCGCACGGACAGTGTTCCCATACCAAAGCCATCATGCTTGCTAGAGCGAATCTGCTCGCCTTCCATCACCGGAGCCTGAGGACTGGTATTATCCACAGCCAGAGAGAGCATACTATTTCCATTTTGCCTGGCTTTTACCCGTATGAAACATTCCCTGCCAGAAACATGCTTCCGATTCCCTTCCGCACCGGAGCGCACCGAAGCTTTCGGATTCTTTTCTGTACCGGAGCGCACCGAAGCTTCCGGATTCTTTTCCATACCGGAACAGGCGTCCAGTGCATTTTCCAGCAGGTTGCCAAGCAGCACACAGAATTCCGGCTCGGGTATGAGCGTCTGTCTGTCCATCTGAAAAGAAATCTCCATGGGAATCCCCAGGGCGTCGGCCTTTTCTGCATAAAAATTCAGCACTGAATCTACTGCAAAATTTTTGCAGAATGTGCGGCCCGAATCAGCGGGGAGGCTGGCGCCATAGTGCGTTATATAATCTGCCAGGGCATCCAGGTCGCCGCTTTCCATACATCCCCGGAGCGCAGCCCAATGCTGCCGCAGATCATGCCTTGCCCGGCGGGTTTCTTCCATTTGGGAATGGAGCAGTGCGTACTGTCCGGCCTGGACCTGAATGAGATGCTCCAGGCTCCGTGCCTGTTCCTCCGCGGCAGCCTGCTTTTGAATCTGATGAATGATCATAAGTATGTGGTAATAAATTAAAAACATACACAGCATCAGCAGAATGCGGGCAAACAGGGTACGAGGATTCGTTTCCGTGACCGGATAAGTAAAGAGCAGCACAATGATGCTCGTAAACAGAGGAAGCAGCCAGATGGTATTCCAGATCGTCGGTGCGTCAATGGAAAATACCAATTCTGCGGTCTTGCAGATATAACGCAGCATAAAGGGTAACGTCAGGAAAAAGAGCAGGAGAATAAGAGCACCTGCCTGCCAGGAATCAACCCCAAAGCTGCCCGGAAGCTTTCCTAAATAGGTAACGATCCCTGCAATGACCATCAGATAATCCGTAGTAAAGATGTACAGAAACGCGACCTTTCCCCAATGCATTTTTACAAAGTAAAAGAAGCATGTACCATAAATCGGTATGGCTACAAACTGCGCCTGCGCAATGGAAACACCGATGTGAGTCAGCAACAGGAACAGTCCCAGATAAAGAAGCTGCTCCAAAATTAAGAAAACAGCGGTGACCCGTTTTGGAAAACGAAGATGATTCCAGAATGGTACATAGGCAAACAAATGAAAAGGCATGGTTTTCGCCAACATAAAAAAAATAGATTCTACCATAAATAATCCGGAGTCCTTTGTATTTTTTTATTCTGCTCTTGCCTGAGTATAGGAATATTCTAAAAATTGTTCCCGCACGTGCCGATATTTCAGGCGGCTGATAGGAATTTTTTCGCCGCTTTTAAGCAGAAAACAGTCATCCATAAGCTTTTGCACTGCCTCAAAATTCACGATCAGCCCTTTCATACAGTCGCAGAAAAAGGAATACGCGAGTAACAGTTCGGAAAAATCCGTCTGCCGCATGGAGATCTGTGTATCAAGCCCATTTTTAAAATGGACACAGACCTTCCGGTTTACATATTCCGTCCATGCAATCTGGTGCAGCGGAAGCTTTTCTTCTCCCTTTTTTCCGGGTACCAGAAGGGACTGGTGCTGCTCCTGCCAGGAAGCGCAGCAGCGGGCAAGGGCATGGGAAAGCTTTTCATAGCTGTAGGGCTTTACCAGATACCAGGAAGAATCTACGTCATAGCTGTCCACGGCAAAATCCGCGGTGGTAGTAGTGAAAACCAGGCGGCAGGCAGTGTCGCTCTCACGTATCCTACGCGCGGTGTCCATTCCATTTATGCCGTCCATGTAAATATCCAGGAACAGGACATCATACTTTCCTGCCGAAAAATTTTTGAGAAATACTTCTCCGCTTTCGAACTGGTCCGGCGGTGAATCGAGGGGAAGGCAGTGCTCATCGGCCCAACGGGAGATGTCATCCGTCAGACGCTGCCGATCCCAGGGCAGGTCATCTATAATTGCAATCCGCAAAAGATCAACTCCTATTACAAAAATGTTAATATTTCAAAAGTGTTATACTGCGCGCCAGATAAATCTGCCGCGAAGTATAACATGATGCGCACAGCCGCATAAGGAAGTATGCCGCTTCGCGGCTGCAGCTGGCGCGATACTCACGGCAGATTTCATCGGCCGTGAGTATAATAACGATTTCTATTCTATCACATTTTGAAAAGGAATGGTACATCTTGTGAAGAATTTTCACATGTTGTGCATATAAAATTGATGAAAGATAAGGAAATGTGTTAATGTAAAATCGGTAAAATAAGTTTTTTGAGAGAAATCAAGGGAGAATGAAAGATGGACGGATTTTTGGAAAATGCGGTCGTGCTGCTTGGATTTGTGGTGTTGTTGGGATTTTTTAATGAAAAGGTGACTAAATTTACATATGAGATTTCTTATATGCTCTTTTCTGTGGTGATCGGAGGAGTTCTTCTGCTCATCGGAAGCTTTTTCAGTGATGCTTCTTCCGTAAAAGCAATACTGGAAAATATACAGGTATTTGATCTGGAAACATTTCTGATCAAAGGAGTGCTCTGCTTTATGCTCTTCGCAGGGTCCTGCCATATGCGCCTCAGAGATTTGAAAAAGCATGCGCAGGCCATTACCATTCTTGCCGTTGGTGCGACTCTTCTGGGAGCCGTATTTTACGGGCTGCTTTTTTGGGGGATCGGATGGCTCTTGGGACTGCGCCTGACGGTTCCGGTATGCCTGATGTTCGGAAGTATTGTCGCTCCTACGGATCCGATCGCGGCTACAAGTATTTTGAAAAAATTCAATCTCCCCGCCGGGGTTGGTTTCATTATAGAGGGGGAATCTTTATTCAATGACGGTGTAGGAGTAGCGCTGTTCGTTTGTTTCTCCAGTCTTGTGACGGCCGAGGAAAACGGAGGATTTCTCGTTGTCATGGGGAAGGAATTGTTTGGGGCGGTATTGGTGGGAATGGCAGTGACTGCGGTCTGTTTTCCCGTTTTCCGGAAAACGGGGGATGAGAACCGACAGATCTTTACAAGCCTGCTTGCGGTAGCTCTGTCGTATCTTCTGTGTGAGACGTTTGGTTTTTCCGGCGCGATCGCTTCCGTCGTATGCGGAATCCTGTTTTCCGCGCTTCGGAACCGGGAAGAGCAGAACGGGCATCCGCTTTCACTGGAACAGTTCGATATGTTCTGGGGCATCCTGGACACTCTGCTCAATTCGGTGCTGTATGTGATACTGGGCCTCTCATTTTTACATATTTTACAGATGCCCCATGTGCTGGTTCTGTCCCTTCTTGCCATCGCGGCCAATCTGGCGGCACGGGCGGGAAGCCTGGGGATAGCCACGCTGCTGATCCGGGAACTGCCGGACGGATACGACAGGCTCAGCTTTATTCAACTGCTGACCTGGGGCGGTCTGCGGGGCGCGCTGTCGGTCGCCCTTGCCATGAGCACCGGATCGATGCTGGAACAAAAGACCTATTATATTGTCATGGGAGGAACTTATGCCATCGTATTTTTTACAACAATCGTTCAAGGCATGTCCATGCAGAGGGTCTACCAGGGGATCGAAAGGAAGATAAAGGGAGGAAAATAATATGATACTGGTTGCCGGCAACCGCTATTTTACTGGCCGTGAGTATAAGAAAGAAAAAAGAAGAAAAGCAGAAAATATAAGGAGGATTTCAAATGACAATTACAACAAAAATAGAAAGTGAAAAGGCGACTCTGTTTGTGGAAGGCTGGCTGGACACACAGGCGTCCCCAGAGCTCGGCAAAGCGGTCGCAGAGCTTTCCGATATCAAAAGTCTCGTATTCGACTTTGAAAAATTAGAATACATCTCGTCTTCCGGACTGCGGGAAGTGGTTTCCGCTTACAAGAGAATGAAAACAGCGGGCGGTACATTTTGTGTTATCCATGTAAACAGCGAGGTGATGGACGTATTCCGCCTGACCGGATTTGACAGAAAATTGGACATTCAGGCAGTATAAAATGGGAGTGTATTATGGATAAGATAAAAAATGATTTTACATATTTTAGAAGTATTGTCACAGATTCCGAGATTGATTCTTCGCCCCTTCCGGATTTTGAAGCGAAAGGTTCGGGGGAGGCGGAATATACCCGTGCTATTTCAAGAAGTGTGTTTTCGGCCGCTGCCGCATTCTGTGCGGAAAGGGAACTGGATCTTCTGGAATTGTCTCAGGCGGTATTCCTGATCCTTCTGGAGAAATACACCAACAATACGGCGGCACTTTGCGCGGTATCCGCGGAAGGTTCCCCTGTTCCGGTCTTTATGAGCAGTGAAAAAGTTCCGCTTTTTTCAGAATATATCGCTGCATTCCGGACACAGGTCAAAGAAAACAAGACTCATATGTCGGCAGGCTTTCCCGAGCTTTGCAGGGAATTCGGCTGGAATTCCGTACCATTTGTGACAGGAGAAGCACAGTTCTATCACTCCTTCTCACTCTCGGATTATCAGGAGATAGAAGCGAAGCTTTGCCTCTTCTTTTCTTTCGAGAATCACTGTCTGACCATAAGGGTAAAATATGCGGATTCTGCCTACGGCCCGGAGACCATGGACAGAATCTTCCTCTCCTTTGAAGAATTGCTGAGGGAAATTCTGTCCGGAAAGGATGAGATCTCGTCTCTCTCTCTTCTTTCCGAAGAACTGCAAAGAGAATTGGATTCCTTCCACGATGTGGATGTGGATTACGACGACAGCCTGTCAATCGTGGATATGCTGCGAAAGGCAGAGGCCCGGTATCCGGACCAGACCGCGGTCGTATATCTGGACAAAAAATTGACTTACCGCCAGTTGGGAGGAGTGACGGACCGGATCGCGCAGTACATCCATTCCCTGGGAATCGGAAGGGAGGATGTTGTGTCTGTCCTCATTCCAAGATGTGAATACATGCCTGTCACGGCGATCGGCGTGTTGAAATCAGGGGCGGCATACCAGCCGCTGGATCCGGGCTACCCTGCGGACCGGCTGCAATTCATGATGGAGGATGCACACGCAAAGCTTTTGATCGCGGACCCGTCACTGCTGCATCTGGTACCCGAGTATCAGGGCAGGGTTCTTTCTATAGAAGAAATTCCATCGTTAGAAGAAGCTACGCCGTTTCCTGACAGGGAGGAAGTGCCTGTGGAGCGGTTCGCTCCGGCACCGGAGGATCTATTTATCCTGCTCTACACATCCGGTTCCACCGGCGTGCCGAAGGGAGTCATGCTGGAGCACCGGAACCTGGCAGCATTCTGCTGTTGGTATCAGCGTTATTATGAGCTGACCCCGGACAGCCGGGTGGCAGCCTATGCTTCCTTCGGTTTTGACGCGAATATGATGGATATGTATCCGGCTCTTACGTGTGGTGCGCAGGTTCATATTATAGAGGAAGGAATCCGTCTTGACCTTATGGCACTCCGGAAATATTTTGAAGAAAACGGAGTTACCCACAGCTTTATGACCACCCAGGTGGGACGGCAGTTTGCCGACCTGTTCGCGGAATGCGGTTCTCTCAAAACACTTTCCGTAGGAGGTGAGACGCTGGTTCCAGTGGCTCCGCCCAAATACCGGTTCTACAATGTCTACGGTCCCACTGAGACGACCATTCTGACAACGGCTTTTCGGGTAGAACGGCTTTATAAAAATGTGCCCATCGGAAAAGGGCTTCAAAATATTCGGCTGTATGTGGCCGACTGCCATGGCTGCAGAGTGCCGGTGGGTGTCCCCGGGGAATTGCTGATTTCAGGTCCCCAGGTATCGAGAGGATATCTGAACCGGCCGGAACAGACGGAAAAAGCATTTATCCGCAATCCATTCTGTGAAGATTCAAAGTACGACAGAATCTACCGCACCGGTGATATCGTGCGCTTCCTGCCGGACGGCTGCGTCGAGTTTATCGGCAGGCGGGATGCCCAGGTGAAGATCCGGGGATTCCGTATTGAACTGACGGAAGTGGAAGGCGTGATCCGGGAATTCCCGGGAATCCAGGACGCGACCGTTGCGGCCTTCGATGAAGCGGGAGGCGGAAAGTTTATTGCCGCATATATTGTTTCTGACGAAAAGATTAATATAGAAGCTTTGAATGCATTTATTCTGGAACAAAAGCCGCCGTATATGGTTCCGGCAGTTACCATGCAGATCGACGAGATCCCTCTGAACCAGAATCAGAAGGTCAACAGGCGTGCATTGCCCGTTCCGCAGAAGGAAACGAAGGAGCATGTGAAGCCGCAGAATGAAATCCAGCAAAAGATCTGCGACTGCCTTGCGGAGGTCATCGGACATCAGGAGTTTGGCATCACCACAGATTTTTATGAGGCAGGGCTTACTTCGATAGGTTCCATGAAGTTTATCGTCAGGCTTTCGGAACAATGCGGTGTGACGGTTGGCATCCGGGAGCTGACTCAGTTCCCAACGGCAGAGAAGCTGGAGGAATACATTTCCGGCAGGGGAGGGGAGTTTTCCGAAGACGGACAGACAAGTAACGGAGAGCGGGAAAAACGTGAGAAATATCCTCTGACGCAGACTCAGCTTGGAATCTATGTGGAGTGCATGATGAATCCGGATTCCGTGTTCTACAATCTTCCGGGCAGCTTTACCTTCGATTCCTCCATGGATGTGGAAAAATTATGCGATTCCGTGCGGAAGGTTCTGGATGCCCATGCCTCGGTCAAATGCCGTATCTGCACGGATGAGCAGGGCGATACGTTTATGTATCCCTGTGACGGGCGGGAAATCGAGATAGAACAATGCATCGGTTCTGAAAAGGAATATGAAGCATTTTTCAAAAACTTTGCGAGGCCCTTCGATATGGAAAACGGTCCTCTGTACCGGCTCGCGGTCTATACGACAGAGGAACACATCTATCTAGTGACAGACTTCCATCATATTATAAGTGACGGGACGTCTATTGCTGTTTTCGCGGAAGAGCTTGACCGGGTGATGAACGGAAAAGAACCTCTGGGTGAAATGTATACGCAGTTCGATCTTGCCGTTGACGAAGAGCAGAGGCGGGCAGGGATGGAACATGCCAAAGCGAAGGAATACTACGACTCTCTGCTATCAGGAGTGTCGGAATGTACGGTTCCGGACAGAGATGTTTTTGAAGAGAAAGAAGCCTGCGGATTTTACAGGCAGTACAGTCCGAAGCTTTCCCAGGAAAGGGTTCAGGCATTCTGCCGGAAGCATAAGATTACGCCGAACGTATTTTTTACGTCTGTTATGGGATATGTGCTGGGCAAATATGCGAACTCGGAGGAGGTCTGCTTTACTACTATTTACAATGGAAGAGGGGACGGGCGCACCGCGGAAATGATGGGTATGCTCGTAAAAACACTGCCGCTGTTCTGTGCTTTGGAGGAGAGTACGGAGATTCCGAAATACTTAAATGCGGTACAGGATCAGCTCCGTCTGTCCATGGCTCACGATATTTACTCCTTTGCAGAGATCAGCAGGGCATATCATATCAGGCCGGATATCATATTCGTATACCAGGGCGATGATTTTGTGGAATTTGAGATCGTCGGACAGAAAACGATATTCCGGGAAGGCGTTTCGGATCGGGCGAAAGCGGACATTTCCATCAATATTTTTGTGGAAGAGAACCAGTACCGGTACGAATTTGAATACCGGAAAAATATGTTCAGCGAAGCGTTTATCGAGAGGATGTATGATATTCTGACGGAAGCGGCTTCCAGTTTCCTTACGGCAAATACACTGGGGGATGTCAATATTACATCACCGGAGCAGGCAGCGATTGTGGAGCAGTTCAACCAGACCGAATATCCGGTGGAACCAGTCAGCGTGAACCGTCTGTTCGAAAGCTGGGCGGCAAAATGCCCGGAACGCACAGCCGTGGTTGCCAACGGGGAAAGCCTGACCTACGGGGAACTGAATCGTCTGGCAAACCGGCTTGCCCATGGGTTGATTCGTCTGGGATTGAAGCCGGATACGATGGTGGGACTGATCCTGGAACGGGACAAATCCGTCTATATTGTGCAGCAGGGCATCCTGAAGGCAGGCGGTGCATTTCTGCCCATGGTGCCGGAATATCCTGATGACCGGATTGATTTTTGCCTCAGAGACGCAGAATGCCCATTTGTGATTACCAGTGAGACGCTGAAGGAAGAGCGGCGGGGGTTCTGGGACGACAAGCCGTATCAGGTGCTGACCGTAGAAGAACTGACCAGGGAGGAAAATGACGAAAATCCGAATCTCGATATCCCGGTGACCAGCCTTGCATATTGTCTGTATACGTCAGGCTCCACCGGACAGCCCAAGGGTGTGATGATTGAGCACGGCAACTTGTGCAATTTTGTGAATTACAACCCCAAGAGCCTGAAGGTCACCAATTACGTGGACAATGGTAAGGTGTCTCTTGCTTTGGCGGCCATCACGTTTGACGTGTCGGTGATGGAGGAATTTCTTCCGCTGTGCAACGGTATGACCGTCTGTATGGCAAACGAAGAGGAAATTCACAATCCTCTGGCGCTGGCAGAACTTTTGACCAAGAACAAGGTGGACATCATGAAGTGTACGCCTTCCTATATGACCAATATCGTTGAGGTACCTCAGATGGCTCCTGCGCTGGCCGGAATCCGGGCCTTTGACATCGGCGCGGAGGTATTTCCGCCTACGCTGTACGGCAAGATTCGCAAGGTCAATCCTACGGCGAAAATTGTGAACAGCTATGGGCCGACGGAGTGTACCGTGAGTACTGCGACGAAGCTTCTTGAGGACGGCGGAGAGATCAATATCGGCGGGCCGCTCACGAATGTGAAGATCTATGTGATGAACCGGAAAAATAAGATTCTGCCTGTGGGCATCAGCGGCGAGCTGATTATCTGCGGAAGCGGAGTGGGCAGGGGTTATGTGAATCTGCCGGACAGGAACAAGGCGGCGTTCTTCCGGTTTAGAGGTATGAAAGCTTACCACAGCGGCGACCTGGTCAGATGGAACGAGAAGGGAGAAATTGTATTCCTGGGCAGAATGGACAATCAGGTGAAGCTGCGCGGGCTCCGTGTGGAGTTGGATGAGATCGAAAATGCGATCAATTCTTATGACGGCGTGAAGATCAGCAGGGTCGTTGTCCGCAATAACGGAAGTGAAGAATATCTTGCCGGTTATTTTACGGCGGAAGAGGAAGTCGATATCGAACTGCTGACAGAGCATCTGAAATCGAAGCTGACCTATTATATGGTGCCGAATGCGCTGATGCAGCTTGAAAAAATGCCCCTTACGGTGAATGGGAAGATTGATAAGAAACAGCTTCCGGAAATCCGGTATATCGCAGAGGAACGGGAGTATGTAGAGCCCTCGACGCCGCTGGAGAAGGAGTTTTGCGATAAATTTGCGGAAATCCTGAATCTGGAGCAGGTGGGAGCCGCCGACAATTTCTTTGAGATCGGAGGAACCTCCCTGAGTGCGACGAAGATCGTCATGTACGCTATGACCAAAGGATATCAGGTGGTATATAAGGATATCTTTGCCAATCCAACCCCGGCGGAGCTTGCGAGATTGATCACCGACAGCGGGGAGAGTGAAGAAGAGAAGTCTGATATCAAAGAATATGACTTTACGGCGATCAATGCTCTGCTTGCGAAAAATGATCCGGGCCGTGTGGACACCGTGGAAAAGGGAGAACTGGGCAATCTGCTCCTGACCGGGGCGACCGGATTCCTGGGAATCCATGTGCTGCGGGAATACCTGATCCACAGCCAGGGTAAGGTGTACTGCCTTGTCAGAAAAGGGAGCTATTCTTCTTGCGAGAAGCGGCTGATGAATCTGCTCATGTACTATTTTGATACGACATTCTCGGACGCGTTTGAAGAGCGGATCGTTTGCATTGACGGAGATATCACGGACCGGAAGGAAATGCTTGCATTGGGAGAACTGGACTGGCATACGGCCATCAACTGTGCGGCCTGTGTGAAACATTTTGTAAAGGATGACACGCTGGATAGGATCAATGTGGAGGGTGTGAAGAATCTGGTTGAGCTGTGCTCGAATGCAGGCAAACGTCTGATACAGATTTCCACCACCTCCGTAGCAGGAGAAGGAAATGCGCTTACGGTTCCCTTTGAAAAGCGGATGCAGGAAAACGAGCTTTATTTTGGCCAGATCATCGAAAATGATTATATCCGGACCAAATTCCTTGCAGAACGTGCCGTCTTGGCTGCCTGCGCAGAGGGAAGGCTGGATGCGAAGATCATCCGTGTGGGCAACCTGATGAGCAGGAAATCGGACGGAGAGTTCCAGATTAATTTTGTGACCAACGGCTTTATGCGTGCGCTGAATGCCTATAAGACACTGGGGCAGTTCCCCATGGGCGCCATGCATGCGCCTGCGGAATTTTCTCCCATTGATTCCACGGCAGCCGCGGTTCTGACGCTGGCTTCCGGAAGAAATGATTTTACCGTATTCCACGCATATAACACCCACAAGATCTACATGTCCGATGTGATCTACGCGATGCGTGCCTATGGTTTTGAGATCGAGATTGTGTCCGATGAAGTATTTGCTCGTACTTTAAAGGAGGCGGCAGCGCAGGAAGAAAAGAGCGAGGCCGTGCTGGGCCTGGTGGCTTACGCTTCGGATGATGAAAACAGGCGTTATGAGATTCTCTCCGAAAATCAGTTCACGGCAGAGGTGCTTTACAGGCTTGGCTACAAGTGGCCGATCACAGATGACGCTTATCTGGAAAATGCGATCCGGGCGCTGGATACGCTGGAATTTTTCGAGTAGCAGCTTCGGATTTCAAAACAGAGTGAATTGAAATTGCGGCTTTCGATGGCTGCGATGATATTATGGAACCTTATGGAAATAGCTTTTAAAAGTTATTTTCCTACGGTTCCTATGGACAGCCGCGCCGGGCAGAGACTTTGTCCGGCGCGGCTGTAGAAAGGTTATGATACATGGAAAGAAATGAAAAATTAATCAAGACAAAGCTGTGGCAGTATCTTTTGCCCAGTATCATGATGACCGCTGCTCTGCAGATGGGAAATATTGTGGATACCATGCTGGTAGGAAATCTTCTGGGGGCGGACGCCATGTCCGCAGTCAAGGTGGGAATGACCGTAGATCATATCATGGAGATCCCGGGCTATGTCCTGGGTGTGGGCGGCAGCGTGGCGGTAGGTATCCTGCTGGGAAAGCGGGAACGGGAAAAGGCGAACAAAGTTTTTTCCGTCACGATGACCATCAGCCTGCTCTGCGGTATTGTGTTTGCGCTGCTTTCGGTTACCTCCCCGCTGCTCGCGGAGCTGCTTACCGGCGGAAATTCTCTCACAAAGGATGTCAATGCGTTTGTATTTGTAACTCTGCTGGGTGCTCCGGTGATCAGTCTGGCGCTCCAGTTCATCAGCTATGTGGCCGTGGACAACAACCCGTCTGTCGCTTCGGTCTACGTGATTGCATCCAACGTGATCAACCTGACCCTGGACTTTATTATCTTAAAATATACGAAGCTGGGGACCGCCGGAGCAGCCCTGTCCACGGTTCTGGGATACGGGCTGGCAATGCTGTTTCTGATTGCTTACCTGAAATCACCGAAGCGGATGTTGAAATTTGTTTTTCCGTCCAGGGATACAAAAAGCGCGTTTATCCTCGCTCTGTCCACAGGGATTCCGACCCTGCTGTATATGATTTTTCTTACGCTTAAGGATCTGGGGCTCAACACCATCATCGTCCGGGTGATCGGAAATGACGCCATGGCGGTCTATACTGTATGCACCAACGTGGTTCTGCTGGTAGAGCTGCTGATCGGCGGCATGATCGGCACCATTGCGTCCATCGGCGGCGTGATATATGGAGAAAAAGATTATTTCGGAATCAAAAGCCTGGTAAAAAATGTACTCTCCTACAGCTATGGCGTGCTTGCCGTGGTTCTGGTGCTGCTGCTTATATTTACAAAATATGTGGTGGCATTGTTCGGAATTTCCGGCGGAGAGCTTCTGGAACTGTCTGTCCCTTCTTTGAGGATTTTTGTGTTCTGCCTGCCCTTCTATCTATGGAACAAGTTTACGACCACCTATTATCAGAGCACGGAAAAGACGGGGCTTTCCGGAATCGTGACCTCTCTGCAGACCTGCGTTGCCATATTGCCCGCGGCGGTCCTGTTCATATTTGCGGCCAAAGCAATGGGAGGAAATATGCTGTACGCGTTGATGGCAGCCTTTATCGCAGGCGAGATTCTGACGGCCGGGATCGTATTTGCATACCGTAGATGGAAATACAAAGGACAGAGCTTTTTGCTTCTGCCTGAGCGTGAGGATGAAAGTACGCTGGATCTTTCCATCCAGGGGACTCTGGAGGAGGCGGAGAAAATACCCCGCGAGATCATTGCCTTTTGCAGAACCCAGGAGGTAGACGCCGGAAAGGCAAACCTGCTGGCAGTGGCAGCGGAGGAGATGCTTGTGAACATCATCCGATACGGCGGAAAAAAGGCGGATATGATCGATGTGAACCTGTGTGTCACGGAAGCGTCCGTCATTTTCCGCATACGTGACAATGGAATCCCGTTCGACCCCACGGACTATCCGGTAGATTCCGGAGAGTTTGATATTCACGGGATAGAAGTCGTCAAAAATATTACCGACAAGATTCAGTATATGCGTGTGCTGGATTTGAATAATACCGTGATTGAAATGAATAAAAGGTGAGAAATAAGACTTTACAAAAACCTTCCGTTTGCTATAATGAAAACGGATTAGCAAACGGAAGGTTCCAGGAAGGAACATAATTGTATAAAGTCAGGAGAAAATGGTTTTGCCTAAAAAGTTTAATGTGAATGGTGTCTGTTATCCGGACAGGCACTATATGGTAGATTTAAACGGACGGCTGCGGAAGATAAAGACCTTGATAGACAATGGAGATTATTTTGTAATCAACCGTGCCAGACAGTACGGGAAAACGACGACCTTACGTGCCCTGAAAGCTTATCTGCAGCCGGAATATATCGTGATTTCCATGAGTTTTCAGAAGATGAGTTCCGCAAAATTTCGGAACGAGTATTCCTTTGCACAGGCATTTGCCAGAGATTTTATAAAAAAGGCAGAAAATGAGACGCAAAGCGGGAGAATAGACAGAAATGGATTGTTGGAATTGGAAGTTTTGCGGAAAGAAGAGCGTGAATTCTTTGATCTGGCAGAACTGTTTGAGGCACTCAGCAATATATGTGACGCGGCGTCTCAGCCGGTCGTGCTGATGATAGATGAAGTGGATCAGGCATCCAACAATCAGGTTATGCTGGATTTCCTGGGACAGATACGCGAGTATTATCTGAACAGAGAAGAGACAGCGGCATTCCACTCCGTCATTCTGGCAGGAGTTTATGATATCAAAAATCTCAGGCTGAAGATCAGGCCGGAGGAGGTTCATCGATATAACAGTCCGTGGAATATTACCGCTGATTTTGATGTGGATATGAGCTTTTCGCCGGAAGATATTTCGACAATGCTGCGGTCTTATGAAGAAGAACATCACACTGGCATGGATATACGGCAGATGGCGGAGGAGCTTTATGATGATACCGGAGGTTATCCTTATCTGGTCAGCTGTCTGTGCAAAAAGCTGGATGAAAAAGATGCGGGCTGGAACAGGCAGAAGCTCCGGGAAGCAGTAAGAAATCTGCTGAAAGAACAGAATACATTATTTGAGGACGTGATAAAAAATGTCAGGAATAACCAGGAGTTTTCGAACCTGACGGAGCAGCTTTTGATTAACGGCGCTAATGTAGTCTTTGAGCGTAGCAATCCTGCCATTGATCTGGGAGTCATGTTTGGAATTCTGCAAGAAAGAGATGGAAAAACAGTGATTTCCAATGTAATTTTCGAAACATTGATTTTAAACTATTTTATATCCGTGCGGACTACGGAAGCATTGATTAACTCGGAATATATAGAAAGGCCGCAATATATCCAGGATGGAAGGCTGGATATGGAAAAGGTGGTTCAAAAGTTTGCAGCTTTTATGAAATCAGAATACCGGAAAGAGGACGGTGCTTTTATTGAGCGGCAGGGAAGGCTGCTGTTTTTAGGATTCCTGCGCCCGATCATTAACGGGCAGGGACATTATGCGGTAGAGCCGCAGACCCGGAAAAATATGCGGATGGATATTCAGGTTTTTTACGGTGAGGAAGAATTTGTTGTAGAATTGAAATTGTGGAGAGGCCCTGCTTATGAGCAGAAGGGGTATGATCAGCTTGTTGATTACCTGGAAGCAAAGGAACTGCGGCAAGGGTATTTGATCAGCTTCAGCAGAAACAGAAAGAAACCGAAGGAGGATCAGTGGCTGCATTATAAAGGGCATGATATTTATGAGGTGATTGTGGAGTGTTGAAAAAAGATGGAGAAATGGAGGAAAAAATGAAGATCAGACGTGCGGAAGAAAAGGACATGGACAGAATCAATGAGCTTCTCCGGCAGGTATGCCTGGTGCATCACACAGGAAGGCCGGATCTGTTCAAGGGAAATAATAACAGAAAGTATACGGATGAACAGCTCCGTGAGATCATCCATGATGACTGGCGTCCGATTTTTGTGGCAGTGGATGAAACAGATGCCGTATTGGGATATGCTTTCTGCATTTTTCAGCAGCACTTGAATGACAATATTCTGACAGACATCAAGACACTGTACATTGACGATCTGTGCGTGGATGAAAATATCAGAGGGCAGCATATTGGGAAAACGCTTTACGAAAGTGTACTGGAATTTGCCAGGGAGCAGGACTGCTATAATGTGACATTGAACGTATGGTCCTGCAATCCGACAGCGATGAGATTTTATGAGAAATGCGGATTAAAACCGCAGAAAATCGGAATGGAAATCGTATTATAACAGAAAAAAGACTTGACTTCCCTATAGGGCATGTGTTACAATTGCCCTGCGAATGGAAGTAGGTCTTTTTTTTATGCCTAAATTTGATGGCTTCGCAACCATCAGCAACATGTAGTTAATCAAGAGAGCCCTCTCGTTCTCTCGGCAGTATCGGTCTTGGCGGCCGGAGCTTCGAAGGTGCTCTGAGTAAAAAGCGAGGTGGAAGTTGTGCGCACAAGAATCACATTGGAATGCACGGAATGCAAGAACCGAAATTACAACATGACTAAGGACAAGAAAACTCATCCGGAACGCATGGAGACCAAGAAGTACTGCAAATTCTGCAGAACCCACACACTGCACAAAGAGACGAAATAGTCATTTGGGAGGAAGTGGATAATTATGAGCGGAAAAACAGAAAAAACGCAGAAGAAAAGCTGGTTCAAGGGACTTCAGGCAGAGTTCAGGAAGGTCATCTGGCCGGATAAGAATGCGTTAGTCAGACAGACAACGGCAGTCGTGACAGTTTCCGTATTGCTGGGAGCAATTATCACGGTGATCGATTCGATCATGAAATACGGGATTGACCTTTTGGTAAAGTGAGAAGCGATAACGGAAAGGTGATTTTATGTCAGAGGCAAGATGGTATGTGGTTCATACCTATTCCGGGTATGAGAACAAAGTAAAAGCGAACATTGACAAGACGGTCGAGAACCGTCATCTGGAAGATCAGATCCTGGAAGTCCGGGTTCCTCTGGAGGAAGTGATGGAACAGAAAAACGGCATGCAGAAGGTCAGCATGAAGAAGCTGTTTCCCGGTTATGTCATGATTCATATGTATATGAATGACGACACGTGGTACGTTGTCCGCAATACACGTGGTGTGACAGGATTTGTCGGGCCTGGTTCCAAGCCGGTTCCTCTGGAGGAGGATGAGATGGAGCGGTTCGGTATCCGTCAGGAAGTGAAAGTGAATTATGCGGAGGGCGACGCTGTGGTCGTATTGAACGGAGCCTGGGAAGGCACGGTGGGCGTTGTACAGAGCGTCAATGACCAGAAGGAGAGCCTGTCGATCAATGTAGAACTGTTTGGCCGTGAGACACCGGTTGAACTCAGCTTTTCAGAAGTCAAGAAGATGGAATAAGAAGTGGGAGGGATTTTATCCCGCCAATACCACAAGGAGGT
>VSNK01000030.1:22875-31239 GCA_009774255.1 Faecalicatena sp.
ATCCCGCCAATACCACAAGGAGGTTATATAGATGAAACGAGGAAAAAAATATATCGAGGCTGCAAAACAGATTCAGAGAGGAAATCTTTATGAGAAGGCAGAGGCTATTTCTCTCGTAAAGAAAGCAGCCGTAGCGAAATTTGATGAAACAATCGAAGCACATATCAGAACCGGATGTGACGGCCGTCATGCGGACCAGCAGATCCGTGGTGCGGTTGTACTGCCTCATGGAACAGGCAAGACCGTACGTATCCTTGTATTTGCGAAGGATGCGAAAGCAGACGAGGCACAGGCGGCAGGCGCTGATTTCGTCGGCGGACAGGAACTGGTTCCGAAGATCCAGAATGAAGGCTGGCTGGATTTTGACGTCGTAGTCGCTACTCCGGATATGATGGGTGTTGTTGGACGTCTTGGACGTGTACTTGGACCTAAGGGTCTTATGCCGAACCCGAAGGCCGGTACCGTGACCATGGATGTGACCAAGGCGATCAATGACATCAAGGCCGGTAAGATTGAGTACAGATTGGACAAGACAAATATTATCCATGTGCCGATCGGTAAAGCCTCCTTTACCGAAGAGCAGTTAGCGGACAACTTCCAGACGCTTGTTGATGCAATTATAAAAGCAAGACCGGCAGCAGTAAAGGGACAGTTCCTCAAGAGTGTGACTCTCACCTCTACCATGGGGCCTGGCATCAAAGTTAACCCGATGCGGCTGCAGTAATGATGAAAGTAATGAAATGAAAAAGAACCCTGCTTTGCGGAAGGTAAAGCAGGGTTCTTTTTGGTTGATTTGAGTTGGGGATCACGCCTGGTCATGGTGTGGCCTACAACGGGGGTGGGTGATGGAGCGGAATTGAATTTAGGATTGTTTTAGGCTTTGATTGAGAGTATAATTAAAAAATGAAGTTTTTAAACTAACGGAACAGAATTTAGAAATTTGAATTTAGGAGTAAGCGAGAGGGAACCATTTATGGCGGAGTTTGTTCAATTAGAGAATATAACAAAAGTATATCAGATGGGTGAAGTGGAGATTCGGGCTGTGGACGGGATAGATTTTGCCATCAAAAAGGGTGAATTTGTTGTGATCGTGGGTCCCAGCGGAGCGGGGAAGACGACGGTTCTGAATATATTGGGCGGGATGGATACCGCGACTTCCGGGAAGATCATTGTGGACGAAGAGGACATCACCGGATATAATGAGCGGCAGCTTACCGGATACCGGAGAAATGATATCGGGTTTGTGTTTCAGTTCTATAATCTGGTTCCGAACCTGACGGCAAAAGAGAATGTAGAGCTTGCTCTGCAGATCTGTAAGGATCCGCTGGACGCAAAGACGGTTTTGGAAGATGTAGGGCTTGGAGAGCGGCTGGACAATTTCCCGGCGCAGCTTTCCGGCGGGGAACAGCAGCGGGTGTCCATTGCGCGGGCACTGGCGAAGAATCCGAAGCTGCTCTTGTGTGACGAGCCTACCGGGGCGCTGGATTATAATACCGGGAAAGCAATTTTGAAGCTTTTGCAGGATATGTGCAGGGAAAAGGGGATGACAGTGATCGTGATCACCCACAATTCCGCGCTGGCGCCGATGGCAGACCGGCTGATCAAGATCAAGAACGGCAAGGTGTCAAGCATGGAAACGAATGCACATCCGATATCCATAGATCTTATTGAATGGTAGACAGGCAGGTTTTGTATATGGGGAAAAAAGCACTGAGAAAAGACTTTTTTATGGAAATCAAAACAAGCTTTGGAAGATTCTTGTCGATTTTTTTTATTGTGGCGATCGGAGTCGCGTTTTTTTCGGGAATTCGGGCTACGGAGCCGGACATGCGGTATTCCGGTGACGAGTATTTTGATGAGAAAAATCTATATGATATCCAGGTGGTCAGTACGCTTGGCCTGACGGATGACGATATGAGGGCCTTGGAAAAACTGGACGGGATTGAAAAGGTAGAGTATGGATATTCGACGGACGCCCTGTGTCTGGCAAATGACAGCCAGCAGGCGGTGCATATCATGTCGATTCTTCCTACCATGAATCTGCTGACGGTGGAGGAGGCAGGCTGCCGGAGAAAAAAGATGAATGTGTGGTAGACGTGGATTATCTGGGAACCAGCGGATATCGGATCGGGGACAAGATTACGTTCACGTCCGGGACAGATGATGCCATAACAGATATCCTGTCTACGGATACATTTACCATTGTGGGAACAGTCAGCAGCCCGTGCTATATAGGGTTCCACCGGGGAAACACGACGATCGGCACGGGAAGTATCGCGGCTTTTATCAGTGTGCCGGAGGAAAGTTTTTCCATGGATGTATACACGGAGCTGTACGTTTCGGCAGAAGGAGCCGCGGAATTGCTGGAATTTACGGATCCTTATGCGGAGCGTGTGGCGGAAGTGAAGGAACATGTTGAGTCTATCCGCAAAGAGAGGGAGGATGCGCGTTATCAGGAAATCATAGACGAGGCGAACGAAGAGCTTGACAAGGCTAAAAAAGAGCTGGAGGATGGGAAGAAAGAAGCAAAGAAGGAGCTGAATGACGCAAGAAAGAAGCTGGACGACGGGCACAAACAGTTAAATGACGGCAAAGCAAAGCTCAATGATTCCGCTGCGGAACTGGAGAATTCTCGGGCGGATCTGATTTCCGGGCAGAATGAAGTAGATCAGAATACGGCAGAATTAAACAGGCAGAATGATCTGCTGAATGAAAATATACAGGAATATAATCAGCATGTGGAAGAGTACAACGGGCAATTGGAGGAGTATCATCAGAAGCAGGCGGAGTTCGACCAACAGCTCGAAGAATTTAATGAGCAGAAGAATGAATTTTATGAGAAAAAGGAGGAATATGAGCAGCAGAAAGCAGCGTATGACCAGGGATTGCGGGAATACAGACAGAATAAGCAGCTGCTGGAGGAAAAGAGCGCGCAGATAGAGGCGGGCTTTCAACAAGTAGAGGCCGGTTTCAGCCAGCTGAATGCTCAAATTGAAGAGCTGAACGCGGCAAAGGAGCAGTATCAGGCTCTGAAAGCACAGTATGATGCACTTGTTGCCGGAGGTGGGGACAGTGAAGAGATGCAGGCAGCACTGCAGGAGATGGAATCTGGTATCGCTGCAGGTGATGCTCAGATCAGTGCGGGTCAGAAACAGCTTGAGGACACCCAGGCTGAGCTGGAAGCCGGAAAAGCACAGCTGGAAGCCGGGCAGGCACAGTTGGCGGCCGGAAAAGCGGAGCTGGATGCGGCCGGTCCGCAGTTGGAAGAGGGCAGACGGCAGATTGAAGCGGCTCAGGCGCAGATCGACGATGCCCAGGCGCAGTTTGACGACGGAAAGGCGCAGTTAGACGATGGGAATGTCAAGTTAAAGGATGCCAAGGCACAATTGGATGACGCACTTGCGCAGTTGGAGGATGGCAAAGCGCAGATCGCGTCAGGACGGAACCAGCTTGATGATGCCCAGGCACAGATCAATGACGGCTGGTACCAGCTTCAGCAGGGGGAGAGCAAGCTTGCCGATGCCCGGGCAGAGCTTACCGAAAAGGAGCAGGAGCTCAAGGACGCAGAGGCAGAATTTCAGGAGGCGGAAAAGGAAGCAGACGACAAGATTAAAGATGGGGAGAAAAAGATTCGGGACGCAGAAAATGAGATCAGTAAGATCGAACATGCAAAATGGTATATCAATGACCGGGACGATCTGCCGGAGCATGCCGGATATGGGGAAAATGCGGACCGGATGCGGGCGATCGGGAAAGTATTTCCGGTGCTGTTCTTCCTGGTGGCGGCTTTGATCAGTCTGACAACGATGACACGTATGGTAGAGGAGCAGCGTACCCAGATCGGAACTTTGAAGGCTCTGGGATATGAGAGGCATTCGATCGCGGGCAAGTATCTGGGGTATGCTTTTCTGGCAACAGTGACAGGAAGTATTGCAGGAGTTCTTTTCGGGGAAAAGGTATTTCCGTATATCATCATTACGGCCTATGGTATTATGTATGAACACATTCCCAATGTGGTAATTCCCTATAATCTTTCTTATGCGCTGATGGCTTCAGCCGCGGCTTTAGGCTGTACATTGCTTGCCACGATATTCTCCTGTTACCGGGAACTCAGGGAGCAGTCGGCGGAGCTGATGCGTCCGCCGGCACCGAAGCAGGGAAAGAGAGTCCTGCTGGAGAGGGTTCCCTTTATATGGGAAAAATTGAATTTTACATGGAAAGCGACGATACGGAATCTGATCCGCTATAAAAAGCGATTCTTTATGACAATTTTTGGAATCGGCGGCTGTATGGCTCTTCTTCTGGTTGGTTTTGGACTAAAGGACGCGATTTTTGATATCGGGCAGCTGCAATATCATGAGCTCCAGATTTATGATGGAGATATTATATTAAATGAAGACGCGTCTCACAAGGAAAAAAGGCAGGCTTATGAAGCACTTGCCGAGGACTCCAGGGTGGAAAAAACAGAACGGAATCTGCTCAAGCAGGTGACGGTCAGCCACGGGAGCATTAAGAAAGACGTATATCTGAACGTCCCTGAGGATGTGGAGAGATTTCCGGAATTTGTGATCCACAGAGACCGGATTACAAAAGAAGTCTATACACTGAATGATGAGGGCGCGATCCTTACGGAGAAAATGGCGAAGCAGCTTGAGGTACAGGCTGGCGACACGATCATGATAAAAGATGATGTAAAGGGAGAAGTCGAAGTAAAGATTTCCTCGATTTGTGAAAATTATATGCAGCATTATCTGTATATGACGCCGGACTTGTATGAGAATGTATATGGCAGAGAGCCGGAATACAATTCGGTTTACTTTATGATGAAGGAAGGGAAGGAACAGGAGCTGGAGGATGTGGGAGAGTCAGTCCTGAAGGAAAAGGGAGCTTTAAGCGCCAGCTACACGAAGGATATCGAAGCGCAGCTCAATGATATGCTTGTCAGCCTGAATATCGTGATGGTCGTACTGGTGATCTCGGCCGGAATGCTGGCATTTGTGGTATTGTATAACTTGAATAATATCAACATTACGGAGCGAAAACGGGAACTGGCCACCCTGAAGGTACTCGGCTTCTATCCGGGAGAGGTGGCTCAGTATGTATACCGGGAAAACGTGATCCTGACAGTACTGGGGGCGTTTGCGGGAATGGTGCTTGGAAAATTTCTTCATCAGTTCGTCATTGTGACAGTAGAGATTGATTCGGCAATGTTCGGCCGGAATATTGATTTCAGCAGTTTTGTGTATGGATTCGTTATTACCGTGGGATTCTCCGCCTTTGTGAACGGCGTCATGTATTTTAAATTAAAAAAGATCAATATGGTGGAATCCTTGAAGAGCGTGGAATGATTTCAGAGATATTTCGGATATGGCGCGGCTGCGGCAAAAATACAGCAGATAAAAGAAAAACACAGGATGGATTTCACAAAAGAAACATATCTTTTGCATATACTAATTGAAAATGATGGAAGCACCAAAGAATATATTGGCACAAAGAGGAGATTTGCCTATGGAAAAGATTAAGATTTTGGTCGTTGATGATGAGAGCAGGATGCGCAAGCTCGTCCGGGATTTTCTCGCAAGGGAAGGCTATGTGGTCCTTGAAGCGGGTGACGGAATGGAAGCAATGGATATCTTCTATGAGGATAAGGAGATCGCGCTGGTCATTCTGGATGTGATGATGCCGAAGATGGACGGGTGGCAGGTGTGCCGCGAGATCCGGGAGCATTCGAAGGTGCCTGTGATTATGCTGACCGCCCGCTCGGATGAACGGGATGAGCTGCAGGGATTTGAACTGGGTGTGGATGAATACATTTCCAAGCCGTTCAGCCCGAAGATTCTGGTGGCACGGGTAGAGGCGATCCTGAGGAGGACTTTGGGCTTGGAGAAAAGCGATGTCATAGACGCAGGCGGGATTGTGGTTGACAAGGCGGCCCATATCGTGAAGATCGGCGACAGGCAGGTGGATCTCAGCTTTAAAGAATTTGAATTGCTGTCCTATTTTATTGAGAATCAGGGGCTGGCGCTCTCGAGGGAGAAGATCCTGAATCATGTGTGGAATTATGATTACTTCGGTGACGCGCGTACCATTGATACCCATGTGAAAAAGCTGCGCAGCAAGCTGGGAGACAAGGGTGAATGCATCAAGACCATCTGGGGCATGGGCTATAAGTTTGAGGTGGAAGGCTAGATTATGGCGAATTCAATCAAGCGGCAGCTGGTGGTAGTATTTGTCGGGCTGATCGCCATGCTGCTGTCAGTGGTCTTTATAGTGAACTCCATTTTTCTGGGAGATTATTATATCATCCATAAAAAGTCTGACATGATCGAGATGTACCGGATGATTGATGCCGCGATTACGACAGGAAATGTGGTGGAGGAAGAGCAGCAGAAAGAGATTGCGTGGAGAAGTGAAAGTGCAAATATTTCCATGATTGTTGTTGCCCGTGACGGGGAGCATAATCTCCAGCTCGTCCTGTATACGGAGCAGTTCAGGGAGGTGCTGTCCACCGAACTGTTTGGTTATATCACGGGGCAGAACATGGGGGAAGAACTGGACGGGGAAGACAACTATACCTTCTACAAGTCAGGAGAGCCGCTGAACAGGGGAACGCTTTATCTGGAAATGTTCGGGACACTCTCCGACGGGGCACTATTCCTGCTGCGGAGTCCTCTGGAAAGCATTCGTGACAGCGCGGCGCTGGCGAATAAGTTTCTGGCCTATGTGGGAATTGCGGCTCTGGTGTTCGGTGCATGGTTTGTCTGGTTCTTTTCCCAGAAGATTACCAATCCGCTCCTGGAACTGGCAGTATTGTCAAAACGTATGGCGAATCTTGATTTTGATGCCAGATATACAGGCAGCGGCAAAGATGAGATCGGGATTTTGGGAGAAAGCTTCAATATCATGTCGCAGAAGCTGGAGACGACCATATCCGAATTAAAGAAAGCCAATCATCAGCTGCAGAAGGATATTGAGCAGAAGGAAAAGATAGAAAATATGCGGACAGAGTTCCTGGGAAATGTATCCCATGAGCTGAAGACGCCGATCGCTCTGATTCAGGGATATGCCGAAGGATTGAAGGAGGGAATCAGCGAGGATGCGGAGAGCCGCGAGTTTTACTGCGATGTGATCATGGACGAAGCCAATAAGATGAATCACATGGTAAAGAATCTGCTGACGCTGAATCAGCTTGAATTTGGCTCGGAACAGCTTGAAGTCGAGCGGTTTGACGTGATCCGCCTGATTCGCGGGGTGATCGCGAGCTGCGAGATATTGATCCAGCAGGCGGAGGCGTCTGTGGATTTTATCGCGGGCGAGGCTGTGTATGTATGGGCGGATGAGTTCAAGGCGGAGCAGGTATTCCGCAATTATCTGACGAATGCGATTCATCATGTGGCCCGCGAAAAGAGGATCGAGATCCGTGTCATCCCGAAGGGGGATATCGTGCGGATCACCGTATTTAACAGCGGGGCACCGATCCCGGAAGAGGATATCGGGAAGCTGTGGGATAAATTTTATAAAGTGGATAAGGCACACACAAGGGAATACGGCGGAAACGGAATCGGCCTGTCTATTGTAAAAGCAATTATGGAATCCTTCCATCAAAAATATGGAGTATGTAACTATGACAATGGTGTGGAATTCTGGTTTGAATTAGATTCTAAAGATGTTACAATTCACGGCCTGACCGACCGCGAATTGTAACGCATCTGACCCATTGAAAGTCGCCTGACGGCGAGGGGTCAGATGCCAGCAACCGCTATTTATTGGCCGGATACCTTGCAGCAAGGTGCAAGGCACCGTGAATAGTAACATGCCGGTATCATTATGGAGATAAATAAAATTTTTTCTTGACTTTTTGAACAATGGCGCATATACTATTTATCAGCTTAACAAATTAATACTTTAACGTATGAAACCGATGAGCAAGAGGAGTAGGTAAGGATATTTGTTCACAGAGAGCCATAGGCGGTGGGATTATGGCAGCAAGAGTTTTTACTGAATGGACTTGTGAGGGCAGCTTGAAATTTCCGTTATCAGGCGGGAAGAGTAGACGCTGACGGGGAACCCGATCCGTTACCAGCCGGGAGTGTATGTCAGTACATGATAGAGCGGCCGTTGTTCTGCGTAAAAGAAGAGGCAGACAGGCAATATGGGTGGTACCGCAGGTGAATGATATGAGATCAGTCCTTGTCCCATTGGAGAGTAATCTCCGATGGGTCAGGGATTTTTTTTGCTCTATAGGAAAGTTCTCTGAATTTTCCTATAGAGCAAAAAAATCCGGGGAATGCGCACTGCGGCGTACAAGGTAGATGTCGCTATGCGACCGCCGCAGGCGCGAGTTTCGCAAGCGAAACTCTTTGT